>JAGWZB010000035.1 GCA_018969045.1 Planctomycetota bacterium | reverse complement strand
TCATGAGATCTTGATCTTTGATGGATTCGATGTCTTAGAAGACTTGGTTTGCATCGCCGACTTGATCGTCGCATCGAATCCGGTTTGCTCGCTCCAATACTCGACTCGGTTGGCGCTTGAATCGCAGGTTCCCCTGATTGCCGCGCTAGATCCGGCTATCTCCGAATGGATGCCTCAGACCCCATTGATGAAGTGGTACTACTCGAAGGATTCCCTCGCGCAGCAGTTGTCTGATTGGCTGACTCACCGGGCACAATGGGAGGCCGAAGCCATGGCATTGCGCCGGCACTATCACCATCACTATCCCAACGAGCACTGGATGGATGTCTGGAGGCAGGTTTTCGCAATGAAAGAATGTTTCATCGAAAGCACAACTGCTCAAGAGAGGTTCCAATGAACCGGACTGGGCCGATACCCGTGTGCTTGATTGTGCCGACTTTGGATCAAGGAGGTGCGGAGAAACAACTAGTTATGCTTGCATGCGGTTTGGACCGAAGTTTGTTCACGCCGTCGGTTATTGTGCTTACGCGGACTGGGCCTTTGGAATCACAGCTTCGATCCGCCGGTGTTGATGTGCATGTGATTGGGAAGAACGCGACTGCAGACCCATGGGCTTGGTATCAACTCCTGCGCACAATCAGGCGAATCAAGCCCGATATCGTGCACACTTGGATTTTCGCAGCAAACGCTTATGGTCGTACGGCTGCTTTATGCGCCAAAGTTCCGGTGGTTGTCGGATCGGAACGCTCAGTCGACCCCTGGAAAGGAACTTGGCAATTAACCATCGACCGGTTTCTGGCCAAACGCACCCATGGCATTTCGACCAACAGCCAAGGTGTGGTTGACTTTTATCATACCCACGGGGTCGATGAGTCGAACTTCACGATCATTCCCAACGGTATCGAACCCAGGCAAGCCGATCAGGAGATCTCTCGTCAGAGTGCATTTGAGCGACTCGGGATACCTGCCAGCCACAAGTTGATACTTTCGATCGGAAGGCTTTGGCATCAAAAAGGGTACAAAGACTTGATCTGGTCGGCAGAAATGCTGCGGATTCTCAGAAACGATATCTCTTACGTGGTGCTGGGCGAAGGCCCCGAGCGGCAACGCCTGGAGTCCTATCGGGATAATATCCGCGGGGGCGCTGCGGTGCATTTGTTGGGACATCGAACCGATGCCAAGCAGATATTGCCTCATGCAGACCTATTTTGGAATGGCAGTCTTTATGAAGGCCAATCCAACGGGATCCTCGAAGCCATGCAAGCCGGTGTCCCGGTCTTGGCGACCGATATCCCAGGAAATCGCGACCTTATCGAAAATGAAAAAACAGGTATCCTGTTCCAAGTCGGTGATGTCGATCGACTCATGAGGATCTCGAACCAATTGCTCGATGATTCGCAAGAGCGAAGTCGATTGATTCAATCGGCTAGTGAGCTAGTGGCTCGGCAACATTCCGCTTCGATGATGATCCAACGACATCAAGACTGGTACCTCAAGCTGTTGAACCGATGAAAAACTATACAGGCTTTGATTTCGTTCAACTCCGAGGCGCGATCGTATCAGGATCTGTAGAGATCCCACAAGCTGTCGCTCAGGCTATGGAGTCACCGATCGATTTCCCATCGATCGACCGTGCTTTAGTCCCAGGCGATCGAGTTGCCATCGCTGTCCACGAGAGTCTTCCACAAGCTGCCTTGGTAGTCAACTCGATCATCGATTGGCTCCTCGGTCAGCAAGCCTTGAGCGATCTGGCTCTTTGGGTAGTTCTTGCCAATGGTCAGGAGTCTCAAGCCCAAGCCATCCGCGATTGGTTGGAGGCCAAGCACCCCGAGAGCCTACTGGGGGATGACCCTCGGATTCATGTCTCCTGTCATGATCCGGACAACCAGCAAAACCTTGAATACATTGCCGCTTCCGAGCAAGCCGAGCCGATCTACTTGCACCGCGAGTTGGTCGAAGCCGACTTTGTGATCCCCCTATATCGATGGCTTGAGCCACAGGATCCGCGCAGGCACGATCCATTTGTCGTGCTTCCTGCCTTTGCGGACCGAGCCACGATGAATCGTCATGCGAAAGCATGGTTGAAACCATCGGAGTCTCGCACCAAGAGAACCCAGCGCCATGCTGAATCTGGCTGGTTGGCTGGAATTCAGTTTACCATTGCAGCATTAGCCAATCAGGATGGTCAGATTGCTTCGCTGATTTCAGGAACTCCTGAGCAAGTGGATCGAGCCTCTCAGGAGCGAGTGGATCCGGACCATGCCAACGAAAACAGCCCAAATCAAAAGGGTTTTGAATTGGTGGTCGTTCAACTGGTCGATGAATCCAGGGAACCAAGTTGGAACCATATCGCCGGTGCTGCTTGCAGCACCGAACGTTGGCTTACTCCCACCGGTCGTATCGTCGTGGTGGCTCCCAGTTTGATCGATGTGACGTCTGGCGTTGGGGCTTTGGCATCCGACGATCCTGATGAAGAGCTGCAGCAAATCTTGCTCGATAGCAAACTACAGGACGCTTTCGCTGCGGCGGTCTTAAGGGGCATTCAATCTCGCCGAAGTATCTACCTTCAGTCGCAAGTGGATTCTGAGGTCCTCGAATCCCTAGGTTTTGCTTCGATCCGCAACCCGGGTGAGCTAGAGCGTCTTATGCAAAGTGCTGGTCGGGTTGGGGTTATGGAATACTAAGGACGAATCTGTATGAGCATCGATTCTCTCAACGCGCAGTATGGACTTGGTGATCAACTCGTTTTTTGCGAGCATCCTAGCGGATTGGTTTTCGCCAAAGTAAAAACAGATCATTGCACCGGAGAGTTTTTTCTACAGGGTGCCCATGTAACTGAGTATCAAGATCTACTATTTATGAGCAGCCAAGCGGTTTTCGCTCAGGGAAAAGCGCTGCGGGGAGGAATACCGATATGTTTTCCATGGTTCAACAGCCACCCTCTGGATGCCAACTTGCCTGCCCACGGATGGGCGCGAACCTCCCCTTGGCAAGTGCTTAGTACCCGTTTTCAGGATTCCGCGATCATAACCGAACTTGGGCTAATCAAAGACCAATTTCGATTGGTGTATCGAATCGAAATGGGCGGGGTGCTGAAGGTCTTTTTTGAAGCGACCAGTCAGAGCGATATCTCCTGTGACTACGAAGTGGCTTTGCATACGTATTTCCGCATTGGAGATATCGAGCGTGTGTCCATCTCAGGAGATCTAAAGGAGTACGGATACTACGATCAACTAACCAAGCTTGATCATGCAGCATCGCAAGAGCCGATCCATTTCGATCAGGAGACCGATCGGATTTATTATGGGACGGCCTCCAGTATTGCAATCCAAGACCCAGCATTGGAACGATCGATAGAGATTCAATCGACCGGGTCCCAGTCTACCGTGGTTTGGAATCCGTGGATCGAAAAGTCCAAGCGGATGTCTGATTTTGGGGATCTTGAGTACCGGCAGATGTGCTGTATCGAGACGGCAAACGTCCGCCGCCGAAGCGTTCGTATAGAACCAGGCCAAACGCATCGAACAAGCCTGCAAATCGCTTCGCGACCCCTCTAGTACCCAGCGAGCCTGAGGGCTAGGAGTCGAATTGAACGTTACGGTAGATTTCTGACAGTAAAATCGATATCCCGATCGGGTCCAAAACCAGGGATTCGGTCAGCGCGCGGGCCTCGGTCAGCAACCAACCCCCGGACGCTTGGCGGGTGAAGCATTCAACATGAGGTTGGTTCTGGGAAATCAAGACCAGCGCTTTGAGCGATGGAATGGTGCGATAGAAAGTGGCCTTTTGTCCTCGATCGTAGCCTTCGGTCGAGTCGGACAGAACTTCGACTAGTACAACCGGATTCTTCACGGAATTAGGGACATCTGCATCCAGTTCTAACGGACCGCAAATGATCGAAGCATCGGGGTAGGTGTACAATCCGACCGAGTCCACCTTAATCCTCAGATCGGCATTGTATGCTGAGCAAGGTTTTCCGCTGAGTCGTTGGCGAGCTTCACCTGTGAAGTTCGTAGCGATCAGGGAGTGCGTTGGCGTGCCTCCGACCATTGCGAAGACTTCACCTCGATAATACTCATGCTTCTGGCCGGTCCTGGACTCGTGCTCTTGATATTGCGAATGGGTTAGCCCCTTTAAGACTGCTGACATGCTGCTTGTTCCTGCGGGCTTTGGACGAAATTTCCGTAAGGCCGATACTCATTGGAAGCAGACAAGTCTAGTAGGGCAAGAGGTCTTGGGCAAGTATCAGGGCCCTTCAGCAGATCACCTAGGTCGTGGTTGAAGGGGATTGTAGTCACGAGCTGAGGGCAAGGTTGGTGAGGCGTTTGGACTCGAGTTTTGCGGTCTTGCGGCGTTTGGGCCGGCTGGGTTTTGAACTCCGGGGGGTTGCATATTCAATGGCAACGCACCTTCGATCTTGCGAATTTGCGCGTTGATTTGGCCGGTGCGTAGGCGCATCGAAGCCGAGCTGACTTGGATCGATTGGCCGGCTTCTGCGTTGTTTTCGCCGCCGATCCGGCGGATCGTTGCAGGTCGCTGTACGGTTCCCTCGATTCGAACCGCATCATCGAGCGCTGCATATCCGATGCGATTTGCATCGATGACCACATCTCCAGACTCGGTACGGCTTGTGAGCTGCGAAGCTCCAAGAGCATCGAGTTCCCATGCGCCTTTGGAGGCCGTCGCGACTCGGTTGTAGCTTAAACTGGACGCATCGAAGAGATTGAGTTGGTCACAGATGAGACGTGATTGGTGGGTAGCCAAGCGTTCGGAGTTTCGAACGTCGAGCTGGTCATCCCAACTAGCAATCGGACCAAGCAATGCGGCTACTTTGTCGTAAAGAGATACGATCCTTTGAGGGACAGAACCTTCCATGCGTCCAACGAATGTCAAATGCAAACACTGGAGAGTTTCTTCAGACGCATTGGCTCCGAGGATTTGGGTAGCCGGAGTTGGAGCGGCAAGTACGGGAGTTTGTGCAACGGCAGCTAATGGACTTGTATTGGAGAATCGGCGGCTCCATAGTTGGCCAGGCCCGTAACCGATAAAGTTCCTTGCCGGCACTTGGAATTCCAGCCTTGGAAGAACAAAGTTCTCTGCCGATCTTCGAACTCCTGCAAGATCGGTTTGGACAGCTTTGATGTCCACATCACCATCAAGCCGAACGACTTGGACTTCAGGTCTATCGGTTGGCCGAGTGCCTTTGGCTCCCCCGGTTGGCAATTGAAAAGGGACACGTTGGGACATATCCAAGGTCAGTGTCCTAGCATTGGCAAGCAGATGCCACATCGTCGTTGCGTCGGTTTGCAGTCGGCAATCCAGGACTACTCCGCCACCGAATCTTGCGTTGCGTCCGTCAAAAGTCATACGTTCACCCCACTGAATTCGAGGGGGCGAACGCCAATTCCAAGTCCTATCGTTGGGTTCTTGAGATAGTGCCTCTTGGGGCAACACCAGCTCTCCGGGGTGATTGATCCAAAAGAGCTGATCGTTCTGGGATAGTTGTAGTTCGTTGGCGACGACCCATCCGGAACCGACCGCGATTTTGGCCGGTTGACCGACCAGATAAACATTGGATCGATCGCTCGATTGGCTTTGTATCACAAGCTTGTCTCCCGTAGCCGTCAGAGGCCATGGAGAATCGACCGATAGGAATTCTCGCAGCAGAGTAAAGTTGCCTTCCAGGGATAAGTTTTCGACGATGCTCTCACTACCTATCCGCACGATGTCGGCTTCGAGCGTCTTTCCTGTGATGCTCATCGGCACATTGGAAACAGTCGCTTTAGCCGCAGGTACTCGAGGGATACTTGAGGACACGCTTGGGTTGTTACTCGGGGGCAAGACCGGAAGCGTCGGGGGCAAGATTGTGGACCCAGCGGTTGATGTTGTCTCTTTGCTGGTCTTGTTTTTGGTGTTGTTCTCGCTGATCGAATATCCTGCGCGAAGCGCTTCTTGTGGATCCAAATGCCGAAAGCGAACTGCCATCGATTCGACTTGGGCATTGAGCTCGGGGGTTTTGACGATGACTTGACCCTCTGCAGAAATCGAATCTGGGACGAAAGCAGGTAGTTGACCGTCTGGATAATAGGGAGCTAGTTTCGAGGCGATTGCGGCATCGACCGGCAATACCCAAAGATTGAGTTTTTCGGCAACAAATCGACCGCGTAGAGAGCTGCTGATATTGGCACCACCATCGATGGAAATCAAATCGCGATTTTCGTGGGGGCGAATGGCCAAGCGTTTGCTCCAGTGAAGATTCCAAATCTCACCTTCTTGAGACTCGACTTGAGCTTGGCCGATCCCATCGGCGATGACCCAACCTAGCCGAGTGAACTTGGACGATTGCCCATTGGCAAGTACTTCTGGATTTTGGTACTGAATGTTTGGTGAAGTAATCTGGATGTTCCCTCGCTTGAGAAACACACGCGAAGAGTTCTTCGGAGCGGCCCCAGGCAGAACGTTGCTCAAGCTGACCATCCCGTGCACCAAGTCCATGACCAAGTGCTGACCATGCGCTTGAGCTTGCATTCCTGGCGCATCGAGCCGAATCCATCGGCTTTGATCACTGGGGTCGCGGCCTGGCAGTCCGATCGCTTCGAGTCGATCGAGTTTCCACGACTCTTGCTCTTTGGTCTGGGACTGGCTCCAACCGACGGTGAATCGCAGTTCGTTGCAATCAAAGGTATCGATGGGTTTGCCTTCGACAACGTGCTCCAAATGCACGCCATCCATGAAGGTTGCTTGAGACTGATGAAACTGAAATTGGAATCTACCACGGCAATCGAGTTTAGCGTGGGCTTTCGCATCCCGTTGAGGGCCCAGTGGATCCGATGGCCACAATCCACCGTTTTGCAGTTCGACTTGGACTTGGTCTACATAAAAAAGCTGCAGGTAATCAAGTCCTGCAAAAGGGCTATCGCTTTTTGAGGGAGTTGAGGGATTGGAGTCTGACAACAGATCTTGATCCATGAAGATCGAAAGATATCTGCCTTGAACGCTCGAACCACCTAGTTTCATTCGGATTTGTTTGTCGGTCCAAACTTGGCGTTTGTCGATCCGAACGTCCTCGGCTTCGATCCTCAGCTCACCTTGATTGGTTTTCGGATCCGGCGGGGAGTAGATTGTGATCGGGCCACTTAACTGACCTTGGGAGACCGGTGGCGGATGGCCTAGAGTCCAATCGAATGCGGATTTGAATTGGATCTCAGCACCTTTGGGATTATCGATGAAAATTGCACGCTGCTGATCGGATTGTCCCTTCTGCGTAATGACGATCGTCAGAGGGCTGAAGCGCCATCGGGTATCAGAGAGCTGCTGGCGTTTCTGATAAAGCAGAATGAACTGGTCTTGCTGGATCACCAAGGGTGATTGTCTTTGCCAAGAGCCTTCTGGAAAATAAGCTCCCCACCATTGAGGTTGCTCATTGCTTAATCCGGATTGCTGAGTCCAGCGAGCCTGTTTCTGGGACTTGATCGGCTCGATTCCAGGAGCGATGAAAAGCTCGTAGCCTGCAAAGCAGGCCAGCATTGGAATGAGGATTTGCAAGTAGTGTTTTAGAAACGTCATCGCGGGCGACTCGGGATGAAATCTTCCCATCTCCCTTTGGCTTGTAGAATCCTCTCGATCAACTCTCGCACCGCACCGCGTCCTCCGGGGTGATTCATCACCCAGTGGGCTAGTTGCTTGACTTCTTTGGCTCCATCAGCCACGGTGACAGCTAGCCCGACACTGGCCATGACGGGAATGTCCGGGAGATCATCCCCGATGTAACAGACTTCATGCGGCTCGACGCCGATCGATTGCATCATCTCGCGGGCTGCAGGGAGTTTGTCGGCGAACCCCTGACGAACCCATTGGATCCCCAGCTCCTGTGCTCTGAGTTTCACGACTTGAGAGTTCCTGGCTGTCAGAAGCCCAAATTCAAATCCCGCTTTCTTCCAAAGCTTGATGCCATGGCCATCCCTGACATAAAACGATTTGCTCTCGACCCCCGAGTTGTCGATCGTGATGAGTCCATCGGTCAAAACTCCATCGACATCCGACAGAATCAATCGTATGGGCTTAGCAATTTCGTAATCGCTTTGGAACAACGCTTATTCCTTTACGTGTGTGATCGGTTGATTTTCAGAAGCGGCCTAAAGGGTTGAACCGAAAATTCGGATCGATGCTGAGGGTGCTATCGGTTCCATAGTACCTACAAGGGGTTCCAGGCCGATCAAATCCGTGATGTCGATCAATCCAATAGGCTGGTCAAAATGATTGACCACAGGCAACTCACTGATCTTACGGCTCGAAAGGATTTCGATCGCTTCGCTCAACTTGGCACCTGAACAGATCGCGGAGAACTTTCTGGTCATGACTTCATGAAGCGGGCAATCCAAGTCCGCGCTTTGGTGTTTGCCTAAGAATCGAGTCAAGTCGCTGTCGGTAAAGATCCCCACCAAAGCGTGTTGGTCGTTTTCAACCATGACCGCACCGGTGCGTCGACCTGGTCTAGAGGTTTCCACAAGCATGTGCCTGAGCGTTGTGTTCTGATTGCAAACTCGGCACTCTTCAAGCGGACGCATCAGTTCATCGACCGACGCCAAACGAAGCCCTAAAGCTCCTCCAGGATGCAAGCGAGCAAAATCCTCTTGTCCAAATTCCTTGTTTTCGCTGACTAAAATCGCTAGCGCGTCTCCTAGCGCCAGCATCGCAAGGGTGCTGGTTGTAGGTGCTAGATTCAATCGGCACGCTTCGGGGCAGTTGGGAATCACTAGCGTGATGTCCGAAGCCTGAGCTAAAGGACTGTTGATCTTGCTGGTGATGGCAATTACGCTCGAAGCCCTTCGCGATAAGTGAGGTAGCAGTTCGACGATCTCTGGGGTGGTGCCACTATTGGAGAGGACCAGCATGACGTCGTTTGGTCCGATGCATCCAAGATCCCCATGAAGGGCTTCCGAGGGATGCAGAAAATGAGAGCGGGTGCCTGTTGATGAAAACGTGGCAGCAATCTTGCGTCCGATAAGCCCCGCTTTGCCTATCCCGCAGACAATCAAATTGCCCCGCATCGAAGCGATCTTGTCTGCAGCCAAAACGAACTCTTCATCCATCATGTGCGCCAGTTGCATCAGCGCGCTGACACCGTGCTGGACCACCGATACACCTCGGGCCAGCTGTTCCTGGCGATCCTTGGCCTGCCTTAACCCTCTGCGTCTAGGAGATTCCATACAACGAGCAACATCCGTGTTCGCGAAAACAAAACCTTAACCAAACCAGAAACAGTGCGTTGGCTCAGGGGGAGCAATCGACTGGCTTGTAAGTGGGCAAGCGTAGCAATTTGGGGCGACCAAGCCAACCTCGATGCGATGGGAGTCAATCCCTGATAGAAATGCTAGCGTTTCTCAGCGCGCTGAGCCTCGCCCAGATCGTCCACCGCGATTCGGGCCGCTGCGATTGGATCCACCCCTTTTTGGCCCGCCCCGTTTTGGCCCGCTGCGTTTTGAGCTTGGCGTTTTTGGCCCAAAACCCTTGGGTCCACCGCGCTTAGTTCCACCACGCTGGGCTCCTTGCGAATCCCTGCCTAGAGTATCGGAGTCTCTTGGACTTCGGCGATCGCCATTTATCTGCCCGCCATTTTTCTGCCCGCCATTTTTCTGCCCGCCATTTTTCTGCCCGCCATTTTTCTGCCTGTCATTTTTCTGCCTGTCATTTTTCTGCCCGCCATTTTTCTGCCTGTCATTTTTCTGCCCGCCATTTTTCTGCCCGCCATTTTTCTGCCCGCCATTTTTCTGCCGGTCATTAGCTCTTAGATTCCTGGCGCCCATCGTTCTTGGTTTTTTGCCATGGTTATCCGTGAAGCTTTCGTCGTCATCGAGTTCGATCGGCTCGAATTCAAATCCACCAGGAGTTTGGTCTAAAGTCTCTTGATCGTCCTCTTGTCCAATCACGCTTCCGGAGCGTTTTTTGGGTACGAAGAAGTACTCCTGGTCGTCGAAATCATCGGTCGGACCCGCCGGTCCATGGTCTCGGATGAGGATGAGTTCTTGGTCTTGTTCATCGGACGTGGATTGATCGATGTCCTCGTCGGTGGCATAAGGGTTTTGAGCTAGGGATGGCAGAGTCTCCCAATTCTTCCCTCGCGCCTTGGGAGGCTTGGGAAGTTTACTGGCATTCGAGCGTGGAGTTTCCTGCGCGGAGCTCTCTGTTTCCTGGCTTGAAGAAGCGAGTTTCTTGCGGGCTTTTCTAGCGGCTTTGCGCTCGCGACGAATGTCGTCAACCGCTTGATAAAGCCCTTGCACTTCGTGGACCGAGAGGGCTCGGTAGGCTCCTTCGGGCAGGTCGGCGAGTTTCAAAGGGCCGATCGCGATGCGTTTGAGCGAGACGACTTTATGTCCGAGTCGAGCAAGGACGCGTCGGATCTCACGATTCTTGCCTTCGCTAAGTGTGATTTCCAGGTCGGTGCTGGTCTTGCGAACTTTCTTGAGTCTTGCCTGATCGACCTGCGCTTTGCCTTCCGCCAAATAGATTCCGCGTTCGAGTCTTTTGAGCGCATCGAGTTCGACTTGGCCCACCACCACCACCGCGTAGCGTTTTGGGATTTCATGCTTGGGGTGTGCTAGTTGCTGGGCCAGCTCACCATCGTTGGTCAGGAGGATCAAGCCGGTGCTTGAGGCATCCAATCGTCCGACGGGGAACAAGCGATGTTGGTTAGGAACGAAATCGATCACGCGAGGACGGCCTTGGGGGTCGCGATTGGTGCACAGGACACCTTCGGGTTTATGCAGTGCGTAGTAAACGGGTCGATGCTGTTTGAGCAGTTGGCCATCGACGCTGATCGAGGCGCTGGTCAGATCGACTTTGACTCCGACTTGCGTGATGACTTGGCCGTCGATTTCGACCCGGCCTTGCTCGATCAGTTCGTCGACTTGGCGTCGGGAACCGAGTCCCGCTGCGGCGAGAACTTTGTTGATCCGCTGCATCGATGGTTCTCGATTGGACTTATCGGATGGTTTGGTATCCGATCCGTTTTTCTCTTGCAGATTCTTTTTTTGGGCGGATTTTGTTGGGCGAGCTTTTCTCGGTGACATGCTTGGGTGGGTCCTACTAGGTGTGCTGTTTTGGCGGTTCTAATTGGCTGGGGTCGGCATTGGTTCTAAATCAAATTCGCGAACTTCGCCCTCAGGTGATGATTGCCAGACATGTTGAGATTCAAGTTCCAAGGCGGTCAGCCATTTCCCGCCGTAGCAAAAAGTGTCGATACAGGTCAGGTGTGGGAGCTGGACAATTTGTCCTTCGGGGTGATGGGTATGGCCCATGACCACATGCTTGCCTGAGAAGTGTGGTTTGGGGGTTTGGTGGGAGATTTTGACCCATCTTAAAAGATCCGGTGGTTGGTTTTCCATGCGCATTTGCGGATCGTAGTTGGCGTGCACAACGATGTGAGTTGGGGTTTCGTAGTAAGGCAGTAGGGATTCGAGGAAGGCTCGGTGGGACTCCGGGATGACCGACAAGTCCCCTTCGAATCCGTAGCTTTCCATAGTTTTATGTCCACCGTGGTTCAGCCATGCAAAGGGTTCTCTTTTTCGGTCCAGGACCCCGAGCATCATTTCCTCATGGTTTCCTAGAAGTGCAAAGAGTTTCGTTTTCTCCTTCAGTTCCATGAGTCGATCGATGACCCCTTTGGAGTCCGGACCTCGGTCGATGTAGTCTCCTACGGGGATCAAAACGTCTTGGGCCGTTGGCTCGATGGCGGCTAAGAGCGCATCGAGGGCCGTCAAACAGCCATGAATATCACCGATTGCGATCGTACGTGTCATAGGAAAAACGGGGGCAAAAAATAAGCTCTGCTTGCAGCCAATGCATTGGATTTCAACAAGATAGGTAGAAACGTACCTATCGACTACGGCAATTCCCCAGACAAGAGGCTAAAATCGCTCCAGACGCCGCCCTGGCAGCACGAGTTTCCCTTGAACAAGCCATCGATTGATGCACCCGAGTCGACTACCACTGGACCAGTTCGAGCAGCAATGCCGTTGGGTTTTTTCGCGAGCCAGCGGTCCGGGAGGCCAGCACCGCAATAAAGTCGAAACAGCGGTGACGATCGAGCATTTACCCAGTGGGATCCGAGCAAGTGCAACCGAAGAGCGATCGCAGAGCAGGAACCGGCAAGTCGCTTTGCAACGGCTGCGACTATGCTTGGCCGTCGAGTACCACTGCCATCGAAGCGATCCAGGCCACTGGGCTTTTGGGCTTCTACCGGTATCGGATCTTTTTCAAAGCTACTGCCGTCAAGGGAGGCTGAAAGTATCCCTGGACAACGAGCAATTCCCAGCGATCTTGGCTGAAGCCTTCGAAGCTCTGATCGCTTTGGAGTATCACTTACCCAAAGCGGCAGAGCATTTTAAGACATCAGCGACGCAATTGGTACGGTTGCTTGCAAGCTATCCGCCTGCGTTTGCGAAACTCAATCAGAACTTAGTGGCCCGAGGACTCTCGCCCCGCACGGTCAATTAGGTGATCGGGCAATTAGGTGATCGGGTTTAGGACCCCAAGTCGACTCGGCGTCGTCCGAGTTGTTCTTGGAGGCGCTGAACGATGCTCGTGTGCATTTGGCTGACGCGGCTTTCGCTCAGATCTAGCGTTGCACCGATCTCCTTCATCGTCATTTCTTCGTAGTAATACAAAATGATGATCAGTCGCTCGTTGCGGTTGAGCCCTTTGGTGACCAGACGCATCAGATCGCTTTTACCGATTCGTCGCGTGGGGTCTTCGCTGCGTTTGTCTTCGAGAACATCGATTTCTCGGATGTCCTTGTAGCTGTCGGTTTCGTACCATTTCTTGTTCAGCGAAACGAGTCCTACGGCTGAAGCGTCGACCTTCATCTTCTCGAGTTCATCGATTGAGATACCCATGTACTCCGAGAGTTCATGAGTGCTCGGTGCGCGGCCGTATTTGGCTTCCAACAGTTTGGTCGCCTCATTGAGCTTACTAGCCTTGCTTCGAACCAATCGAGGAACCCAGTCCATGGTTCGAAGTTCATCGAGCATAGCACCGCGGATACGCGGTACGCAGTACGTTTCAAACTTGACACCCCGTTCCATATCGAACGCATCGATGGCATCCATCAGACCGAAAATACCCGCGCTGATCAGATCGTCTAGCTCGACACCTTCGGGCAGTTTCGAGCGAAGCCGTTCGCCGTTGTAGCGAACCAGCGGGGTGTAGCGTTCGATGAGTTGATTTCTCAGTGGTATGTTGGTTGGATCGGCCTTGAACTTTACCCAGACCTCGGTCATATCAGCATTTTGTAATGCGGTCGATGCCATCCGAACCTCCGTGATGTGTTGGCTTATTCGTCATTTACCCGCCCACATGCAGCCTTGCATGCGCTTCGGGAGAAGCCCCGAAACGGCCAGTAGACCCGCGACTCTAACGAGTTGAGCCAAGCGATTCCACATCAGTTAATCAAAGATTCAGAAATCTGGTTTGTCTGTTTTTCCCAGATTGCCGAGTCGGCGTTAACGCTGTGCAGTCGAGCGGCTCGAATCGCTCTTGAGGGTCCATTCGCATGCTAGAGCACCAGCGGTCCACCCCACAAGCGATGCCGTTAGCATCACAGCAATTCCCCGGATCAAAATAATGTCGGTATCCCAACCTGCGATCCATCCGAGTCCAAGCTCGAGGATCAGGCCAAAATATCCAAGCATCGCTGCAGTCCTGCGGGCCATCGCTGTCCTTGCCAGAGTGGTTTACAATTTCCTAGTCGCGAGCAAGCAAGGTTTTGTAGAGAAAACGAAACTCCACTTTGCCCGCAAAATTTCTATCGGCGTAGAATGTGCGGACTCTGCAGCCAATACGAAAATTTTTAAGGACTCCTAACCGATACAGACGGAATAAATTCTCCAATGTCCAAACAACACTCCCCAGGTTTCCTCAAGATCGTCCAAGAAGCCCGAGCCAACATTCAGGAATGCTCCATCGATGAGCTTAAACACAAGCTCGATGGCGCGACCAAACCCATACTCATCGATGTTCGAGAAGAAAGCGAATATGCGCAGGGCCATGTCCCCGGATCGATCCACTTGAGCAAAGGCATCATCGAGCGCGATATCGAATCGGTGATTCCAGATCCTGATACCGAAGTGTATCTGCTTTGCGGTGGCGGGTTCCGATCTGCACTGGCGGCTGATAATTTAAGCAAGATGGGCTATTCGAGGGTCGTCAGTGTCGATGGCGGCTGGAGGGCTTGGACCGCCGCCGGATATCCAGTCAGCATAGACTAGCCATGATCATCCGACGGATTGAGCATTCATCGACATCAGCCAAAGGTTGGCAGTGCCAGACACCTGCCAAGATCAATCTGTTTTTAGAGGTTTTGGGTAAGCGGCCAGATGGCTACCACGATCTCGATACGATCATGCTTGCGATCGACCTGACCGATGGCTTAGAGATCTACCCGAGCCATTCGGGGGACCTGAGTTTGGAAGTCGATTTATCGGAAGCGCAGGTCGTTGGCGACAGGCAGCTAGCGGGGTTGGACAAGGCTTGGGAGATCCCAACACGGGCCGATGGTCCGCATTCCAATCTAGTGCTTCGAGCGTTGGATGCGTTGCGAGACCTCAGCGGCATGCGAAACCGTGGGGCTCATGTGATTTTAAAAAAAAGGATACCAACCCAAGCGGGCCTAGGGGGTGGCAGCAGCGATGCGGCCGCAGCACTGGTCCTAGGGACCTTGGTTTGGCAACTCGACTACGCCCCGGATCGCTTAGGGGCTATCGCCAGCGATTTAGGAAGTGACATCAATTTTTTTCTCGATGGCCACAACGGTAGAAACTGGACCGCTCGGTGCACCCAGCGAGGCCAGAGTGTCAAACCCATAGCTAACGATTGCCAAATCCACGGTGTCATCGTGCATCCGCCTGAAGGTTGTCAGACATCCCAAGTCTTTGGATTGGTTCGGGAGTCGATCTCGCAGCGTCAACGGGTCCAAGAGGCTGATGCGATGATCCGATGCTTGGACGATGGCCCCAAGGAACCGAACCATCAAGCACGATTGGCTCAACTGCTGTATAATCGACTGGACGAGGCGGCGATACGAACCACCCATTGGGTCGAGCAGACGGCTAGAAGCATCGCTCGATTCAATACCCTTGGGCAGTGTCTCAGCGGTAGCGGGTCGGCTCGCTTTTGCTTGTGCACAAGCCGCGCACAGGCGGAATCGATCGCATTGGAACTACATCAAGTCGGAAACTTTAGGGCTTATCCGTTTAGCACATGGACAAGTCCCTCGATCCTTGAGCAGATTACAGCAAACAGATAATCTCGAACTTGAATCGACGATTCAACGGACTGAGTGGCAAATCAAGATGGACATTACTGAGGTTCGCATCAAACTCATGGAAGAATCGGAGGATCGACTCCGCGCCTTCTGTTCGATCACTTTCGACCATGCGTTCGTGGTCAGGGATCTGAAGATTATTGAAGGGACCCATGGTCCTTTTGTGGCCATGCCCAGTCGCAAGATGACGGCACGGTGTGGTCGCTGTGGCTCGAAAAACCACATGCGCAGCAACTACTGCAACCAGTGCGGTAAGCGTTTACGGGGCGATCAAGATCTGCACGATATCGAGGGAGCCTCCAATAAACTCTATGCAGACATTGCGCATCCGATCAATCAAGCTTGCCGCGATCTGATCCAACAAGCCGTCATCCGAGAGTACCAACTCGAACTCGAGCGTGCCAAGCAACCCGGCTACGTTTCCAGGTACGACGAGGAGTATCTCGAGTACATCCCTCATCCTCCGGTGTTGCCGTCAACCCGGAACTCCCAGTCCCCTATCCCTCGCCCCCACCTGCTGGACAAACCCGGCGAGTTCGATTCGGCAAGTGCGCCCAAGGAGCCCGAGGGCAGGCAACCCGAGGGCAAGCCACCTGAGAGCCCATTTGGGGATGGGATTTTCTAGTGTTTCTTGGTGAACTCACCTGCAAGAACGCGTGACTCGATAGCGACGATCTTATCCAACCGCCGGGCGTGCCTTGGTTGCGGGGTGTACTTTGCACCCAGAAAGGCTCTGATGATCTCAAAGGCCAATTCAGGGCCGATCACTCGGGCACCGATGCAAAGGACGTTCATATCGTCATGCTCGACTCCTTGGCGAGCCGAATAGGTGTCATGGCACAAACTAGCTCGGATACCTGGAAATTTGTTGGCTGCCACGCTGACCCCCACCCCCGACCCGCAAACTAAAATACCTCGATCGATCTGGCCGTCGATGATCCGACTTGCCACAGCTTCGGCAAAATCCGGAAAATCGCATGATTCGGCCGAATGCGTGCCGCAATCCAGCGCCTCGATACCCTGAGCAGCCAAGAATTTGACAACCTCATTCTTCATAGAGAATCCGGCATGGTCACCTGCGATTGCGTAACGTAAAGATTGGCTCATGAAAGTCCCTTGGATTTGCAAAAATACGCCGTTGCCGTCGACAAGTTTCGCGGTTAAACTTCTGTCCCTTCAGGTTCGCAGGGTTTTTTGGGCCGACAGAGGTGTCTTCCCCCCGCTTTCCGCAACTCGTTTTGGACTGGTCGTACGGCGCAACTTCCCCTTGTTTTATCGCTAAAAAGGAGCCCAGACAATCGATCGAAACGTTGTTTGACCGGTTTCTCCCTTGCGATCGGGGATTTTTTGAGCGTCGACAGGACCGTCACTCCAGGTCTTTCTATCTATGGTCAACCGCTCTTTAGTCCGCTCTCTGGACGATGATTCTCTCGAGAACGAACTCGCTTTGATGTTCGGCGATTCCGCCGAAGAACTCCTCTTAGATTCCCTCGAAGACGCCAACAAACAGTTTGACGTCAACCAAATTGTCGAAGGGAAAATCGTCGAAATCAATGAAGAATTCGTCGTCGTAGACGTCGGCTTCAAGAGCGAAGGGGCTATCCCCAAAAACGAGTGGGAAGAAGGCGAAGAGCCTCCACAAGTCGGTCAGATGATCAAGGTCTTGATCGAAGAAGTCGAAGACCAAAACATTCTCGAAGAAGCTCGGAACATGATCGTTCTGAGCAAGCGAAAAGCCGAAAAGATCATCCAATGGGAAAAGATGATGGCTTCGGTCCAAGAAGGCCAAGTCGTCACCGGTACGGTCACTCGCAAGATCAAAGGCGGTTTGCTGGTCGACATCGGTGTCAACGTCTTCTTGCCAGCTAGCCAAGTCGATATTCGCCGTCCAAACGATATCGGCGATTACATCGGGCGCGTTGTCCAGTGCGAAGTCCTCAAGATTGACGAAGCACGCCGAAACATCGTCGTGAGCCGCCGGTCCTTGATCGAAAAGCAACGCGAGGAAGATCGCGAGCACCTGATGGCCGAACTGGAAATTGGCCAAATCCGCAAGGGTGTCGTCAAGAACATCGCCGACTTCGGTGCGTTCGTCGACCTCGGTGGTATCGACGGTCTGCTCCACATCACCGACATGAGCTGGGAACGCATCGGTCACCCCACGGAAATGGTGGCTATCGATCAGGAAATCGAAGTCAAGATCCTTCAAATCGATCGCGAGAAACAAAAGATCGCCTTGGGTCTGAAGCAAAAACAAAACAACCCATGGACCAACATTGCCGAGAAATACCCTGTCGGTGCTACCGTTCCAGGGGAAGTCGTCAACGTCATGAGCTACGGTGCGTTCGTTAAACTCGAACCGGGCATCGAAGGCCTTGTTCACATCAGCGAGATGTCCTGGACCCGACGCATCAACCATCCAAGCGAAATGGTTCAAATCGGGGACAAAATCGATGTTCGCATCCTGGGTGTTGATGCCCAAGGTCAACAACTCTCCCTGGGGATCAAACAAACCCAATCCAACCCATGGGACGACATCCTGCAACGCTACCCAGAGAACTCGGAAGTCGCCGGTAAGGTTCGCAACCTTACCAATTACGGTGCTTTCATCGAGCTCGAAGAAGGTATCGACGGTCTCTTGCACGTCTCGGACATGTCTTGGACACGCAAGATCAGCCATCCCAGCGAAGTGTTGCAAAAAGGTCAGCAGATCAAGTGCCGCGTGCTGAGCGTCGACCAAAACCGTCGCCGCATCGCCTTAGGTATGAAGCAACTCGACGACGATCCATGGAATACCACCATTCCAGAGAAGTACAAACCAGGTCAGCTCGTCAGTGGCAAGGTCACCAAGATCACCAACTTCGGTGTCTTCGTGGGCTTGGAAGACAACCTCGAAGGTTTGCTACACATCTCGGAACTCTCGGACAACAAGGTCGAGAATCCCGAAGAGTTGGTCAAAGTTGGCGACGAGATCGAAGTCAAGGTATTGCGAGTCGATAGCGACGAACGCAAGATCGGACTCTCTCGACGTCGCGTCGACTGGACCGAAGAACAACTTCGAAATGAAGCTGAGAAGGAACAACAGCAACAACAGGTTAAAGAAGACAAGAAGGCCGAACTCAAGGGTGGTCTTGGCTCCGATGGCCCGCTGATTCCAACCGGCGAGTAAATCCTACAACTCAATCCGAGTTCATCTAAGAAAGCGTCGCAGATTTCTGCGACGCTTTTTTTATTTCCCCGTAACCAGAGGGAAAACCCCGCAATGGTATCGACTGGATATCGAGCCCTTTATCAAGCTCCTGTTAACCAAAGCGGAACAAGCTTGAACCAAAACACCATCGCCGCCAACCCCAGATAAAACACCCCGCACAAGGCGATCCCTAACGACTGATACCACTTGGGCCTGATCTGCTCGGGCAACAACCGATGGTTGATCCACAAGATCTGAAACGATGTCACACCGATCGCTAAATTGTTGAAGTTAGCGATAAAGTCCGTCATCAACTTAGGCGCTTTGCTAAACAAAAATGTGCAGATAAACGACCATAACACGTACATCGCCAAGATGCTGTAGTAAATCCATTTGACCTGATCGCTTCGCCAGTGCTGTCGAACCCTGGAACTAGCACTCCAGATCGCGTCGGTCCAACGCCTGCTAAAATCATCCAACACCGACATTTGACTGGGCAACATCACCATCAAGCCGGTGAGCAAAGCGGCAATCCAAAGCAACTTGCCAAAAAACGGACCGATTTCGCTGTTGCGTATCCCATCGGCCGTAACGATCGCTTGGGCGACCTTCATCTGCTCTGGATCCACGATCGTTGAACTCGAAGCGAACTGCATCGATAACAAAGCTGGCAAGGCCATTCCGACAAAACATCCCGGTGCCCACACCAATACTTGATCGGTCCAAATGTACTGCCACCAACCCCGCCACCGCTGCAGATTTTCCTCGGTCAACGAAAACACTTTGCCGACGTGACTGAGCGTCACACTCCGACCACCTACAACGCTGGGGATAGCTCCAACTTGCGATCCCATTCCCCATCCTTTATCTCGCACGAAATTCGAATAGGTCGAATTGGCCAGCCCCCCTCCTCCTGCATACCCTGCAAAAGCACCTATCGTGATCAGGCTTGCCATCGATATCAGGGGAAATTCACCGGTTTGCCACCAATGCCCAAATACATTCTCGATGCGCTCAGTGCCATCGACATTAGCAACCGGCACGTTCCCAAATTTGACAAACCCACTGACAACATTCCACCAATTTTCCCCGCTGACGCAAGCGACACCCAAACCGAAACAAAACCCAAGGACAATAGCGATCTTGGCCGTCATGACCCATTGCAAAATATTGTAGATCTTGCCCCCCATCACCACCGGAAAGGCCACAGCAAACAAGCAGGCATACGCAAGCGGGACCACCAACCACAGGTCCTGAGAGTTCGGTGGCCTATCGAGGATCAGCGAAGCGATCATCGCTGCGCCATGGGTCGATAACCCTGGCACCAGCGCGGATATATTCAGCACCATCATCAGCCCGATCCAAAAAAGCGGGCTTGGTTTGCATCGCATGAATCCAGTGAAAACCGGTTCACCGCAATACAGCGCGTAACGACCGCACTCCATGTTGTAAAAAACTTGCAGCAGGATTGCAATCGTAGCGATCCACATCAACCCCCCTCCGTATTTGGCCGTCATCGCAGGTCCCAACAGCCATTCGCCTCCTCCGATTTGGATCCCCATCATCACGATCCCAGGACCAATGAAACTGGTCCAATTTCGCCACCTGAGCGGCTTGGGCTCAGGCAACTGGCCTTGCGTCCAAGGTGGTATTCCACCTGGATTCTCCTGCGATTCATTTTGGGTCATCGTCGACGCCTGTCTGCTGGTTTAAAACTCGATAGGGATCAGTACAACACAATCGCTCGTCCAGGACCACCATGGCAGTCCTTGATCTTCAACGCGGCAAACAGAAAATATCCACCTTGCGCGGGGATCGATTCGACGTTGCACAAGTATTCGATGCCCACCATCTGCCGACTCCCAAGGGCCCAGTAGGTCATGAGCGCTCGCTTGGGATCGGCCCCTCCCAAGTCTGGTGCATCGGTCGCGACACAGCGGATGCCCTTACTGCTCAAGTAGTCGATCGCTTCTGGACCAGGTGCAGGCCAACCCTCTGCCTTGCGAGAATAAGCGTCGGTCCAAAGTCCGCTACCGAATTGACCTTGGCCATCGGCTGGCATTTTCAAATACCGATCGATCACCCCTGTGTGAAACAGCACGACCTCTCCGGGTTGCAACGGTCCTGAAGCTTTCTCGTAGCCCTGGATCATCGCCGGAGTGATCTCGGGCGACGCTGGCCAACTACCTCTGTCGGTGGTACCAATGAGCGACCTAGCATCGATCACTCGGACATTCCCGCATGTCCACTCGATCGGCACACTCTCGGTCGTCATATCGCTACGAGCCCGCTTGCCAAAGCGATTCTCGTACTGGTCAAGCCACAAGCGGACTTCGGGTGAATCCTGAACCTGGGAATCGCTTGGGTGCAACGCATACGAGGGGGGGACTAGATGCGTACCGGCCATCGAATCCATCATGTGTCCGTGGTGATACATATCTAAATATTCGCTGTATAAGAAATCTATTTTGAGATAGACTTGGCGATGCTCTCCGGTATTTCGTCCGGGATTGGTCATTGGGAAATTCGCCGTGAGTGTCGGAGATAGATCCACGGCACGCTTGGCCTTGCACGATTCGATCAACCGTTTCGGCAAATCGCCACCGACAATCGAAAACGCTCGTCCTTCGCCATACGGACCGGCCAAATGCTTGGGCCCCAAGAAACAATAAAACGCCCCGGTGTTAGGCAAGGCTCCAAAACCCGTTGCACCTTCGGTCCAGATCATTCCATGCTTCAATCCGGCATAATGGGTCGGTTCAGCCAAGTCCGGCATTGGACCCATGCTAGCAGAGTCGGTCCCCAGCGCCATAACACCGCGCGTTGCAAGCCACTCCATCGTCTCGGGGTTGGGATCGGGATAGCCAGGCGCTTTCTTGTCGACAACGTCATTGATGAAGCGTGATCCTTCGGGGAACGGACGATAGTATCGATCGGAATAATCGCTTCGAAACAATACAACATCCCCGAAACGCAACTTACGATTCGCTGATTCAAAGCGCTCAAGGTAATCGGGCGTAACCAGAGGGCTAACCCCTTTGGGAGCTTGGTCCAATAGATCCCGCGTATCGACTACACATGCTTCACCGCCGAATTGCCAAGCTTCTATTTTCTCGGTGGTCGCTAATCCTAGCGGTCCGGATTTCTCACGGTTCAAATCCGGTCGCGCGACACTGTGCGGGGGAACATCCAGTTGCGTACCGGTGTTCCCATCGACATACAGCGTATCGATGTTGTAGGGACTCGCTGGCCCTACACTCATCTGATGAACGATCTGAAACTTGGGAAAAGGATGCGTCGGCCAGTTGCATGGATACTCTTTGGCGACGAGCAGCGAGTGATCGATGAACTTCGAGGTGCTTTGCGAGTATCCGTTACCTGAAGAAAGCAACGCGCAGGCCAATGCAATCGTGACAATGGGTTTTCTCATAAGCTCTGGGCTCCATGATAAGAGGATGGATCCCCGTAGTGTACTACGATCCAGAGCCCTGGTGTTGCTCGGCCAGTCGCAATAGCCCCAGGAGTGTCTCTTCCCCGCACTGCTGCACGACTGGCAGGCCGAATCGCTCGGAAATCAACCGAATCAGCCTTGGAAAACGACTAGGTAGGCCCCCTGAGACCAAGATCGATTGCCAGCGGCTTTTATCCCCCAGCCGCTGGGCGGCTTGGACATAATTCATCGCCATCGCATTGCAGGCTGCAAGCATCAGGTTTCCGACGGTCAGGTTCTCGGTAGTGATGTTGCTGATCGCACCAGAATCCCCAAAGGGGCTTGCAAAGAAAGCGATGTCCGCCATCAATTCGGTCGATTCGATCTGATCCAGCTTTTGCGATGCGATGTCCCAAGCTCGCTCCAATGGTTTGCCTTCGGCCTGAGCTAACTCGCTGA
>JAGWZB010000413.1 GCA_018969045.1 Planctomycetota bacterium | reverse complement strand
AAGAAAAATCGAACCAGGACTTTCATGTACTTGGAAATGTCGGCCCCAATGAGTTAGATCAAGTCATGGTGGCGGCCGAATCGGCGGCTAAAACGGTGCGCAAGCAGTATCGATTGAGCCCCAAGGACCCGATTGTGCGAGGAGGGATAACGATTTATGTGCTTAAGTCGCGATACGATTACAGCGAGTTAGGAAAGATGCTCGAAAAGCGATCTTTGCCACAAGAATGGTCATCGCACTGGAAGAAAGATGTTTTGGATATGTACATCGCGATGGTGCCCGATAAGTCCAATGCCAAGCTCAACGAGACCGCTTTGGTTCAGCAACTTACGAGTGTTTGGGTCGCTTCCCATGAGGGAGTGCCAAAATGGTTTGCAGATGGGGCAGGTCGAGCGGCATTAGCCAGTGCCGTAGGCCCTAACGACCAGCGGGTTAAGCCTTGGATGCAAAGACTGCCGTCGGTGGTCGATGAGATCAAGGATGTCAAGCCGCTGATGGAGGGTAAACTCAACGACGAAGACGAAGCGATCGTTGGGTTCGCCTTGGTGAGAACCATGCAGAGCACCGCGATGAAGAAGAATTACGATTCCATCGTAAGGTCGATCAGTGACGGGACCAAGTTTGAGGATGCATTCAAGAAGTCGATCGGGCCTATGGAAGATTTCCTGAGTCAGGCACTTGGGAAAAAGAAAAAGTAGGACCCGTTTTGGGCGTTGAGATTATCGCCCTATCATGGGTGGAGCGTAGCCAGGAGGGTAACCTGCAGATGTGGTTCCAGGAATAGGTTGACCGTACACGGGTGGTTGCCCGTAGGTAGGAGGCTGTCCGTAGACCGGAGGTTGGCCGTAGGTGGGTAAGCCAACGGTGGGAGGTGGTGCGACTCCGGGGATGGTGCCCCCAGGAGGCATGGCAGCAGGTGCCGTTGCGGTGCCGGCCGTAGGATAAGGTTGAGGATAAGCAGGGTATCCGGGGTAGGAAGGATAGGGGCTCATTGAGGAGGGGTACTGCGGTTGCGTGCACCCGGTTCCGGCGCATCCGGAGAAGCTTGCAATGCCGATAAGGAAGGCTGCCCATAGATAGCGCATTGAGGTGGAGTTCGTCATGTTGAGGTCCGCAGATTTCAAAGTCTTGAAACAAACCGATTGTTTGCAATCGACGCTGGATGCTCTTAGTTTCTGACTGTCGCGTCTATATCAATCTGTAAAGAATTATGAACCTACAAGCGATGCGATGTTGCCTTGGGAACAAGTCCTTTGCTAGTTTACGGTTGCCGAATTGGCAGTTTGCGATGGGTTGAATGGACGAGTTGCTCTTTCCTGGATAAATCGCGGGGAGAAGGTGCCAAGAGCGTTGAAGTGGAGCATGTGTTTGTGGCCGGGGTTTTCGGCGGCTTGGATCTCAGGAAGCTTCCGGGGATTGGTACTGGCGTTGTTGTTTATGGTCGTTTTGCAAGCAGCGTGGATTGGTACTTTTGTTTGGCCAGCGTATTTGACAACATGGGAGACGCATTTGCTCTGGTGGACCCTTGCGGTCTGTGTTGTTGGATCTGTTTTGTACCAAACGCTTTACGTGGCGTGGTTGGGTGAAACGAATCCTGCCAAATGCAGTGAAACGATTCTACAGCAGGCTCAGGCTTTGTATCTCCAGGGCAACTATTTTGAGGCCGAGGAACTGCTGGTTCCCTACGTGTCCGTTGGGCAGTGGGATGTTGAAGCGGGGTTATGGCTGGCTTCGATTTATCGTCGCACTGGTCGGCTTGAGGCGGCATCGGTGGTGCTTCAGACATTGGAATCTCTTGAACGAGGCGAAATATGGTCCATGGAGATCCGTCAAGAGCACCGCAAAATCAAGGATTCGAGGCGAAACAAACGTCTTGAAAGTCTCTAGGTCTTGGGGATATGCCGTTTGCTATCCTGGCCGAAAGCCTATAATCCCTGGGACCTGCTCCAGGTTCCAATCCAGCAGTTTTCAAAGCTCGATTGGAGGGGGGTTCCCTTTCGGTACAGCTTTTGCTCTTTCGGATCAATTGCTTCCGGCAAGGGAACTTGGGACTGCCTAAATGCGTCGTTGGGACCAAGGCGAAGGACCTCAGGCGAACCGAGCCAAAAAAATCGAGGGTGGACCGATGTTTGTCTGCCAAACCATAAGGAAGGATAGTCATGTTCGAACGATTTACTGACCGTGCCCGCAAGGTGATGCAGCTAGCGAATCAAGAGGCACAGCGATTCAACCACGAATACATCGGAACCGAGCACATCCTTCTCGGGCTCGTGAAAGAGGGCAGTGGTGTTGCCGCCAATGTTTTAAAGAACTTGGACATCGACCTTAGAAAGATTCGACTTGAGGTCGAAAAGCTGGTTCAAAGTGGGCCTGAGATGGTGACCATTGGCAAGCTTCCTCATACCCCCAGAGCCAAGAAGGTCATCGAGTATTCGATGGAGGAGGCTCGCAATCTGAACCACAACTACGTTGGTACCGAGCATATACTGCTGGGGCTCTTGCGTGAGCAAGACGGTGTTGCAGCACAGGTGCTGATGAACTTGGGGATGAAGCTAGAGGATGTTCGAGAGGAAGTCTTGAGCCTGCTTGGGCATGGTATCGACTCGAGCGATTCGGAGCGAGGTGGACGAGAAGGGGGGGCCTCTAGTAGTGGCAGCCCTGAATCGGGTACTTCGACCAAGGGTGGCAAGAGCAAGACACCAGCTTTGGATAGTTTTGGCCGTGACTTGACCGAATTGGCTCGTCAGGGCAAGTTGGATCCAGTGATCGGACGAGAGCGGGAAATCGAAAGAGCCACGCAGGTCCTGTGCCGACGCACCAAGAACAACCCAGTTCTTTTGGGTGAAGCTGGGGTAGGAAAGACGGCCATTGTTGAAGGATTCGCGCAGAGAGTCGTCAACGGTGACGTTCCTGAGATCTTGGCTGAGAAACGTATTGTCGTTTTGGACTTGGCGATGATGGTCGCGGGTACCAAGTACCGAGGTCAGTTCGAAGAGCGGATCAAGGCCGTGATGAACGAAGTGCGTCGAGCCAGGAACACAATCCTGTTTATCGATGAGCTCCATACGTTGGTAGGGGCTGGTGGAGCCGAAGGAGCCATCGATGCGGCGAATGTCCTGAAGCCTGCGTTGGCTCGGGGTGAAATCCAATGCATCGGTGCGACCACGTTGGACGAGTATCGCAAGTACATCGAGAAGGACAACGCACTGGCGCGAAGGTTCCAAGAGATCGTCGTCGAGCCTACTTCCAAGGACGAAACGATTCAAATTCTCAAGGGACTCAAGGAGCGATACGAAGAGCACCATCGCGTCCAGATCACCGACGATGCGATTGCCGCAGCGGTTGAAATGAGCGAGCGTTACATCACTGCAAGATGCCTGCCGGACAAAGCCATCGATGTGATCGATGAAGCAGGCGCTCGTGTTCGGCTGCGAACGATGACCAAGCCACCTGATTTGAAGGATATCGATGAAGACGTCGAACGCCTGAACAAAGAGAAAGAGGAGGCCGTTGCCAATCAGGATTTCGAGAAAGCAGCAGCCCTTCGAGATCAGGCTGATAAACTTCGTCGCAAGAAAGAGCAGATCACTCGCGAATGGCGAGAGAAGAGTCGCGAAACCGATGGAGTCGTCGACGAAGAGGTCATTGCCGAAGTGGTTTCCAAGATGACGGGCATTCCATTGACGCGACTTTCGACCGAAGATTCGTTGCGTCTGATGAATATGGAAGGTGAGTTGCACAAGCGTGTTGTTAGCCAAGAGCAAGCCGTTGCAG
>JAGWZB010000412.1 GCA_018969045.1 Planctomycetota bacterium | reverse complement strand
GTTCTTGGGGTCCTTGGTCCTCTTATCCTTGCGACGATCATGGGGTTGTCGTTTTGGCGAGCGGTATCTGTAGCCGAGACCGACTTGTCGGATGAGTTGGGAAGAGGAGCCCTGCAGAGCAATTTCTTTGCGGCTCAGTCGGCTGCAGGAACGCTCGAATCGGAAATCTCGGCATTGTTTCGCTTGGTGGAGGAAGAGGCAGGTCGCAGTGCGTTGGAAGAGCGGTTCGCAGCAACCATCGATGCAGCTGGGATCGATTTGCTTCAGTCCCTGGCGACCGATCAGGACCCACCCAAAGAGAGCCAAGCCACGCTGATCGATCTTCCGGCACGTACAGAACTGGAATCCCTTTTGTCGAATCGCTTGGAGTGGATTCTTAGCCGTGGTGGAAAAGCCAAATCGACCAAGTTTGATAGTTTGTTCGTAACAGACCGATACGGAACGATGGTCGCGGCGGCGTTTGCCAATGAGCCATCCAGCGCCCCGATCGGTGAGAACTTCGCTTATCGCAGTTACTTTTCTGGTCAATCGCGAGACTTAAGCCCTACGACTCCCAGGCGAAATATTCAGCGAACCAACACTTCGCATCTGAGCGTCCCCTTCAAATCCACAACGACCAACCGCTGGAAGATCGCCGTATCGACTCCCGTTTCATTGAAACGAAAATCATCCGATGAAAAGAGCCAGGATCGAGTCATCGAAGGTTTATTGGTTTTGACGATCAATATTGGGGATCTGCAATTGCTTGCAAGCGAAAGCCAACAGCAGCAGCTAGGTGATGGTTCGAATCGCGAGTTCTCCGGCTTTGCCGTTTTGGTAGATGGGCATGAAGGAGACCGGGAAGGAACCATTCTCCAGCATCCTTTTTTCACGACTTGGTCCGATTCCACGGGAACCGATTCCGACAGAGATTCCGAAGCGATCTTCAAGATTGATCGAGACACGCTCGATGTGCTCAAAGAGGACGGGATGCGGAATTATATCGATCCGATTTCCAACCATCCCGACGGTCGCGCGTATCGCGGACGGTGGATTGCGGCGATGGAAAAGGTCGAGATTGCAAGAAAAGGGATGGATGAATTCGAACGCCGGCAACCGACTTCCCTGATGCTCTTGGTTCAAGTTCCTGCCGAATCGATCACGGTGCCAGTGGGTACGATGGCAAAAAGCTTGGCGAGACTGTTTTTCTATGCGTTGATCGCTCTGCTGCTTGCGATCGCTCTGCTGTGGCTCATTGTCAGCAGATTTCTCAGGACTCCTGACCAGTTTGTCCAAGCCTCAGGTTCCAGAGCCTTGGGAACCCAATCGCGCAGCACCTCGGATTCCGATGCGACAATCCGAGTCGACTGAGCAAATTATCGAAGGTGGGTTGGAGGATCTGCTACAATGGAAGGTGGCGGGGGTATCCCAGGATTCCTAGCCGACCACTTATCCACCCGATGCTCCATTCAGAGAGATTTCCTCCCGTGCCACGAAATATTCTGGTCCGATGTCTGTTGGCATTCTTTAGTTTCGTTTCCATCGAGATGCTTACTTGGGCTCAGGATGGACCTGCACCAGCGACGAACAAGCTCAAAGAGTTCTCTCGCCTGGTGGATGAATCGTATCGATTCGAAGTGGTCGAGAAACGGCAAGTCGGTTCCAGTCGTGTGGCTAGGCTCCACATGGTTTCCCAAAAATGGAAGGATGTTTCTTGGAAGCATGTTGTTTGGGTGATCGTACCTAGCAAGGCGATTGAAAACCCTTCGGAGGCCTCTAGTCGCAGTGCGATCCTGCTGGTCGATGGAGGAGGTTGGCGCAAAGAATGGGGAGATGACGCTCCACCCCAAATCCAGCCACGGGCAGAATTCCAAGTTTTAAAAGGGATCGCTGAAGCTACAGGATCTCCAGCTGTCATCGTGTCACAAGTTCCCTTCCAACCGATGCTCGGAGATCTCAATGAAGACGCACTCATTGCAGAGACCTTCAAGAGATTTATTCAAGGTGAGGGCGATGACTGGCCACTGCTCATGCCGATGGTACGCTCTGCAGTGCGGGCGATGGATACAGTGCAAAAATTCGCCAAAGATGAACATCGTCTTGATGTGGAAAAATTTACGATCACCGGTGCAAGCAAACGGGGGTGGACTACTTGGTTGACCTCGGCGGTTGATTCTCGTATTCATGCGCTTGCTCCGATGGTGATCGACATGCTGAATATGCCTGTGCAGATGGACCATCAGATGGCGACCTGGGGGACCTATTCTGAGGAGATCGGCGACTACACCGAGTTGAGCCTTCAAAAGTTCATCAAAACCAAACAGGGAGAGTCGCTGGTACAGATCGTTGACCCGTATCGGTATCGCGATCGAATCGAACAACCCAAACTCTTGATTTTTGGAACGAACGATCGCTACTGGCCACTGGATGCTTGCAACAACTACTGGCGAGACCTTCGGGGCGAAAAGTATTTGCTTTACACGCCCAATCAAGGGCATTCGATCAACGACGTGGCTCGTTTAGCAGGTTCGATCTGCGCGTTGCACAAAAGTCGATGCGGGCAGATGGTCTTGCCCAAACTCGATTGGAAAACCGAATTGAAAGATGGACACATCCATTTATCGATGCTGTGTGATACCGATCCCCAAGAGGCATCGGTCTGGGTTGCCAAGTCCCGAACTCGAGATTTTCGCGAAGCCAGTTGGGTCAGTTTGCCGGCCAAGCAGTTGGAGAATCGAAAACACAGTGCCCAGATCGCGATGGCTCCGGATCAATATGTCGCAGCCTTTGGAGAATGGGTTTTTGACGCGGGAACCCTCCCGGCGTTCTTCTCGACCAACGTAGTGATCGCTGAACCGACCAAGTCCCCTTAGTTTGGCCTCAAATTCGTCACGAAAAACCCCAGCAATTGCCCAGAGAAATTCGGTTGAACTGTCGTCTTTTGGGCTTCTAGCCTATACTTTGAGTACTTTGGCTTCGGGGTACCCCTCTAGTGGGTAATCGTTGTAGGGTGAATGGTCCGGCCGGTTTGCGGTTTTGAAACCATCCTGTCGTAACCTGCTTCGATACTCCCTCCGATTGCTCCACCTGCCTCACGCGAACCGGATCCTGATTCGTGGCCCCTGCACTCTCCAAACGTACCTCAACGGTTTTGCTGATCGCCTTGTTGCTATGCGTCCAGGTCGCCTGTGAACCGACCGCCCAAGTACGAGTGTATGAGACGCCCAAGTCCGAATCGACGTTTGTTGCAGGTCCGCTCTCGGGCTCGGATCCTCGCTCGTCGGTATCGAACGCTTCGACCAGCAGGAACGCTTCGGGCGCAAACCCCGTCACCAACAGCACCTCGTCTGCGGGCCCGAAGCGAATTCTCGGAGCGATCATTCCGACCCAAGAAGGTTGTTACTTCCTGAAAGCCACCGAGAGTCCCGAAAAGCTCGAGGCTCTCCTTGGGGATATTCGAGCCATGGTTGAGTCCTTTGCAGTCGATGAGCAAACCGGGCGGCCATCGAGCAAACTCGCCGATGGGTGGGTCATGAATACAAGGAATGACATTGCGATCGCCGAACTTATTTCTCCCCCCTCCACAGGGCAGATCAAATTCACAGTCACGGCCCTTGCGATGCCGCCTGAGACGCAATGGACAGGTTACTTGCTGAGCAATGTCAACCGTTGGCGAGGTCAACTGAAACTCCCCGAACTGACCACCGATACGCTGCAAGACTCGCTGCTTGAAGTCTCGCGAGGTCCAAGTTCGATCCCAGCTTACATCTTTGATGCTGTCGGAACCGGTAGCGGTGCGAT
>JAGWZB010000411.1 GCA_018969045.1 Planctomycetota bacterium | reverse complement strand
AGTAAGTCAAGCGACGGTGGTCTAGTCCCATCAGATGGAGGATCGTCGCGTGGGGGTCGCGCAGGTGCCTGGGGTTCTCAACCGCAGTTTCTCCAAGTTCATCAGTTGCACCATAACTGGTTCCACCTTTGACTCCTGCTCCTGCAAACCAGTAAGTGAATCCTTTGGGATTGTGATCCCTTCCCCCTGGTTTGCCTCCAGTGTTGAAGGTTTCGGAAACTGGCATGCGTCCGAATTCGCCACCCCATACGACCAAAGTCGACTCCAGTAAGCCTCGGCGATCCAAATCGGTCAGAAGTGCTGCGATGGGACGATCGACCTCAGGGCAGTGAAGTTGAAGATTTTCCTCGATCCCGTGGTGTCCATCCCAGGTGTTTTGGCCACCTGCATTGCCACCACCGGAATAAATCTGAATAAAGCGAACACCCCTTTCGACGAGTCTACGCGCGATGAGGCATTGTCGACCAAATGTACTAGGGCCTAGGGCCAAAGCATGCCAATCTGGTTTGGGCTCATTGATCCCGTACATCTGGATCGTCTGGGCAGTCTCTTGCCCTAGATCCATCGCTTCGGGGGCTGCCATTTGAAGTTCGAAAGCTAATTCGTAGCTGGCGATCCTGGCGTCTAGTTCTGAGTACTCTTTTCTTGGCTCAGAGTACCTTCGGTTGAGTTTGTTCAGCAGGTCGATCTCGGATCGTTGGGATTGCTTGTCGATGTTTTGGGGTGGTTTAAGATTCAATATGGGTTGAGATCCCGGACGCATAAGCGTGCCTTGATAGGCTGCTGGCATGTAACCGCTGGACCAATTGGGTGCTCCGCTAGTGGGGCCACCACGGGGGTCTAGCATTACCACATAACCTGGGAGGTTATTGCTTTGGGTACCGAGTCCATAAGTGATCCAGGATCCAAGTGAAGGGTGTCCTTGAAGAATACGCCCGCAATTGACCTGCAGCAAAGCGCTACCGTGAGCAAAGGAGTCACTGGTGAGCGATTTGACGATCGCCATTTTGTCGACATGTTGGGCTAAGTTTGGAAAAGCGTCTGAGCACCACAAGCCAGACTCGCCGTGTTGAGCGAAAGTTCGCCGACTCGCCTGCAGAACGGCTTGAGTTTTCGATCCTCGGCGAAATTCATTATCGATGGTTTGTCCATCCCGTTTTTGCAATTCCGGTTTGTAGTCGAACAGATCGACTTGGGAGGGCCCGCCGAACATGAACAAGAAGATCACCGATTTGGCTTTGGCTGGGAGTACGGCACCTTGGCTCTGCAGCATTGAAAGCAGTGCAAGGGAGCCAAACCCAGCACCTGCAGTGGTACAGAATCGACGGCGGTAAATCCGATGGTCTTCCGGATGCATAATGGATTAATCCACGTAGAGAAATTCGCTGCTGTTGAAGATGGCACGACACAGGCTGATCATCCGCTGGGGATTGTTGTCCAAGTACTCCAGTGCTAGTTGTAGTTCCTCATCGGTGGCTTTTCGCTGGTAGGCCAATTGCCAAAGATGATCGACTTGTTTGCGAAGTTCATCTCCTGCAAGTATCTGGATCCGTTTGGATAATTGTTCTGCTTTCTGATGCATCCACGGATCGTTGAGCAACAGCAGGGCCTGTGGCGCGGTGGTTGTGACGGTTCGGATTGCTGTGGGCGAGGTGCTGTTTGCAAAATCGAGGGACTCTAAGAACGGGACTTTTAGAGAACGCTTAACGATCAGATAGACGCTACGGCAGTCTTGCAGCTGGATTGGGCTTTCTTGCCACATTGAAACCGACACAGGATTTGCCGCATCTTTAACCTCTTGAGAGAGACTTGGGTAGATACTTGGTCCTGAGCGTTTGTCGTTCAGTTGACCTGAGATCTTAAGGATCGAGTCGCGGATCGTTTCAGCATCGAGTCGTCTGAGTTGGGGTTGAGCATACAACGAATGTTCAGAGTCAATTCGAGGGCTTGAGGTCTTGTTGTAGCTTTCACTAAGGAGAATGATTCGATGCAGGTGCTTGATGGACCAGCCTGAGGCGATCAGTTCACTTGATAAATAATCGAGCAGTGGGAGGTTCGCAGGGAGTTGGCCAGTTCTGCCAAAGTCGTCGATACTTGGAACGATTCCAACTCCGAAGTGGCGTTGCCAAATGCGGTTGACCAAGACCCTTGCAGTCATGGGATTTCGTTCATCAGCGATCCAACGTGCCAACTCCAACCGGTGCGACTGGTTAGGTGAGTCGATCTTAGGGTTCAGGATCTCAGGAGTCCTCGATGGAACAAGATCCTTGGGGGAATTCGGATCTCCGCGATGGAGAACGTGAGTCGGTTTTGGGGTAGGGCCGATTTCGAAAACCGACAGGGCCGCATCGAACGGTGGGATCAAGTTTCGAAGGGCGTTGATTTGACCTTCGATCATCAGCCGTTGGGCTGGGTCCGTCGAGGCGATTAACAGTTTTTCTTTTTCGGCTATTTGGTTTTGCCGATCTTTTTCCCAAGCGATCGATTGCGATTCGGCCACAAGGTACCTTTGGATTTTGCCGGTACCTCTGCCACCGCCACCTTTCTTTGAGAGTCCGTAAGGGTCAATGCCGCGCATGAACGAGAGCAGCGAATAGTAATCATGTTGGCTGATAGGATCGAATTTATGATCGTGGCACCGAGCGCAGCCGATAGTTAGTCCCAGAAAGGCCGAGCCGATCGTGACCATAATGTCGTCAGCATCATCGAGTTCGGCGGTGGTCGTGTCGTCAGGTTCATCGTCCCATACATGCAATCGGTAGAAGCCTGTGGCGATGATCGCTTCACGCCAGATTTCGGGTTGGTTTTCGGGGCTGAAGTTCTGGGACTGAGCCCATTGGTCACCGGCGAGTTGTTCGATGATGAACTGGTTATAAGGCTTATCTTTTGCGAAAGCCTCTATGACATAATCGCGGTATCGCCAAGCGTGAGGTTTCAGGCCATCACGTTCATACCCGTTGGTTTCGGCGTAGCGAACCCAGTCGAGCCAATAACGACCCCAACGCTCACCGTAGTGGTGGGAATCCAGAAGTCTGTTGACGATCTGGTTCCAGTGCTCGGTAGATGGATCCTGTTCGAAGGCTTGGACCTCTTCGAATGAAGGAGGCAAGCCCCATAGATCTGCGAAGAGCCTTCTGATTCGTTCGCGTGGGGAAGCGGTGGGGAGTTCTAAGTCACCTACGAGAGAATCGATTTTGGCTGAGGAAGTTAGGTTGCTTTGTGGAGGAAGCCACGGGGTGGGAGAGATAGGTTGAAAGGCCCAAAACGTGCGATCCTCATCGGTGATTTCGAAAACGCGATTGCGTTTTCTAGGTCCATTTGAGGAAGTGTTGGTTGCGTTTTCGAAGCGGGGGTCGAATGCGCCTGAGAGGATCCATTCTTTGATTGCGAGTACTTCGGTATTACGAAGTGGATCCTTTGGGGGTGGAGGCATTTTGACATCGGGATCTTCGCTGGTGATGACGGTCATCAGCAAGCTGTTTGTTGGGTCATGCGGTAGGATGACGTTGGCGGATTTCCAACCGTTGCTATTGGAAAGATCTAGATTTCCTTTGGGGGATTCTCCGGAGTGGCAATCGATGCAGTGTTTTTCTAGAAGGGGGCGTATTTTTGATTCGAAGTTAGCGAGAGCGTTAGATTCTTGGTCATCTTGTGCTGTGAGTGAATGGAAACCCGCAAGAGCCCACAGGACAAGCGATGCAAGGCAGCACACCAGGTGTGGGAGAATTCCAATCCGCATGATAGGGATAGATTGCCTTGGCAAGGGATACTTAGGATGGTGGGCGATTCGAT
>JAGWZB010000410.1 GCA_018969045.1 Planctomycetota bacterium | reverse complement strand
TTTCGGTCCTCATCGTTCGATCGATTCCATCACCCCCAAAGATGCCGAGAGTTGGCGAAATTGGCTGCGGGACTCAGGAAACAAACGGGACAAGAATCGAGATGGCTTGAGTCTCAATACCGTCAGGCGTCGAACTGGGGTTGCAAGTCAGATATTCACCAAAGCAATTCAGTGGCGTTTGATTCGTGAGAATCCTTTTGATGGGCTCGAAACATCCCTGCGAGAAAATACCGATCGCATGCATTACGTGCCGTGGTCGGATGTTCTCAAGCTGATCGATAAGGCACCGAATGCAGAGTGGCGTGCGTTGCTCGCATTCCTACGGCTGACCGGATGTAGAGCCCCATCGGAGGTGCATGATCTACGGTGGAACGATCTGGATTTTGCCGACAGAAAAATCACCATTCGATCGCCCAAAACCAAGCATCTCGGGGGGCGTCATGCGGTGCGATCTTGTCCGATGTTCTCTGAGTTGGTGCCCTACCTGGAGGAATTGGCTGAGGTGGTTGGACCTGGGATTGATGTGCCCATGAGCAATCGAGTTTTTCCCGTGGTCAAGGATGCCAAAACAAACTTGAGGACTGCGATCGAGCGGCTGATCAAGTTGGCTGGTTTGGAACAATGGCCCAAGCTGATCCAAAACCTGAGATCGAGCCGAGAAACGGAATTGCTTGATCAGTTTCCCGTCAAGGATGTTTGCGATTGGTTTGGAAACTCCCCTGCGATCGTTGCCAAGCATTACGCCCAGGCTCGCAGCGAAGTGACAGAGCGAGCCAAGAGCGAATCAACGGTGCATTTTGGGGGGTCCAACGGGGGACCCATGACAGATAAAAAGGGGTCCAAAACGGGGCTCATCACTGATCCCCAGAGATCCACCACAACCACTCAAGATCGATCGAATCCCCATGAAAATCAAGGTGATTCGAGTATCGATGATGATCCTAGTGATGATTGTGATGGATATACCGATGGGCGATATTGGACTCGAACCAACGACCTCAACGATGTCAACGTTGCGCTCTAACCAACTGAGCTAACCGCCCGAATTTCTTTCGGTGAAAAGATTGTGGACCATGGGCCGGGATTGTCAAGGCCAAGCCGGTTGGCTAACCTCCGACTTGGTTGCCCAATCGGCCCAATAGGTGTATGCTTTGACCTACCCCTGTGTGCCTGCCGGTGCCCTCGTTTATGCCTTTTTCCCAGCGTTTTTCGACAAACTCACCCAATGTCTATCAACCACCGCGTCGTTATTACCGGACTTGGCGTCATTTCCCCACTGGGCCGTGAACTGACCCCCTTCTGGAATAACCTCGCTAACCAATCCTCCGGCATCGGGCCCCTATCTAGCCTTCCACTGGATGTCATCCCCTGCAAATTCGGTGGTCAAGCCTCCTGCTTCACCGGCGATATCTCCGAATTCGGCCCCCTGGAAAAAAACCTTCAACGGGCCATCAAGAAAAACCAAAAAGTCATGTGCCGCGAAATCGAAATGGGTGTCGCCGCTTGCCAACTAGCCCTCCATCACTCCGGTCTGGCCGACCCCCAACTCCGTGACCCTGACCGATTCGGCATCGTCTTTGGAAGCGATTACATCATCACCCGTCCCGAAGAATTCTCCGATGGAATCGCCGCATGCCGCAATGAATCCAACGAATTCCAAATGCCAAACTGGCCCCAAATCGGGCGACCCCAAGTCAACCCGCTGTGGCTCCTAAAATACCTACCCAATATGCCCGCTAGCCACGTCGCTATCTACAACGATCTGCGCGGTCCGAGCAACTCCGTGACCATCCGCGAAGCCTCCAGCGCCGCTTCGATCGTCGAAGCCGTGTCGGCCATCCGACGCGGTGCTGCCGATGTCATGATCGCAGGGGCCACCGGCTCCCGCATGGAACCCCTCCGAGCTCTCAACTTCATGTCCACCGAACCGATGGCCAGCAATCGCGAAAATCCAGCCGAAATGGCCCGACCCTACGACATCGATCGCGATGGAAACCTCGTCGGCGAAGGTGCCGGAGCCCTGGTCCTAGAATCCCTCGACCGCGCGGTGGCTCGCGGTGCAAAGATCTGGGGCGAAGTCATCGGTGGCGCAAGCTCCGCCGTCGGCGATACCACCGGTGCCCACAGCGGTCGAGACCACATCCGCACCGCTATCAAAAACGTCAGCCGTACCTTGCTCGACCAAGCCACCAAAGCCGGTGTCGATCTGTCAAGCGACCAATGGCACTTCCACGGCTGCGGCAAAAGCGATGTTCAAGGCGATGCCAGCGAAGCCGCTGGGATCCGCGATGCACTAGGCGATCTGGATGTCCCAGTCACCGCCGCAAAAAGCTATTTCGGTAACCTCGGCGCCGGCTCAGGCGCCGTCGAAATCATCGCGAGCCTACTGGCACTCGAACACCAACAACTCTTCCCAGTACTCAACACCAAAAAGGTCGATCCCCGCTGCCCAATCCGAGTCGCCAAAAGCTCCGATCCAGCCGGAAACGCCTTTGCCCATGTCGCCTACTCCAAACAAGGTCAAGCCTGCGGAGTCTTCGTCAGGCGTCTATAGCCATCATGTTGCAGGCCCTATTTAGTCTCCGGAACATCGTCATCACCCAAGCAGCCCTGTGGCTTTTTTGCTTGCTCCAAAATGCTTACTATTGGAAACGCCTTCCGGACCGTGTTGCAACCCATTTCAATGGGGCAGGGCAAGCCGACGGTTGGATGCATCGCGATCAAGCAACGCTGATGATGATCGGATTCCAGACGATCATGCCGCTGATCTTCATCGGGATCGCTTATATGATCTATTTCATTCCAGCAAATACGATCAATATTCCCCACCGAGAGTACTGGCTCTCTGGCGACCGACGCGAAGCATCGCTTGGGTTCGTAGCTCGAAGCACTGCGGCTTTCTCACTGGCGATATCGGTCTTCTTTTTAGCGATGAACCATCTGACTTTTCAAGCCAACACAAGCGACGGACGACTTAATCCCTGGGCGTTTTGGTCGTTGCTTGGTTGTTTCTTGGGCTTTACTGCCCTTTGGATCTGCGGACTTTTGATTCGCTTTCGGATCCCCAAATAGCTTTTCGCTTGTCCATCGATCCCCTTGCGACTAACGTCTTGGGGCCGAATCCCTTGGGTGGTAGCCAAGCGAATTGCATCAATTGGATTTATGGGGATCTCCGACGATCGCGATCCTCAATTCTCGGAGTTGCTTCTCAGAGACAAACGATGGGGCTCCCATCATCAAGTCCTCGGCTTTTTGATTCATCGGGAACAAAATCACTTCGCGAATATTTGGCTCGTCGGCCAGCAGCATCACGATACGATCAACCCCCGGCGCAGACCCGCCGTGAGGTGGAGCCCCATACTTGAAGGCATTGATCATCCCTTTGAACTTTTCGTCGACCACGGACCGATCATAACCGGCAATCTCAAACGCCTTGTACATGATCTCAGGCTTGTGGTTTCGTATCGCTCCGGAGGACAATTCGATCCCATTGCAGACGATGTCGTATTGGTAAGCCAGGATATCTAGCGGATCTTTCGTTTCTAAGGCTTCCATCTCGCCCTGTGGCATCGAGAAAGGATTGTGACTGAAGATCACTCGTTGTTCGATCTCATCCCATTCGTACATTGGGAAGTCGACGATCCAGCAGAACTTGAACGCGTTCTGCTCGATGAGTCCAAGTTCGGTACCGACTCGCATGCGGACCAAGCCAGCAAGTTTGGCAGCGGTGGCTGGTTTATCGCATGCAAAGAAGACTCCATCGTTGGGCCCGAGTCCCATCTTGGAAACCAGCTGCGCGACGCGATCTGGGCCCAGGTTCTTAGCTATC
>JAGWZB010000409.1 GCA_018969045.1 Planctomycetota bacterium | reverse complement strand
AACTGGTCGATGGAAAAACCCTCGGTGAAATCATCTCCCAGTGGCGCTATGATCCCCCAGAAAACCCCGCAGAAAGCCTCGCTGACTCATCTCGCGGTTCCAAAGCCCACTGGCTTGGGATCGCCCAGTGGATGCACGATGCTGCCGACGCCCTCGAAACGGCCCACCAACACCATATCCTCCATCGCGATATCAAGCCCTCCAACCTTATCGTCGATTCACAAAACAAAATCTGGCTCGGTGACTTTGGATTGGCCAAAGATCTCAACCACAACAACCCTGACTCCACCACCTCGGGATTAGGCACTCTGCAGTACATGGCCCCCGAAGCCCTCGTCACCCATGCCACCGAGAAATCCGATATCTATGGACTAGGTATCACCCTCTTTGAACTCCTGGCTCGCATCCCAAAATACAAAAAAGACACACACATCAACTTGCTCCGACGAATCAAAGACGAGGATGCTCCCAGGCTCGAACAGATCGATCCCCGCATCCCCAAAGACCTGATCACGATCTCTCAAAAAGCCACCGCGCTACTTCCGAGTCATCGTTATGCCTCCGCAGCACAACTTCGCGATGACCTGAAGCGTTTCCTGCTTGGACAACCCATCCTGGCCCGTACCTATCCCCTACGCGATCAATGCCGACGATGGATTCGCAAACACCAAGTCTTAGCCACCTGGCTCGCTACGACAACCGGCTTCTTCGTCGCATTGACCCTCCTTGCGTCCTACTTTTGGATCGAATCCCAACGCAAAGACAAAGCAATCGAGTTAGCCCGCCGGTCTCAAAACCAAAGCTTCATCGACGAAAAGGTCGCCTCGGCACACCGAGCCGCTTCCTTGCGCAAAGCCGATAGCCGTAGCCAAGCCGTCAAGATCCTCAACGAAGCCTCGGAACGATTGAAAGGAACTCAACCCAACCCCAAGGTCCAGCGTGCGATCACCGATATTCTCTCCATGCCCGAACTGAAAACCGTACCGATTCCCCAAGTACCTGCGGCACAGACAAATCTAAGATACGCGTGCGATCAGGATCATCGCCGTATCCTCTTTCTCGATGAAGTCGGAAAAACTCACCTGTATTCCATGCCCGACTGGAATCACTTACACACCTTCGAGCTCATTCAAAAAGACCGATGGATCTCGATGTCTCCCAACGCCCACTTTGCCACTCTCGGAGTCTCTCAAGAGTTTACCTCAAGCGGTATCGGACATGGACTCGAATGCTGGGATCTGACAACAAGCCCACCGAATATTAAGTGGACGCGAGAGAACCTCTCGTTGGGGATGAGCTACTGGGACAATTCGAGCAAAGTCCTCTACTGCGTCGAATTCGACGGTACTATCCTAGGATTAGAGCCTAGTACCGGCGAAATCCTCCACCGGCTGGAACCCTCCGGTCCATTCCAAGAAGCGATCATCTATCCCCATCCTACTCTACCACTCCTTGCTGTGGCTTCCTATTATTTTCCCGAGATTCACTTCCGGGAACTCGAAACCGGAACCACGTTGGCAATCGCATCCAAGGACCGCGTCCAGTCCTTCGCTTGGCATCCATCGGGAAATGAGTTTGCGACCACTCATCATCGACCCATCTTGCGCAGGATTCAATGGCCGACCGGCAAAGTCATCGATGAACTCGATGTCAATCACAACGGTGGAGAGGTCCGCTACTCTCCCAACGGACGTTGGCTTGCAGCCAGCTACTGGGGCGATCATGTGGAACTGATCGACACAGCTACGCTAGAGCGTTACGAGACAACTTGGCCATGGACGTTTTTCAGCCTCAATTGGTCAAGCGATAGCCGAACGATCGCGATCAATGTTCTAAACGGTTCATTCCAACGACTCGAAGTTGACTCTCAAAATGGAATCCAAAAGACAACGTATCCATATACCTCTTATAGGGGATTCCATAGCCTGCTTCTGGATCAAAAACGACGGTTGCTTCTGACCAATTCGATGGACTCCAATGGCAAACTGACTGCTCTGGACCTATTGGATGGACACCGCTTTTCGCCTTCGACCAATTCGGAAAAGGACCCCGCCTTCGTGAGAACTGACCATGCCGGCAGGTTCGATGCAATCGACTTGGATCGATCATTGCAAATGACTTACGAGTCCAGTCCCGATGGTCTTACCGACCCAGGGACACTGACACTCAAGTTGCTCAAAACAGATGAATTACCCTTCAGCATCACCTACCCGAAAGCCTCCGGCGATGGGTCTTATTTTTTTGCTCATCCGACCGAGGGTCAGATGTTTCGCTGGCCTGCCGAGAACCCTGAAAAGTTCCATCGCGTTTCAGTCCCAGGCAGTAAAGAGGTCGATTTCAGTGGTACCGGCAGGTGGATCAGCGTCAAAGGTAGATTGGACGATCGACTATGGCTAGTCGATGCACAAACCGATCAGAAATCAATGTTTGTTGACGGCAAGGACCAACGCGCGTTCTTCTCCAAGGATGACAAATTGGTATTTCTCTGCCCATCGAATCGGATTTTTGATTTCGGGAAATGGAAAATACCTACCGCCGATTTTCCCGACTCTCAATGCCAAGCGGCAGCGTTCTCTGCGGATGGGCAACTACTCGTGTGGAACGACGCGAGTACCCAGAATGTGATTGTCTATTCCCTTGAACAAAAAAGAGAGATCTTTCAGTTCAACCTCCCGGAGTTTGCGCCGGTGCGCATCTGGATTACTGATGACAATACTCAGTTGATCGTCTGCGGCATCGGTTCAGGAGATGTAGCTATCGTAGTCCTGGACTTTGCGAAACTTCATGCTCAAGCCAATGCGATCTTTCCGGACATACCCTACATACCGATCGAATTGGTCCGCGATGCGCCCAAGCTGGCACGGCACACTCAAACTCGTACTCGACCGAATCTTTGGTTCGCTCGGACCGAGTACAGTGAGACTCCAATAAGGCCGATAAGCGCAGACGAATTCGTAAAAATGTGGAATGTTCGATCGGTCGATTCAAAAGCAGCGTTCGAAGTCTTGCAGCAAATGCAACAAACCAAATCGCATGCGAATCGACAGCTATGTGATGACTGGGACCATCAGAGCAAATCGGGGTGGGGAGTACATAGACTGAACGATACAGCAGAGGCTCTGGCCAATACGAAGCGATTCGATGATGCGATCGCAGCCTGCGAACTATCGCTAGAGAAACAACCGGTTAACTTCGACGCCAAGCTGATCAAAGCTTACTCACTGTGGCAAAATCAGTCCCATCAAAAAGCAATCCAAAGTCTTGGAGATATCGATGACGATTTGGCGGGCGAACCCAAAGGCTGGTTGCTTACCCTTCTTCTTGATTACTACATCAAAGCTTCGATGAATCCAAAGGTACCCAAGAACAGCCAAGACTTTATGCGTGCGATTGTTTCACTGAGGAATGAACATCCAATTTATCTACTTCATCGAACCCTCGGAGATTCCATGGTCACGACTGAACATCGAAATCTCTACGCTCTAAACTTAGAACTAGCCAATGAAATCATCTCTCAGAACAATAAGATCCCGTACCATTGGTACATCTTGGCACAAGCAAAACTTCAGGTGGGTGATATCGATGGAGCTCGCCAAGCCGTTGATGAATACGTCAGATTAACGAATTTCAAGACCTACGAACTACCACTGAAGCTGGATTTAGAATAACAGGACCGCTAATCGGCACTTATCGACGCTCATACAACAGCTGCAAAACCAGAACCAAACCCCAACCGCACCTTTCCATTAGCGGTCATCAGCGAACATCAGTGGTCAAAAAACAGGACCGCTAATAAGCACTTATCGACGCTCATACAACAGCCACAAACC
>JAGWZB010000408.1 GCA_018969045.1 Planctomycetota bacterium | reverse complement strand
GAAGCGTCGGTAATGAACTTTGCGATTAAGCCAATCGTGCAAAATCCGATGGCAAGTGAAAGGTAAGGTCCAACTTTGACGATCACATCCAAAACCGGTTTGCGGTTTTTTCCTGTCCAAAGGCTTTGAGCAAGCCAGATCGCAACTCCGGAGATTGTTCCACCTATGGCACCCAAACTTGTAGGAAGCCCGTATTGGTTGGACTTAAGCAGACCGAAGATCCAATCGGGAACGACGACACCCAGGACAAATGCTGCCATCCAGCCTAATCCAGCTACCGCACAGTAGGCGTGAAAGTAAGACCACTTTTCACGCACTTGGCGACTCTCAAGACTACCTAGGATGCCAACTTGCAATGACTGCGAGAGGATGAAAATCAATAGCACAATCGGCACGAGACTGCTTACAGCCAAAGAAATCTTCCAATCGTCATGGGGGTCATGGATATGGTCTTTAAACATCTTCGCGGTAGAGATCTTCGGAGCCTCAGGATTCGAAGCTATTGGAGACGCCTCAGCAGTGGCCTTTAGTTCGCTGCGGCTACTAACTTCACCAATATGTTGCTGGTTCTTTTCGTCGACAAGAACCGGAAAGAAGATAGCCACCCAGTATAATGCCAAACACATCAAGCCACCGCTGAGAAACCCAGATGCGATCCAGCGAACTGGCTGGGCCTTTGAAAGATCCACTTCTCGGAAGTTGATAAGTTTCTTCAACAGGATTGCGAAGGAGCCAAGGTTAAAAAAAATCGCTTGCAAAGCTCCTCCCAATAAAAGTACTCGAAGTCCATACTGGCTGAAAGCTTCTGGGGAAACGTAGCTACTCAAGGCCCCAGGAGGATCGATGTCCTTGTAGTATCGGATTGCAGATCCCACAAGAATGGTCGCGATGAACAAAAGTAAAACCGGCAGAAGTAAAGTGTTGAATGCCCAACCAACAGGACGCTTTGCCTGTTCATTCCTCTTGCTGCTTCGAGCTCCCCACAGAGCCACTGCAATGAGCACACAGGCAAAAATGGCACAACCCGAACCCAAAAGCATTTGGATCGCGGGTATCTTGTCGCTCTTGTCCAACGTGGTTTGAAAAAACCGAAAGTAACGCAGCAGAAAAATGATGGCAAGCAGAAGCGGGGCCAGGACAAATGCGTTGAGAAACGTATTTCGTAAGTAGATCGCCCACAATGCCCACAGGTCGGTCGAGAAGATCCCTACCTTGGGGGCTAGGTAGTTCGAATGCGATCGCAAGTGCTGAATTGCCTTTGGTTCAGCCTTCTCTTGGGATTCCTTTCTGGACTTTTGTATTGGGTTTAGCAACTCCTGCACCTCATCCATGCTTTTAGAGCGCTTCAGCAGCGCCATGAACCAGCTGCCGATATATCCCCCGCCAGAGACCGTCGAGAGGTAATCGATCTTGCCAAGCAGTTTCTTTTCGGCAAGAGCTTGAAGCACTCCTAGATTGAAGGCCGCACTGCGAATCCCACCGCCGGAAAAACAGATGCTGAAGTGGTCCGCTTCGTTTGCGTCGCTCTCATCGGTTTCAGTATTGGCTTGGCGAGCTTGCAGATGCACTTGCTCGTCTTGAAGGACTTCCGCAAACGAATAAATTTTCTTTTGATCCATGGTGGGTACTCTTCTGACCTACTCTAGAGGACAACTCCCGGACTCGAACTGGAATCACCTGGGCTTTTTGCTTGGTGTTGCTTCGAAGTCCGGAGGTTCCGGATTACCAGAGCGTTTATCCGGGTTCTCACCGTCTTCTAGTTTGGCACTGGAAAAAAAGCCTAGCAGAATCTCCCGGAGAACGGTTTCCACTTCTAAAGAGTTTCCGGTGTGAACCGCACGCCGCAACTTCCTTTGGATAGGCTCCGAACGCAATTGAAGTAATAACTGCTTCGCCAAATTGGATTCCGTGGCGGAGGCATCCGCAATTTGCAGGTCCTGGAGCCCTAAGTGAATCAAGCATATCAAAACATCGGTGGCTGTGCGGACTCCTTCGAGCCTGAACACAGCCCTCGGAAGCATGACCGCAAGCCTCGAAAACTCTTTGATCAGCTTCTGGATGTTTTGGTCATTTAGGTTGAATCCCTCGTTAATGACTCTTTGCAAGGCATCGTTTTGCTCAAGAAGTTCGTGGGCTCGTTGCGTCGCACGCATCAGTAGATCTTTGCCATTGATCTGGAAAAAAGCCGTCGGCCATTCGGGCCGGAATCCTGAGTGACGACGATTCGACTCGATAGCGATTCCATACAAGTCGGCAGCGTTGAGTTGCTTGAAATCAAAGTAGGGTTCATTTGGTATCCGCAATTCGTCGTGATACCCGTCGACACAATGCCAAACAAAGTTTCGAATCAAGATTTGGTGATCCGTCTCCTCGGGGGATTCGAAAGCCTTTATGACTCTAGCAACCTCATCAGTTGGACGCTTGCCATCAAATAACCAACCGATCCTCGCGTCGTCGGTGGCGACCGTGGATTCCTGTCGGCATTCGCTGTGATAAGCTTGCCGGAACGCATGATCGAGAGTTTCAATCCGCCATTTGCGAGGTTCATGCTCTTTATGGATCGGACAGTCAAAATCATCGATATCCCAGCATAATAGCTTGCCGATGTGCTCACCGAGTTGCCGGAACGACTCGACTTGGTCCTTGGAATAAAACTGATTTGAAATCGGCTCATCGGGAAACTGCGGATTGGTTTTCTTGAACTGAGCGATATCGATGTCTTCGTCGCCGGTAAGGGACATTTGAACGTAGACGAAGAGTCCTTCTTCGGGCGCATTGATGGGACTATCGGATTCCTTTGAGTTCGAAGTCGTAGGGTACTTAATCCGTCCGACGATGTAATGCTGAGGCGAGAGTGAGTTCTCGCTTCCAATTCTCACCAGGCGTTTGGTATCCAAAGGTTTATCGTGATCTAGATCGAGGATTTCGACATCGTGGTCCAATCGCAGTTTACGGATTAAGTCGGCTAGTACACCGAATTCGTAGAGACCATTGTTGCAACCTGCGTCGGATGCGACGATGATCTTGCATCGCCTTGCAATGAGTTCTTCTACCCCTAAAAATTCGCGGAAACCGCCGTCGGCAACCACTCCGTAACCCCAAGAATCGCTTCGGAACTCTTGAGTCGACCACTGGCTGGATTTCAACCACTCCTGGAACAGTTGGAAGGTGTTGAACCGAACATACTTGTTACCTCCAAAAAGCAACGACTGATGCTTGGTGGGCTGACTCTTGGTAATCGGATTGGGCAACCACTGTTCAAGTCGAATGTTGAAGACTTGCATCAAGACTCGCAGTGCGGGGTTGGAAGCCATGAACGTCGAAACGGCGGCACCAGAGAGTACGATCGCATCGCTTACGGTCAGTCCACCGTGGAGGTACTCCTTGGTGCAGCGATATGTCTTTTGCTCGAGCAGATTCTTGTCCGTCGTGGCTTGCATCCATCCTACGTGCAAGGGAGACATCAGGAACGAGTACCACAAAGAACCGAAACTCCCGTCGACCTTTGAGGGGTTGATGTTGGTACTTGGGGTTGTTGCACCTCCATCCATCACAGCCGCTTGGATGCGTCGGTAAGCCGGTGCGTGAGGCAGGAACAAACCGCCGACAAAGAGGGGATAAGGATGGCCTTTCTCACAGGGGTTCAGGGCATGCAGGGGCGTTTCGCTATCGATTTGCCCCGCTTTTCGAAGAAACGTTTCATGCACCCGCTTGCGATAGAACAAGAACCATGGCGACAAGTGGTTGATATCGACCATCAAGATACCGATTAAGGCAACAATTCCAGAGACGATCAAGATGGTCCATCGGAAACTTTGGTCCTCAAAAATCGT
>JAGWZB010000034.1 GCA_018969045.1 Planctomycetota bacterium | reverse complement strand
AGTCTCCTGCAGTTGCTATCGATTTGGTCGAGGTAGCACGGGCAGTTGATGCGCCGGCCATCGCAGCAGACTTGGTGCTGGTTTTCGCAGCGGCATCAGAGGCTCTGGATGAGGATTGGCTCTCGCGAAGTGGGTTGGCTTGGTATGGGGTAGGGGACCAAGTCGGTTGATGGGTTTGGTTGGTCGAAGCCGTCTGCGACGCGGTGGCTTGGGAGTCGCTACGCAAGGGGTTTTGCGCAAGTACACATGTCGGTGTGGATGCGATGGAACCTACGAACCAGGTTAGGGGCAGGCATAAGCTTACGCGAAGAAGCCTCCGAAGAGACCCTCTTGCCCGAAGAGTTCGATCAGCTGTCGTTTGCTTGGTGCACCTCAGGGCTGTAGTTGGGTGCTTCTTGCGTGATGGCAATGTCATGTGGATGGTTCTCCCTAACCGTCGCCGCCGATACCTTGATGAATCGTGCTACGGACCTGAGTTCCGAGATGGATTTGGTACCGCAGTACCCCATACCCGCTCGAAGCCCGCCTACCAATTGGTAGACGTAATCGGCCAATGGACCTTTGAATGGCACGCGTCCTTCGACCCCTTCTGGAACCAACTTCGAGAGTTGATCCTGGCCGCTTTGTCGGTACCTTTCGCTGGATCCTTTGACCATCGCCCCGAGCGATCCCATGCCTCGATAGGCCTTGAATGTGCGGCCTTGGTAGAGGATGGTACGTCCTGGGCTTTCGGCAAGTCCTGCGAACAAGCTCCCGATCATCACCGTTTGGGCACCTGCGACGAGGGCTTTTACGATGTCCCCCGAGTATCGGATTCCACCGTCGGCAATGGTTGGGATGTTGGCTTGCATGCAAGCCTTGGTGGTTTCGTAAATGGCGGTGATTTGCGGAACTCCTACGCCGGAGATCACGCGGGTGGTGCAGATCGAACCAGGTCCGATCCCAACCTTCACCGCATCGGCACCAGCTTCGACCAACGCCTTACCACCTTCGAACGTCGCAACGTTCCCGGCGATCACGTCGATGCTCCACTGACGCTTAAGCTCCCGAACTGAGGCGATCACGTTCGACGAGTGGCCATGGGCGCTATCGACCACCAGGATATCAACCCCTCGTCGAATCAGCTCCTCGGCCCGCTCGTAATCGTGAACGCCGATCGCAGCACCGACTCTTAAGCGACCCAGTTCGTCCTTGCAGGCCGATGGGTAGCTTTTCATCTGGTCGATGTCTTTGATCGTGATCAGTCCAGTCAGGTGGTATTGATCGTCAACCAGTAAAAGTTTCTCCACCTTTTTATCCGTTAAAATCCGCTCAGCTTCGCTAAGCGATACATTTCCTTGGGCGGTCACTAGGTTTTCTCGGGTCATCACCGAAGAAATAGGAGTGTCGCTGGACTCGAGGAAACGCATGTCGCGGCGGGTCAGGATGCCGACGAGTTTTCCGGTGGGCTCGACGATCGGGATCCCCGAGACGTTTTGCTTGCGCATGACGTCTTGGGCCGTCGAGACACTGTCGGTGGGCCTTAGAGTGACCGGGTCGGGGATGATGCCGTTGGCCGAGCGTTTGACTTTGGTCACTTCGGCGGCTTGGGAGGTGACATCCATGTTTTTGTGGATGATGCCAAGTCCCCCGACTTTTGCCAAAGCGATGGCCATTTCGCTTTCGGTGACGGTATCCATGGGCGAGGAAATCAGTGGGATTTCAAGCCTGATTTTGGACGTAAGTCGAGTAGAGACGTCGACTTGCGACGGAAGGATATCACTGTAACGGGGTTGGATCAGCACGTCATCAAACGTGATCCCCTCACAGGCGATCTTGTCGTCCATAAGATGTGTTTCCTGGGAAAACTTTCATAGATCCTGGAAACCGTCGTAGTATCGCGAATTTGCTAGCTTGTGCAACCCATCCCAAAACCAGGATTACAAAAGCTAAATGTTAAGCTTTACCGCTGAGGTTGAGTTGTTTGTCTGAAGAAACGCTGCAGGTTATTCCGATTGGTTCGATTAGACAGGGCTCCTTGCCGGGAGCCTAGAGCGATTCGAAATACAAGGAACGGTAAGCGTGAAGAGCCGAAACCACAAAACAACCAAGCTGAACACTCGCTTTGAACGCCACGGCCAGCAAGTCCGGAGTCATGTTTGGTTCCGACAAGCGCTGCTGATGAGTGCGTTTGGGGTCGTTGGGATTGGAAGTCTGGGGACGTTGCAAGCCCAGGTGCCATCGAGTCTGCCTCCTGGTAACCAGGTTCCTGCCAATCAGCGGCCGTTGATGTTGCCGCCAAGTACTCCGCGAAGTGCACCGGGCGGTGTGCCGGGCAGCGCACCGCTGCAGTCTGATGAAGCCAAGTTGCAGATTTACGCGTTGCCTACGGAGCTTGTGGCGCTAGTCGTTGCGCAGTTGCACACGCAGTATAGCAATGACAAGCGAGTTCGGATTACGACTGAGCCTGAGACGGGTCGTTTGATGGTGCTTGCACCTCAAGCCACTCACCAGCAGATTGCAGCGATGGTTTCGACGATCAACAAGCAGGCAAGTCCTGTTGCGTCGGATGTGACAGGTCGCGTTCTTTCCAATGCGGTTCAGACCCGCGAGTATAAGCTTCAGAAGGTTAGTTGGAGAGAGCTTGAGGATGCAGTGGTCCGTATTGCGGGACCTCGTTTGACGGTATCGACGACCAACAACGGCGAGTTGGCTCAGTTGCAGATGCTCACCGATGCAGGACCAAGGGAGGTCATGACGGTGGATCGTCGCACCGACACGGTGCGTATGCAGGGTAGTCCTAAGGATGTGTTTGCTTGGTCGCAGATTGTATCTGCGGTGGATTTTGCGCAGGCGGATCCGCAGCGTCCAACTCAGATTGTTCCGATCAACCCAGCAAGTCCCGAGCGTATTGAGACGGCTTTGCGTCTGGTGCGTCAGGCTTCGTATCAGCAACCACCGCAGGATGATCAAGCAGTGGGTCAAGTCCCTGCGACAGGGGATGATGACAATGCTCCTGGGATGGCAGTGGGATCCCCCGATTCGATTGGAAGCGGCACTGGTCTGATCGGTGACGTTGATATTTCTTTTGTTCCGGAAATGGGGATTGTGATTGTCAAGGGTGGTCGTCGCGATGTGCAGCGTGTTTTGGAGGTGATCGAGCAGATCAAGAAGCAAAGCGCAGACACCACCCCTGAGATTGAGATCTATCCGCTGAAGCATGTCAACGGTGTGGCCTTGGAGCCCATTTTGAGGGACTTGAATGACAAGGTGTTCACACCGCGTCAGGGGCCGATCAGTTTGTATGCTTTGGGGCAACCTAATTCACTTTTATTGATCGGACGGCCTGAGAACATTGCGGCGATCAAGGAGTTGATCATCAAGTTGGATCAGCCTTTGGATCCGAACAATCAACTGCGGGTATTCCGTTTGGTGAATTCTTCGGCCGTGGACGCAGAGACGTTGGTGCGTAATTTCTTTAGTGAGACGACCCCTGGACAAGCTGCACCGGCCAACACGTCTGCATTGACTATTGGTACACGGATCAAGGTGGTTGCTGACTATCGGACCAATTCGTTGATCGTGCAAGCGTCGCCTCGCGATATTGCTGAGGTGGCCAAGCTGATTTTGGAGATCGACGTCGAATCGACACCGGCGGAGAATGAGATTCGGGTCTTCCCGATCAAGAACGCGGTGGCTGCGGATCTTCAGCCGATCCTTCAATCGGCCATAACTGGAACGGCGACTGCTGGCACGCAGGGAGCCGGACAGCAGGGCCAAGCCCAACCGGCAGCAGCTTCAGGCACTTCGCGCGCACCCTCTAGTCGTTTGATGGTGGTACCTCGGGATGGTCAGCCAGTCAATTCTGGGATACTTGCAGGTGTGACGATTACGAGCAATCCGAGCATCAATGCTTTGGTGGTGCGAGCGCCATCAAAGAGCATGCCGTTGATCCAAGCCTTGATCGATCAGCTGGATCAGCTTCCAAGTGCCGATGCACGCATCAAGGTTTTTCCGGTGATCAATGGAGACGCGACGAGTTTGGCTCTGACACTTCAACAAGTTTTCGGTTTGCCTGCAACGGCTGGTGCTTCGGCCACTAGTGCGGCTGCGATTGGTTTACAGAACTTGGCCGCGTTGACGGGGGGGGGCGAGAGCACGCTGGTTCCGCTTCGTATCTCCGCAGACACCCGCACCAATTCCATTATTGTTTCTGGTGCGGCTTCGGATTTGGAGGTCATCGAAGTTTTGCTGTATCGCTTGGATGAGACCGGTGGACAGCAGCGGAACAACGAAGTGATATGGTTGAGAAATGCCAACGCACCGGACGTGTTTACAGCGCTTAATAGTTTGCTAACCACTCAAAGGCAGGTGATCACTCAGCAGTTGATCTCTGGACAGGCGATCAGTCTCTTTGAGCGAGTGGACCGGGAAGTTTTTGTGATTTCCGAGCCGTCGACCAATAGCATTGTCGTCAGTGCGACACCTAGGTACATGCAGCAGATCAAACAGGTCATCGATCGGTTGGATCGTCAGCAGCCGATGATCTTTGTGGAGATGCTTATCGCTGAAGTCTCATTGAAGGATCAGTTCGAATTCGGAACAGAGTTGGGATTGCAAGACTCACTGCTGTTTGATCGAAACAGTGCTTCGGGAGGAACACTAGGGAGCCCGGTATTCAATATTTTGACACCGGCGTTCAATACCGGAAGCCCCCAGCGTCGACCGCAGAACGTGGCTGGTCAAGGGTCCTCTGGTTTTGCGATGGGGCGAACGAGCGATTTGGGATATGGCGGATTGGTGTTGGCCGCAAGCAGTGAATCGGTGGGATTGCTTTTCCGGATGTTGCAGGACGCGAATCGTGCGCAGATCCTTGCCCGACCGACACTTACCACCATTGACAACAACATCTCGGTGATCAATGTGGGCCAGTCGATTCCGGTTTTGGCTGGAACAAGCAATAGCATCGGTGTTGTCCAGCAGAACGTTACTTATGTCAACGCCGGACTGACATTGCAGATTCAGCCTCGAACCAACGAAGACGGTTTGATCAACATGATCGTGGCGATCAGTCGCTCGACGGTAGATCGAGCCAACGGACTTGAAGTCTCCAACGGTGCGGCGGGTGTTGCTGGAACCACCTTGACCCCTGCGTTCAATCAGACGGTTGCCCAGACGCGAGTGACAGCTTACGACGGCCAAACCGTGGTCATCGGCGGTTTGATCGCCAAATCGCGGGAGTCCACATCCCGACGAGTTCCTTGGTTGGCGGATATTCCAATCGCCGGTGCTTTGTTCCGATTCGACAAAGAAATCGAGAACCGGACAGAGCTCTTGGTGGTCATGACACCTCGGGTCATCAATGCCAACGATGCCAACAAGATGGATATGATCAAGATGGTCGAATCATCGCGTATGAGTTGGTGTCTTGCCGACGTGCTCAATATGTATGGGGACAAGGGTCTCTCGGCGGGCAATGGACTTTGGGGACCAGCGGCTTCACCGCTGATCTACCCGGATGAAACCCCTACGGTTGATTTTGATTCCAACGCACAAGGGTCACCGACGATCATCACACCGATGAATCCTCAAGCGATGAATCCTCAACCGATGGTTGAGCCGGTTTACCAGGAAGCAGTTCAGCCTGAACTGTACCTTGGTGACCCTAACAATCCAGTGCCACAGCTACAAAATGTGCAACCACAAAATGTGCAACCACAAAATGTGCAACCGTTGAATGTTCAGCCTCAGTACATCCAACCCCAGAATGTACCTAACAGCTCTTCCTCGACCCGTAATCCACGGGGAAGCCTGATCCAAAGCAGCGTCAACAAAGGTTCACCTACTACTCGCTAAGACTAACAGATAAGAAGAGTAACGATAATGAATCAATCGCATTTTCGATGGACGGTTGTTGTATGTGGGTTGCTTGTGCTCTCCTTGACCGGATGCTCGACGCTGACTTCAGGCAAGGATGCTAAGCGAAACAAGAAGGATTCGTCGTGGTCCTTCTTCAAGAAAAAAGAATATCAATTGCCACAGAGCATGAATGTCACGTGGACTTACGATATATTCACCAAAGAGGGCAAGCCACCCACACGCGGTTTCGGCGGTAGACTTTATTTCTACAACGAGCGCAGCCAAGCGATTCCGGTCGATGGGGAACTGACGGTCTTTGGGTTCGACGATACAGATCGCAGCCATGATGGATCGTCGATGGAGTTAGCGGACAAGAAATTCCGATTCACCGCAGAGCAGTTTACGACCCATTTTTCCGAGAGCCAACTTGGGGCTTCCTACAGCATTTGGATTCCCTGGGATGCCGCCCCTGGTACTCGCAAAAAAATTATGCTCATACCCACGTTTAAAACCAGCGATGGCAGGGTGATCCGAGGCAATGCAGCCACGGTGCTTCTCCCAGGCGTTATCCCGGAAATCAACGAGCAACCGGTGATCCAAGCTTCCGCTGGCACAGGAGTTCAGCAAGCGTCCTTTAGCAGCAGCCCAAGCGATCCAGCCTCGGCGGGCCGAACCACGACGATTCAGTACCCGGCAAGAGGCTATTCGGCCAAGCCTGTACTTTCGGCGGAAAAAGCCCAAGAGATGCTTCTGCAAATTCAAGATTCTCAAGCAAAACCGATGGTAACTCCCCTGCCCACCGCAGATAGCAACGAACCGCTATCCTCTATGCCATCTTCGAGTGTGTCGACGGCGGTGTTGCCTGCGAGCCAAGTCGGTACCCCTTTACCGAGCTTCCACATCCCGATGGCATCTGGATCCATGGTCGGAGTAGGATCACAAGCAACCGGCGGATCAGGGCTTCCGGGGTTTGCCCAGGCAACTATTGCGAAACCGTCAGCTCATTCCGAATCGAGTTCACACCCGGTTCCAGTTGCAACAGGCGCTCCATCATTCGCTTATCCGACTCGCTAGAGACGGTGCCTCTGAGGACAACTTGACCGTCCACGACGGAAACCTGAGTCCCTTTGAGTCTCTCTGGGAGAGGGACTCTGGAAAGTCGGGTTTGGATTTGGCCAGCGATGTTCGAAGTTCGCTGTGTATTCAGTGGGATGTCGGGACGAACCGCAGCCCGAAAGGTGCCTTTGCCTTGAGCCTGATTGCCACGACCCATTTGATTGCGGCCTAAGCCACCGCCCAGGCCGCCGAGTCCGCCAAGGCCGCCCACCCCTAAGCCACCCAGACCGCCCCCTATACCGCCTCCACCAATTCCGCCACCGACAGAGTTCCCAGAGGTACCGATTCCAAAGACTGCCGAGCCTCCGACCCCTCCTGGCAAAGGTTGCGAGATGTAATCGGGCAAAATTCCCTTTCCGCCGGAGATGCCCGGGCCGCCGAACTGTCCCGGCAGTGTCCTACCACCGCTGCCTCCGATTCCTCCCCCGAATCCACCTTGCTGACCGAATCCTCCCTGCTGTCCAAACCCGCCTTGTTGGCCGAAGCCACCTTGCTGTCCGAATCCGCCTTGTTGGCCAAAGCCCCCGGTAGAGCCGCCAAAACCGCTGTTGAATCCTCCCAGGCCGCCTGTAGATCCGCCGGTCAATCCGCCAAGTCCACCCAGGCCGCCAAGGCCACTGAGTCCTCCGAGGCCACCTGTGCCACCTGTGCCGCCAAATTGGCCAAACGAAGTCTGGTTTTGCTGAACCATCAATCCACCAGCGATAACCAGCAAACCAACACAGCGTGCGATCGTTTTTCTCATGGTCCTATTTCCCTTGGGGCGGTCTGCCAAAAAGCCGGTTTTCTCAACGTGCAAAACGACGGATTCCCGTTTCAACCCCGATATTGTAGAAGGGTTTCGGCCTCAAAGCACGCCCGATCCTGTTCTATCGAACCAAATCGGCCGTTTCTCTAAAGAAGTGCGGATAAGTCGGAAAAGGTCGGTCGTGAGGATTTTCGTACAGTGGATGGACTCTGACAACATTTTTGCCGTCGGCTTGCATGCTTTCCCAACGCGTCGGTTAAGCTACAATCCAGCACTAAAGAATCCTGACAACTCGGAAATTTTCCAAGGCGGCAATCTTTCAGGAACGTAATTATTTCCAATCCAGCGATAGACCCAAGCAGATACAAAAAAAACTCCGGATCGGATCAAGGCGATTGTGAACCAGCTTTGCAAATCCGCTGGAAAGAACTCGGGAGCATGGTCGATATGCACCTGAAGCAACGGCTTGATCGCTTCTGCGAGTCGGCTCCAAAACGCTTGGTCCAGGCCGTCGAATATTCGCTGCTGTCACCTGGAAAGAGGCTCAGGCCGGTTCTTTGTTTGATGGCCTGCGAAACTGCCCAAGGTGATTTCCAGCAGGCGATGGGAAATGCATGCGCTTTGGAGATGATCCACTGCTACTCGTTGATTCACGACGATTTGCCTGCCATGGATGACGACGATTTGCGCCGTGGTCGGCCGACGTGTCATCGGCAGTTCGACGAAGCGACAGCGATTTTGGCTGGAGATGCGCTGCAGCCGATGGCATTCGAATCGATCTTGGAAGGGGCTTTGAGTCCCTCTGCAATGGTTGAAAGCTGCAAAACTCTGGCTTGGGCTGCAGGGATCCAAGGGATGGTCGGGGGACAGATGGACGATCTGCTCGAAGAGAACAGGGCGCAGATGCACCCATCGGGCCTTTCGGGATCGCAAGTCGATCAAGAGTCACCGGAAAATCGGCTTGGTTCGATCCATCGCCGAAAAACCGGTGCGATGATCGAAGCCTCGGTCCTTTTAGGGGCGATTGCAGCAGGAGCTACGACAGAATGTCGCTCTGCGCTTGGCAGGTACGGTCGGGGCATTGGAATCGCTTTCCAAATTGTCGATGATCTGCTGGACGTCGAGTCGACTTGTGAGAAGACTGGTAAAGCCACTGGCAAAGACGCAGCGCGTGGCAAGCTGACCTTTCCTGGTGTCTATGGTATTGCACAGAGCCGACAAATGGCTAAACACTGGGTGGCAGAGTCCTTGGCTGCATTGGAACCATTTGGCAAGCGGGCCGAGGGGCTTGGGCAGATCGCGAAGTATATCTTGGAAAGGCACAGTTGATGGCGTCCCACCCTCTTCTTTCACAGTTGGACTCTGCCGAACCGCTCCGAGCGATGAGTGTCGAACAGCTCGACCAAATGGCTTTGGAGATCCGTGATGTCTTGTGCAATCTTTTAGCAACCCGAACGGCGCACTTTGCCTCCAACCTCGGTGTGGTTGAATTGTGCTTGGCTCTCCACAGCATCTTTGACTTCAAATTCGATCGCTTGATCTGGGACACAGGTCATCAGATTTATCCTCACAAGCTCATTACGGGACGTTACAAGGAGTTTCGTACGATTCGCGAGCGCGGAGGGTTGATGGGGTATCCCAACCCGACCGAGAGCCCTTACGATCTGTTCATGACCGGACATGCTGGCTGCAGCGTGTCAACTGCGCTGGGGCTTAAGTCCGGCGATGACTTGATGGATCAAAAGCGGCGCAAGAGCATCGCCGTGATCGGGGACGGTGCGTTTCCTTCTGGAATTGTTTTTGAAGCGATGAACAATGCCGGTGAACTCAACAAAGATCTGATCGTCGTTCTGAACGACAATAAAATGTCGATCTGCCCGCGTGTTGGTGCGCTTGCCAATTACCTCGACCGACTTCGAACCAATCCCTTCTACACGGGCCTTAAGCAAGAGGTTGCAAAAATCCTTAACAAGGTCCCTGTTCTAGGAGATCCGACCGAGAAACTCTTGGCCCAAGTCAAAGAAGGGGTCAAGGCAGGAATGGTAGGGGGGATGCTTTTTGAAGAGTTTGGATTCAAATACATCGGCCCTATCGATGGACATGATATTCGTCTTTTGCGAAAGTACCTTGAGATGATCAAGGATCAGCAAGGACCGATTCTCTTGCATGTAGTGACCGAGAAGGGTAGGGGGTACAAGCCTGCCGAAGACGATCCAGTCTATTTCCACACGCCTCCGGCTTTTGAGGACGAAGACGGATCACCGCGTGTGCTGACCATCGGCGAAAAGCCGGCCTTTACCAACTATGCCCGCGATGCGATCGCTAGCCAGATGCGTCGCAATGACAAGGTCACGGTTATGACCGCAGCGATGTGCCAAGGAAACAAGCTTGAACCGGTTCGAGATGAGTTTCCTTCCCGATTCTTTGACGTCGGGATTTGCGAATCCCATGCTGTAGCCTTTGCGGCAGGGCAAGCCAAAGTTGGCTTAAGGCCTATCGTCACGATTTACAGCACCTTCATGCAACGGTCCTACGATCAGATCTTTCAGGAAGTCGCTTTGCAAAATCTGCCGGTGGTCCTGATGATGGATCGAGCCGGTTTGACCGGTCCAGACGGCCCGACCCACCATGGGCTCTTTGACATCGGTTACACACGCGTGTTTCCCAACATCGTGATGATGGCTCCTGGGGATTCGACCGAGGTCGAGCCGATGCTCGAATTTGCGCTCAGGCAACCCGGCCCAACTTCCATCCGATACCCAAAGACCAGTGCGCTTGCGTTTGATCGGCCCAAGCAAGCGATCGAGTTGGGCAAGTCCGAGACGATTCGCAAGGGTCGTGACGGGACGATCATCGCTATCGGTGCGATGCTTCAGCAAGCCTTGGCTGCGGCCGACATACTCAGTACCGAGGGTCTCGATGTTTCGGTCATCAATGCCCGATTCATCCGCCCGTTGGACACGCAGATGTTGGCAAAGGCTTTTGAAGAATCGCGGTTCATCGTAACGGTTGAAGAAGGAGCCTTGGCCGGTGGTTTTGGTTCGGCGGTTTTGGAGACGGCTTGTCAACATGGCTGGGATACCCGGATTCTGAGAACCCTTGGAATCCCTGATCGTTTTATCGAGCATGGCGAGCGGAATGAACTTCTGGCTGAGATCGGAATAGATGCGGCGGGAATCGCAGGGACCTGTCGGCAACTTGCCGAGCGCTTTGCAGACACCCAAGCTGCAGGGGTTTAGGATCCGATGGAACATGGATTTATCGCTTGGGCCAAACAGCGCGCCATGCGGCTGCCCAAGATCAAACTAGGGATCGGTGATGACTGCGCACTTATCGAGTCCGATGGAAGCGATTGGGTGGTTACCACCGATTCGCTTTGCGAAGGTACTCATTTCATTCTCGCCGAGTGTGGGCCTCAAGCCGTCGGCAAGAAGCTCGTAGGTGTCAACCTGAGTGATCTTGCAAGCATGGCAGCGCGTCCCGTTGCAGTCTTTCTTTCGTTATGTCTGCCTCGCAATTCCGCAGAGCAGATCGGTGCGGAGATCTACGAAGGGGTTTGCAAGGCTTGCCAAGAGTACCATGTGGCAATTGGTGGTGGGGATACCAACGTTTGGGATGGACCGCTGGTGGTTCATTTGACAGCTATCGGGACGGCTCCTAAAGAGGGTACATGGCTTCGCAGTGGTGCTAGGCCCGGAGACAAAATCGTCGTCAGTGGCAAACTCGGTGGTAGCCTGCTCGGTAGGCACTTGGATTTCGAGCCAAGGCTTCGAGTCGCGCAGAGGCTTCATCCGCTAGGGATTGTGCAAGCGGCTACCGACATCAGCGACGGGCTCGGGGTCGATCTATTGAACATCACGGTTGCAAGCCGTTGTGGAGCCGAGGTCGATTTGGATAAGATCCCGATTAGTGATGCGGCGATCCACCGAGCGATGACAAGTGGCCAAACGGCTCTGGAGCATGCGATCGGGGACGGAGAGGACTTTGAATTGCTCCTGGCGGTCGATCCTTCAAAGATCGATCAAATGCCTGAGTCGATCGATGGCGTCCCCTTGACGGTGATTGGTACTTTCGTGAGCCGAACTGGGTTGTGGTCTCGAAGCAAAGGTGGCGTCATGCAGATGCAGGCTCGTGGTTATGTGCATGGATAGTGCCCAAGCTCACTGAGGCTTTGGTATAAAGATTGTTTTTGGTCGCCGCTAAGGGATCCGTTGGGCAGACGGGGAGGGCCGACTGGGATGCCCAAATACTCCATGGTGGCTTTGGCGGCACCCATGTAGCCGTAGCTCGCTAGCAGTTCGATCAGCTGCACGCTTCGAAGCTGCTGGGCTCGGGCTTGGGCCAGATCCCCGGCCTCGAAGGCTTGGATCACTCGATGGTAAATTCCTGCTGCAAAGTTGTAGCTGCTGCCGACGGCACCTTGGGCTCCGGTGGCTAAAGCTCCCAGCAGATGCTCATCGATTCCCCATGGGAGATCCCAACGGCTATCTTGGAGTTGCAGGCAGCGTAGATAGCTGGCTAGGTCTGAGTTGGTGAATTTGAGGCCGACTAGATTAGGGATCGACTTGGATGCGGACTCCAAGAATTGGGGCATTGAGAATTGGACGCCTGTGAGCGCGGGGATGTCGTAGAAGTAGAAGGGGATTTTCGGTGCCGCTAGGGCGATTTGTTGGCAGCACGCGATGAGTGTTTCGGTGGACTTGGGTTTGAAGTAGCTTGGCGACAATGCGGAGACAGCGTCGGCACCGATTTTTTGGGCGTGGCTAGCAAGTGATTTAGAGTCTTCCAAGCAGTTGCAACCGACGTGGACTACCATCCCGAGTTTGGATCCTTGGCGAACTTGACTCCATCTTTGTGCCAAGGCGATGCGTTCATCGAGTGTAAGGGAATGGCTCTCTCCGGTACTGCCACCGACGAACACCCAGCAGATACCTTGTGCTTGCATGTGGTTGGCTTGCGATTCGATCGCATCGAGGTTCAGCGATCCATCTTGATGCATTGGGGTATGGACGGCGGCGACTAGGCCATGCAAGCGTTTGAACTCCATCGATGATTCTCCGGTGGGTATATTTGTAAATATTCGCTAGGTGGATTCTGGCGTCTGATGGCTTCGAACTTGGATGCTCAGCACCAGCGCGATCGAGATAATCGCAAGCAATGCAAAAACGCCAAAGCTGATGTTCAGTGGGACTTTGGCATCTTGGAGTCGACCGAATCCCCAATCGGCAAGACCGCCGAAGCTGATGCTTACGAAGTTCATGATGCCGTATCCTGTGGCACGTTGATGGGTACCGACGATTTGGGAGAGGATCGGCATGTTGTTGCAATCGAAAAATCCCCAGCCCAGTCCAAAGAGGATCAGAAAGCATGCCGCCATCACGACATTTGTTGCGTTGCCCACACCGAAGATAGCAGGGACGATCATCGCCATGCCAAGGGCGCTGACGTAGATCCTGCCTCGAAGGTTGGATTTCATCCATCGGTCCGCAAGCGTGCCTCCGCAAGCTGCACCGAAAATCGCAGCAAATTGCCAGTAAAGGGTCGCCGTGACTCCAGAGGCTCCTTGTCCGAGTCCAAAGCGTTCCTTGAGGATTGCGGGCATCCAGTCGCGGACTACCCAGCCGGCCATGGCAGGGAGAGTGAAGTAGGCTACAAGTAGCAGAAACGATGGATTCGAAAGAAGATCAAGCACAGAGAGTCTTGCTTGGGATGTGTGGCCTTCGTTTGGTAAAAGGCCCGTGAGATCTGGGTTAGGTGGATCTTTTAAAAGTGTTGCCAGGGGGATTGCGTAGAGCATGCCGAGGATACCGCAGGATGCAAAAGCCCATCTCCAGCCAAAATACGTCGCAGCATAGCCGCCGAAACCTCCGCAGATGACCCCTAGATAGATTGCCATCTGGTGCAAGCCGACGGCTTTGGATCGCGTAGCGTTGGAGTGGCTATCGGCGATCAGAGCCAGGGCTGCAGGTATATAAAATGCTTCGCTGACCCCCATCAGGGAGCGAGCCCACAAGAGTTCTTGGTAGGAAGAGACTTGTCCAGTCCACCAAGTGATCGCGGACCATGCAAAGAGGCTAGCGCAGATTGTCCAACGTCTAGAGAAACGATCGGCCAGGGCACCGCCAAGGAGGCTAAAGGCTGCGTAGACCCATTTGAATTGGCCGAGCATGATCCCCCACATTTCTTGCGGGTTGTTTGCTTGGCCAAACTCGGGGATCGATTCCATGACCGAGTCGCGCATGGTGGCCATCATTTGGCGATCGAGATAGTTCAGCAAAGCCACAGGCATGAGCAAGAAGACGAAAAGCCACGCCCAGTTTGGAGTGGGACTGGTCTGGTGGGAGTAAGGTTCATAGCCGTCGGTGTGGGTGTTCAAGTCCGTCCCCTTTTTTTGGTTTTAGGTTCCGCGACGGTTGCCAAACCATCGGATGTGTTGACGGTCGCAAAGCCGCAAATCATGGGACTTGCACCAGTCGGCCAACCAACTTAGCTGGATATCGAGTTGATCGGTTTGGGTAGCGCGAGGCATGAGCATGACCCGGTGACGATCGTAGCCACGCAGGTGCGCGAGGTATTCGAGAACTTCTTCGGCATCCAAGATCGAGCCGACGACGAACTTGAGTTGATACTCTCCTTTGGCCATCAGAGACTCGACCACTTGGGGCGCGTACCGGAGAGCTTCGTGTTTGCGAACCCAAGTTTCACTTGCATAGCCTTCGGGGTTGGAGTTGCTGAGTTTGGGGCTGATCGACCAGAGGTCGCAACTTGCGTTTCGATCGAGGGTACCGGCTGTCTCGATCGTGATGTGTTTACCCCGGCGTTTTAGTTCACGGCAAAGATCCGTCAGGGCTTCGAAGATCATCGGTTCTCCCCCAGTGACCACGACGTGTTCGATCCGAAAGTCTTCGATTTGCCGAAGGATTTCCTCGACGCTCAAGGAGTCGCCTTCGGGTTCCCAGGACGCGTAGCGGGTATCGCAATACCAACAGCGCAGGTTGCAGCCGCTGGTGCGAATAAAAATGCTCGGCGTACCAGTCAGGAAGCCTTCGCCCTGAACGCTCTGGAAAATCTCGGAAATCCTGATCAATCGATGGCTTTCTACAAACGGTTCTAAGACAAACAGGGAGCCTGGACACTGTTGTATTTTGTGGGGATTGCTAAGATACTCCAAGCCCTGACGACGGGGTGAATTTTGCTGATTCCAATTAGTCCATTTCATTAGAATTCAACGACTGTGCCTGGAACACCTTTTGCCGACCAACTCGAATGTTTCGACAACTCGTATCCAAACCGAGAGTATACCATCGAAATCACTTGCCCTGAATTCACTTCGATTTGTCCAAAGACCGGTCAGCCGGATTTTGGCGTCTTGGTGTTTCGATACGTGCCTGACAAGAAGTGCGTAGAACTTAAGAGCCTGAAGCTTTACTTGCAGAAATTCAGGAACGAAGGGATCTTCTACGAAAACGTAACGAATCGAATTTTCGATGATTTCTTGCAAGTCGTCGAGCCTCGCAGCGCCACCATGGAAAGCCGCTGGGGCGCCCGTGGGGGTATCACTTCGACGATCACCGTTTCCTACGCTCAGCATCTCTAGCGGACCTTTTTTATTCCAATTATGCAGAATCAATCCCTCGCACCGCTGCTCCTTGGTGGACTCGCAGACGAAGCTGCCAATCAAAAAACCGCCATGCAGCAGTTCTGCGCATTTGCTGCTCTGGGGCTTCGTTACTACACCCTTCGATTCATCGACGCAGGTGGTGGCATTCAAAATGTTATGCAACTCGAACCCAAAGGGATCGAGAACGTCCGATCGCTTCAAAAAGAGTATGGTCTGAGCGTTTCGAGCATCGGATCTCCGATCGGCAAGGTCAAGTTGCTGGACATCGACGACGGCACCAACAATCGCTATGTGCCCTTCGAAGAGTACCTGCAAAAGGATGTGCGGAGAGCCTGCGATTTGGCGAACCAGTTCGAGTGCAAGCTGATTCGAGGCTTTTCCTTTTATCACCCCAGGGGAACCGATCCCCACGCCCATCTTCCACAAGCGATCGACCAAATAGGCCAAATCACCCGGATGTGCGACTCTTATGGCCTGACCTATGGTCTCGAGGTTGAAGCCAACTTGATTGGACAAACCGGAAAGTTGCTTGCGAAAATTCACAGCGCAGTTGCTCATCCAGCCCTCGTGCTGGTTTTCGACGGAGCGAACTTGGTCTGCCAGGGCATGTCGACCGACGAGGTCTTTCAAGAGTATCTTGCGATGAAGCCCGGGCTGGGTTGGATCCATGTGAAGGATTACAAGCGGCCCAGCATCGCATCGAGTCACGTTGACGAGGAGTCTCTCAAGGCGTTTGTTCCAGCGAATTTGGGTGATTCTGGGCACGAAGCCATATTCAGAGACTTGCAAGTTGGCTACCCGCAGCTGATTGAAAAGTTGCGCGCACGCGGTATTCCTGGCCTATTTGTCGATCTGGAGCCTCACGTCAAAGGTGGTGGCCAGTTCGGGGGCTTCAGCGGCCCAGATGGTTTTGGTGTGGCACTTCGCGGTCTATGTAAAGTGCTCGACTATGTGGGATTCCCTTACAAGCTTCGCAGTTTCGAAGACATACGAGCGTAAAAAAAGGTGGATCTGGTCGATGTCATCTGATCCTGCGGACTGGAAAAGGCTGTATCCCTTCGCTTCGAATTATTTCGAACTTGAGCCTTCGGTCAGGATGCACTACGTCGATCAGCGCCCAAAGCTTGATCATGAAAAAAGGCAACTTGCAGATGATGCTTCGTTAGACGCCAAGCCTTGCATCGTCGCAGTGCACGGCAATCCGACTTGGTCCTTTTACTACCGATCCATTGTTCAAGAGTTCTCCGGGACGCATCGAGTGCTTGCGATCGATCATGTCGGCTGTGGGCTTAGCGACAAGCCGCAGCGATACGATTACTCTTTGGCGCGGCATACCGAGAATTTGGTACGTTGGATCGACGCGTTGGAATTAGATCGCATCGTGATGGTGGTCCATGACTGGGGGGGGGCGATCGGACTTGGGGCTGCGATCCAGCGCATCGATAGGATCGCCGGATTGGTGGTGCTCAATACAGGGGCATTTCCACCCCCTTATGTCCCGCTTCGGATCGCAGCATGCAGACTACCGATCTTGGGAAGTTTCGCGATGCGTTATCTCAACGCTTTTGCACTAGCAGCAACCAGGATGGCGATCGATCGACTCGATAGGCTTGATCCTAGCGTTCAAGCCGGCTTGCTAGCGCCCTACGATACGCCCGCCAATCGCGTTGGCATTGATGCATTTGTACGAGACATCCCGCTTAGTGATCGCCACAGAACCTATCGAGTCTTGAAGGATTTGGAGAGGGATTTGCCCAAGCTGTCGCATTTGCCGATCCAATTGGTGTGGGGGATGAAGGATTGGTGCTTTCGGCCTGAGTGTCTGAGGCGATTCCAAGGGGTCTGGCCGCAGGCGATCTCGAATGAGCTTGTCGACGTAGGTCACTACGTCATGGAAGAAGCCCCCCAGGAGGTGGTAAAGGTTCTTGGTAAATTGCTGGGGTGAACCCATAGATTCTGGATCCGGTTATTGGAACAGTAAACCGCATATTTTTTGACCAAAATCACAGGCCACACCCCTGGGTATGATAGACTGCGTCCATGGCAAAGAAGGCATCAAAGAAAGTGATTGGAAATCCCAAGGATCCGCCGTTGCACCCACTCGCAGAGGTGTTTGGTTTTCCATGGAATAATCATTCTGCAGTAGCTACTAGGCACCGTACAAATAGGCTCTGTCCCTTCAATAATAAAGTTCCAAATTGCACAAAAGATAAAGCCAATGATCCTTTAGGAACTTGTTCGGTTTTCCATGACGGCAAAACCGTGATAACTTGTCCTATTCGATTTAGGCAAGACTGGGCTATTGCGACAGATGCCGCTCGGTTTTTCTTCAGACCAAACGCATCCTGGACGTCTCTGACTGAAGTCCGCTTGCGGGATAAATCAGATGCTTCGGCTGGCAATATCGACGTAGTGCTTGTAGCCTACGATGAACGCGGAAAGATTTTCGACTTCGGTGCGTTGGAGGTTCAAGCTGTCTATATTTCGGGGAACGTAAGGAGACCATTTGAACGATTCATGGAGTCTCCACAGCGCAATGCAGACATGAATTGGAAGTCGGAGGTGAATTATCCTCATCCAGACTTCTTATCATCTTCTCGAAAACGTCTCGCACCTCAATTGCTCTACAAGGGAGGAATTATCCATGCCTGGGGTAAAAAATCAGCCGTTGCGTTGGACTCCCACTTTTTCGCAACACTTCCAAAGCTTAAGGAAGTGCCCCAACAAGAAGCGGAAATAGCTTGGTTAATCTACGATCTTGTCCTCGACGAAATCTCTAACACCTTTCTGCTGAGGAAGACCAAGACTGTTTATACCGGTTTTGAGTCCGCGCTCATTACACTTACCAAATCCGAACCCGGAAATATCAGAGATTTCATCGCAGTTCTTCAGGATAAACTCGATGAAAAACTCGAGGATGGCAACCCCCCTGATGCACCGACATTGGATCAAATAATTGAGGGTTGAGCTTCATGACACAAAAAAAAATTGTCAACGTAGCTAGTGTTCCCAAGCGAAGTCCTTTCAGATATCCAGGCGGTAAGACTTGGCTTGTTCCCTTGGCTAGAAAATGGTGGCAAAGTCTTCCGACCAAGCCTAGGCTACTTGTTGAACCCTTTGCAGGAGGTGGGATTATAGGGCTGACCGCTGCGTTCGAAGGATTTGTTGAACATGTGATGCTTGTAGAGCTCGATCCTGATGTTGCAGCAGTTTGGAAGTGTCTTTTTTCAGACTCATATACAAGCCTTGTAGAACAAATCTTGGATTTCGACGTGACCGAGCATAACGTCCGCGAAGTGGTCGATTCTGACCCCGACGATTTCCAGAAGCGGGCATTCAGGACCATTATCAAAAATCGCATGTTTCATGGTGGGATATTAGCACCTGGATCGAGTATGATGAAAGCCGGCGAAAACGGTAAAGGACTCAAATCCCGTTGGTACCCGAAAACACTTGCTGATCGAATCACCGCAATTGGCAAGTTAAAAGATCGGTTTTCAATTCTTGAAAGAGACGGCTTGAGTGTACTAGAGGAGTACAAGTCGGTGCGCGATGCGATTTTCTTCATCGATCCACCTTACACTGCATCGGGTAAGAAAGCTGGATCGAGGCTTTATCGATACTCGGAAATAGATCATTCGGATCTATTCCGGAAAGCTATTTCTGTCGAAGGAGATTTTCTGATGACCTACGATGATGCCGAAGGGGTACGGCAGTTAGCAAATGTATCGCAACTCGATATTGAGTTAGTCGCAATGAAAAACACTCATCACGCGAAAATGGAGGAACTGTTAATCGGTCGAGATCTAACCTGGACAAGACCAGAGACAAACGCTTTGCGGCAATCCGAATTTGACTTTGACAACTAGCTCGCCTACGTACCAAATCGAAGGTCGAGCACGACAGCAAATATCTAGGGGAATGTTCACTAAACAACGATGATTTGATCCTTGCAATCATGAGAATAAAGAACAATCCAACGAATCTGGCATTTACTCGCTGCAGGGCCTTTTGGGCGTTGGTCGTTTTGTTTGTCTTCGTATGCCATCCTATCTTGGCCCAAGATAGCGATGCCCATCGATGCCGATGGACGAGCACTCCACCCAAAATCGATGGACTCGATGCAGATCCATGCTGGCAAGACGCACCCATCGTAAACAACTTTCGCACCGCTTGGATCCAAGACGACTCGCAGACGTACAACCCCGAGACCACCCAAGCCAAATTGGTGTGGGATCGAGATTACCTTTACGTCTGGGCCAAACTCAACGACAAAGACATCCAAGCAAACATCACCCAGCCAGATGAGCAAACGTGGCTCGATGATTGTTTTGAACTTTTTCTTAAACCTTCCAAAAAACATACTGGCTATTATGAGTTCCATGTCACTCCAGCCAATACCCAAATGGATCTGTATATTCCTGAGCGGATCCCCAAGGCTTATGCAATCTATAAGTCTGCGCATGAATTCGATTTTCAAAGCGCTGCTGTGGTCGATGGCACCATCGATGATCGCACCGATACGGATCGAGCCTGGCAGGTTGAATTCAAGATCGCTTGGAAGGACTTCTATCCGACAGGGGGCAGACCAACCGAAGGGGAAGTCTGGAACTACTCTTTGTGCAGATACGATTATGATCGTGCTCAAGAGCAACCGAGATTGACGAGCATCTCCCCATTAAAGCAACCTTCTTTTCATCGGCATGAAGACTTCGCCGAAATCCAATTCCTCGGCCCAACTTTTAGCACAGTCCCGATGACGACTTCTAAGGTTCAAGGGTCCCCGGAACCCCCGCCTCCTTTTGCAACCCAAGAGATCCCATTAGGGTTTGCTCTCGATCACCCGATCCATCTGAGAGCAGAGCCGAACTCAAACTTTGTTTGGATGATCACACAAAAGAATCCTTATGGGCCCTCTGAACTCTTTCGCTTCGAGCATACCCTCCATGATGCCGATCGCATCGGCTCGGCAACGAAGCAAACGATGGTTCCGGCCGAGTCGGATCGGGTCCATTACGACCTGTGTTTTGATCCTGAATTTCCGAAGAAACCGTACCTGTTCATCGGCCTGAATCAAAGTGTTGAAGGCATCAAGCACTCGCGCATCGAACGACTCGAATTCGATCCTGATTCGATCGCTTCGAGCGAGATCAAACTCGTTGGCAGCCGCACAATCCTGCAGTGGCCAAGCGATGGTCACAATGGAGCGGCCATAACTTTCGGACTCGACGGCATGCTCTATGTCACAAGCGGCGATGGCACCACCGATTCGGACACGAATCTGCGAGGCCAAGATCTTACGCATTTGACGGCGAAAGTTCTCCGGATCGATGTAAGCCAATCGAGCGACGAGCAGCCTTATCGTATCCCTCAAGACAACCCATTTTTAGATCGAGCGAATGTTCGTGCCGAGACGTGGGCCTACGGACTTCGCAACCCTTGGAGAATCACGACCGACAGCGTCTCGGGACGCATTTGGCTTGGGCAAAACGGTCAAGATCTCTGGGAACAAGTCTATTTGGTCAAGCGCGGTGCCAATTACGGTTGGAGTGTGATGGAAGGAGCGTCGACTTTCTATGCAAATCGCCAGCGCGGTGAGGATCCGTTTGAGCCACCTGTTAAGGATCATCATCACAGCCAAGCCCGTTCGCTGACTGGAGGAATCGTTTATCGAGGCCCTGAGCCTCAGTACGAAAAACTCAAAGGGGCCTACGTCTATGGCGATTACTCGACCGGTAAGATCTGGGCGATCTGGCATGATGGGGATAAACCATCAGACGCGATCGAGATTGCAGACACCCCGCATGCGATCACTGGCTTTGCTACGATGAATGATGGACAGATCTGGATCGCCGATCACTTGGGTAAGTCGATTGTCCGACTCGTAGCCAATCAGGCTGAAGATAACTCAAGGCGTTTTCCAAGGCTTTTGAGTCAGACCGGACTCTTCGAGGATGTCGCCAAGCATCGGTACGCCAAGGGTGTCGTTCCCTATTCGGTAAACTCGCCGTTGTGGAGCGATGGAGCTCACAAAGAGCGAGCGTTTGCTATCCCGAAGAACGACTCACTGGATCCACGTATCGAATTCCAAAACCAATTCGGTTGGACCTTTCCCAACAGTACGGTGTTGATCAAGAGCTTTGCGATTCAAGAGCAAGCTGGCGATCCGAAGTCGCAACGTTGGATCGAGACCCGGCTGATGCTCAGAGAGCAAAACGAGTGGGTGGGTTACTCGTACCGTTGGAATCAGGAAGGTACGGATGCGGAACTGGTCGATGCATCGGGCCAGGATGTTGACTATCAGATCCTTGATGAGTCGGTAAGCGGGGGGACACGCATTCAAAAATGGCATTATCCGAGCCGTGCCGAGTGCATGGTCTGCCATAGCCGCGCGGCGAACTACACCTTGGGACTGCAGACATCGCAACTGAATCGAACTTATGAATACAACGCAAGTGGCCAGAACCAGTTAACGGTATTTGAAAACATGGGGCTCTTGAAAGTCAATCCTCAGCAATTTGTGCATTCGCCGAAACCAAAGACCACGCCTTCAAATAGTCCGAGTCCTGATGAGTCCATTAGGATTCAGGCAGCTAAGTTGTCTCAGCGGCCAACGCCTAGCGATTCATCGTTACTTCCGATGTTGCCGTCGGCTTTGCCCAAGCTTGCTAGTCCTTACGATGATCGCGAGCCGCTGGATGCGAGAGTTCAAGCTTATTTGCACTCCAACTGTGCATCTTGCCATGTTCCGGCAGGAGGTGGAAACGCGGCGATGGAACTGAGTCATCCGACGGAATGGTCAAAGATGGGGATCCTTGATGCGACCCCCAAGCATCACGATTTGGGGATCGCTGGAGCCAAGTTGGTTTGGCCTGGAAATCCTCAGAAGAGCCTGCTGTTACAGCGGATGGCTCGGAGGGGTAAAGATCAAATGCCTCCGATTTCATCCAACCAAGTGGATCATCGGGCTGTGGCTCTGCTGAAGCGTTGGATTGAGGAATTGCCTTGAATGTGGACCCGCGGGGACTTAAGAACCTCGCAGTCCAGGCGAGACGATCCGTTTTTCGAGCAAACCGAATCCAAACTGTACGGCCAGGGCTAATACGGCTGCAGGAATAGCGCCTTGAAGGATCAACGCAAGATCGTTCAATCGAATCCCGGTGAGGATTGGAGAGCCATAGCCACCGGCACCGATCAGGGCACCGATGGTTGCAGTACCGACATTGATCACCGCTGCGGTTTTGATGCCCGAGAGGATCGAGGGCAATGCAAGAGGCAACTCGACGAGTTTCAGTCGAGCCTTGGGATTTAGCCCCAAGACTTCGGCCGATTCTCGTATGGAGGCTGGGATTTGTTTTAGTCCCGCATAGGTGCCGCGCACGATTGGTAGAAGGCTATAGAGGAACAATGCCATGATGGCCGGAGCA
>JAGWZB010000407.1 GCA_018969045.1 Planctomycetota bacterium | reverse complement strand
CTTGAGCGCGGCTGACCAAGGGGTTTTTGCTCATCCCGCCCTCGATCGGTACCTCTTGGTCTTTAGCACCGTTGATCATGAGAATGGGTAACGGAACGGTTGGTTTTTTGTCGAAGGTGAACATCGAAGCAACCACGGGCGCGATCGCCGCCAACTTGCCCGGACGCTCCACACCATACACATAAGTCATCATCCCTCCGTTGGATCCACCGGTCATATAGATTCGCTTTGGATCCGCCCCATGCTCGGCGATCAGACGATCGATCAGAGTGTCCAGATAAGCGATGTCGTCAGCATCACGCACTTGTCGACGCAGTAGGAATCCGGTGTTCCAAGCGTGACGTTGGTTACCGAAGTCAGTACCCTCTGGATACACGACCATAAAACCCTTGGATCGAGCCACTGCATCAAAGCCTGAGTTGGCACGCATGACCTGTGCGCTTCCTTGACCACCGTGCAACGCCAGTACAACAGGCCTTTTGTTTTCATCGGTCGGAGCATTGACGACCACCGCGCGACGTTGCTGCTGCTTGATCTGGAATTTGATTTCAAAGTCCGCTTGGCGTTTCACGGTAGCCCCACCCGCTGGTGTTTCGAAGACCTTGCGGTAGAAACCCCAGTTGTTATCACCCAAGGCTTCGATCGTCTTCATCGGATTGTGATCGACACCTTCGAGCACTGTCCATGTATGGGGGATTTGAAGTTTCTCTAAGTGCTCGTGGAATGCACGGTTGTTGGCGAATGTTTCATCTTGATCCCCGCAAACATGCCGAACGATGCAGTTGTTTCGGATCGCGTCGGCATTCTCCTGCGCCAATTGTCGTGGGCTAACCTTCTTGAAGTAGCCCTGATCCCCGCCGTAGACCCTTTGCAATAATTCGGCTGCTCGTTGTCGACTTGCCCTAGGAGCTTGAACCAGTTCGGGTTGCAATGGGCCCCCTCCCATGATCGAGATCCCTTTGAATAGTTCGGAGTACTTGAAGCCAAGTCTTGCTGCTCCGTAACCGCCCATGCTGTATCCGTCCAAGAGCCGACCTGTGGGTGTTGCTATCGTTCGATAGTTCGTATCGATATGAGGGATGAGTTCTTTGATGATGATCGATTCAATGGGAGCCGATCCATCTTTCCAATCGACATACATCCCTTCGGCGAGCCCATTGACAAAGACGACCAAGCAAGGGGGTGTTTTACCAGTTTCGATTGCTGCATCAAACACTGCGGCCACACGAGGTATTCCAGGCAGTCCGCCTCCAGATCCATGCAACCAATACACGACCGGAAATCGAGCCGTCGCATCGCGTTCATAGGCCTTGGGTTTGTAGATGTGATAACTCACCTTGGTCTTGGCCAAGACGCTATCGAAGGTCTGAAACGAAACGCCAATGCCTTGAACCTGCGGGGTTATCCAAGCGAGTTTGGATTCGGAGGCGCTTTGCTCGGCTGGACTTTGCGCTCTTGCGATTCCTGAAGATTCAAGAATTAGCATTACGAGACCAAGGAGGATTGATGAATGGGACATTCCGGTGGCTTTCTGGAGGTTTTGTCCCACGAACTTGATTTTTTGCGGGACAGGAGATAAGCTTTGGTTGGAGGATGAAAAGATGGCAGAAGGCATAAATGTTAGGTTTTCAGGCGAATTGCAAAGGTTTATACAAGAGCGAACCGGCGACCAAGGTATCTATTCGTCTGCGAGTGAGTACATTCGGGATTTGGTGAGACGCGATTACCTTGAAGAAGAACAAAGAAAACAGGTTTGGTTACGGCAAGAGCTATTCCGTGGTTTGAAGGCGCAGCAGACCGAATTCGAGACGCTCGACATAGAGAACTTGATCCACGAAGCCAAGAGTCGGAGATCAGGGAGTGGAAGTTAAATATCTTCCCAGTGCCAAGCGACGGATGATCGAGATTTGGGACTTCACCAAGCGGCGATGGGGAGAGGCCCAGGCAGATCAATATCTGCGCGGGATGGCAGAAGCAATGGATCGTGCGAAAGAACAACCAGAGCGGTGGCATCCAGTCAACGATGAAGCATTGCCGGAGGTTTATTTTGTTAGGTATCAAAGGCATCTTTTGTTCTTCCGTATATTCAGTCCGGATTTAGTAGGAGTCATCAGTATTCTTCATGATAACATGAATATACCCATAAGACTCAAGGAAGATGCTGAGTGGAATAACGATGAGTGATCGCGACTCTCGGATACATCTGAATTCATCTGGCCGCGATTGCTTGGTTGCCAAAAACCATAGCCTTGGGTAAGGACAGATCATGCCTAGGCCAATCAGGCAGCTTCTTCCCGCTTAATTCGCCCTCTCTCATAAATGTGACCCAATACTCCATCATAGCCTCGCTGATTTTACGGCCTTGTTCGGAGTCCTCGACCGGCTGCGAATCATCCTCGCGTCCAATAGTACCCAATGCATAAGCGACCGTCTCGCCATGCGATGCTGCAAATCGATCCTGACGCGCAGTCGGTGGCACATACCGATCCGAGAGTACGGATTGTTAGCAGAGTTTAAGAGAAATCATCCAAAAGTTTTTGGGGGTGGTTCTCCTATTATCCGAATAACTCGCCAAAGAACTGTTGGAAAGAGCGATTTCTAAAGAGAGAAATACTGTGATCGTCTTCATTTGATGGATCGGTTCGAATACGCAAGTTTGGTTGTGCTTTATTTTTTGTCGATTCACGAAAAGGTTTCTTCGCAGACTTGACCAGGATCTTGCTGGTTGTATATTCATTGTATCTACAATGTAAGGAGCGAATAGATGACCACTGTTCAAAAATGGGGTAATAGCTTGGCGATCCGAATCCCCCTGGCACTGGCCGGGCAAATGGATGTGAAGGAAGGGACAGCCGTAGATTTGACTGTTCGCGATGGAGAACTCATCGTCCGACCCGAAAAGGCACCCAAATTCAGCCTCAGTGAGCTTCTGAAGGACTGTAAACCCTCTCAGCTGCACGGCGAAACTGAATTTGGGGCGGATGTTGGCCGCGAGGTGATCGATTGAAACGCAAGCCACAGTCCTATATTCCTGACCGGGGCGACTTTGTTTGGATTTCACTCAGTCCCACATCCGGACACGAGCAGGCTGGTCGCCGTCCAGCTCTGGTAATTACCCCAAAAAGCTACAACCGCAAGACCGGACTTTGCATACTCTGTCCTGCGACGCGGCAAGCCAAAGGGTATGCATTTGAAGTGACACTCGCCGGTGATAATGGAGGTTCCGGGGTTGTTCTTGCCGATCATTTACGCAATGTCGATTGGAGAGCACGGAACGTCCAATTCATCCATCGAGTTTCCGACACAGAGTTGTCTGAAGTGATCGCCAGGCTCGAGGCATTGCTCGTAAGTCCCGATGTTTAGTCGCTGAGTCTAGGATCGGCAACCTCGTGCAAGACAGCTTCAAAAATCAGCTTTGGCATGCGGTTGTTCTGCTCCTTTGGGGACTTTGGTGGGGAGGGCTGAGCTTCTATGCGATCGTTGTTGTCTCTGTCGGAACCGAGTAGATCGGAAGTGTAGATCAAGGGTTCGTCACTCAGCACGCACTCTATCTTTGGCGGACTGCAATCGAGTGGCTCTATGGACTTACCGTGCCCCTAACCCTCCTTTCGACGTGGCAGGCTTCCGAGGTAAAAGACTCTAATTCTCGAAGTCTTTCTGAATCGTAAAGATAGCGAAAATGTAATCGGAGAAATTAAGCGTTCGGCGTGCGTGGGTGGTCTTGTGTGTCTGCCAAGCTCATTACAATTGGCGATCTCGCCTAGAACGGTTCCCATCTTATCGAATTGATCATGAAAAACATGAGACAAACTTTTTTGACACTCGTAGCGGTGATCGTCTTTCTATCCTCCCTTCCATGCGCACAAGCTCAGTTTCAAAGGGG
>JAGWZB010000406.1 GCA_018969045.1 Planctomycetota bacterium | reverse complement strand
CGCTGACGGCACAGCGGAGTGTGCCTGCTACTTTGCGGCCAAGCAAGCAAACAGAACTCCAGCACGAGTTCCCGCTACATGTGGTCTACTCCTGGCTTGGCAACTCACCTCGGATCGCCCAGCAGAGTTATCTGCTGGCCGGTGTGCAGAAGGTGTTGGTGGAGTGATTGGTGGTGTCAGGTGGGTGCCCGGCAACGGGCATCCTTGCCCAGGGGTGTGAAATTGAAATAGCCTCTAAGAACAAATCTTATCGACCACGCTACCATAGACATCCGTCAATCGGAAATTGCGCCCTGCATAGCGATAAGTCAATCGCTCGTGATCTAACCCCAGTAGATGCAGGATCGTGGCGTGCCAATCGTGAATATGGCACTTGTCCTGGACCGCTTCGCGACCATGCTCATCGGTGGCCCCATAGCTGAATCCACCTTTTACCCCACCGCCAGCCATCCAAGTCGTATAACCTTTGTTGTTGTGGTCTCGTCCATCTCCGTTTTGCGCATCGGGTGTGCGACCGAATTCTCCACCCCAGATCACAAGCGTTTGATCCAATAGACCTCGGTTTTTTAAATCGCTAAGCAGCCCTGCAATCGGCTTGTCAATCTCGCTGCACTTATCGGGCAATTGGTCTCGCAATCGCTGATGATGATCCCAATTGCCATGGTTGAGTTCGACAAAGCGCACACCGGCTTCGACGAACTTGCGAGCCATTAAGCATTGTCGACCAAAACCATCGGTCGGGTTCTCGTTGATCCCGTACATCTCCAAGGTCTTTTGGGACTCATTTCCAAGATCCATCAGTTCAGGCAATGCATCTTGCATCCGGAATGCCAATTCGTACGACTCGATGACCCCTTCGACGTTTGGATCGACTCGATCGCGAGCCAATTTATTCTGGTTCAACTGCTGAATAAAGTCGATTTGAGATCGCTGGGATTTGCGGGTGAGCCTTGGGTTCTGGATGTCAGGAACCGCCGCCCCGCCGTTGCTTGGCATGTTCCTTGCCATTGCAGGCCGTGGCCCCTGTGGTCGTCCTACTTTAGTGCCTTGATAAATCGCCGGCAAAAATGCATTCCCATAATTCTGCGCCGCGGCGGCTTGGGGATTGAGGGCCACGAAACCAGGTAAGTTTTCGTTTTCAGTTCCTAAACCGTAGAGGGTCCAAGCGCCAAGCGAAGGTCGAACGAACTGAGCGTTCCCGGTGTGCATTTGAGTCATCGCGCGAGGATGGATCGGCTGGTCGCAATGCATGGATCGGATCAAACACATTTCATCGGCATGCTTGCCCAGCTGTGGAACCAGCTCAGACATCCACAGTCCGCTTTGTCCACGCTGATGAAACTTCCATGGCGAAGCCATCAACTTGGCACCGTTGGACCGACCTGTTTTCCCCTGATCGGCCTCCAACTTGGGCTTGTAATCGAAGGTATCGATGTGCGAGGGTCCACCCTGCATGCACAGGAAGATCACATGCTTGGCCTTGGTCGCAAAATGAGGTTCCTTGGGAGCTAGCGGATTGCTCGATGGCTGTGAGTCTTGGTCGTCCCCTATGGCCTTTGCGACGTCCAAGGTGCTAAGCCCTGCAAAGGCTAAGTAACCGAACCCCGCAGAAGCGTTCCGTAGCAAGTCTCGTCTTGAAAACATGTTGGCTAGCTCTTTGTTACAAGTCTCTGTTCGGGAAGATAACGATTAGTTCTGGATTCGAAACTCAGCCGATGCCATCAGGGCTTGGCACAACTGGCTCCAAGCTTTGAAGAGAGCTTCGTCGGACGCAACGCCCGCTTGGGACTCTTTGGCTTTTCGAAGAAATTTGGCTGCTGCATTGATTTCCTCGACAGTTGCGGGACGTCCGTAAGCAAGTTCGAAGGCCCGGTCGATGCGCCCCTGCGGATCTTTGGTCGATTGCATCAGGCGTCTTGCAAAAGCATCGCTTAGCTCGATGACAAATGGATTGTTCATCATGTACAAGGCTTGCTCGGCGGTGTTGGACACTTCGCGTGTGCCTGTGACCGAGTTGGGATCTGCAAAATCAAAAACATCCAAAGCGCGGGGCATTGCATTTCGACCGACGGGCAAATAAACCGAGCGATGGTAATTGGGAATCTCGAATTGGTTGACTGTTGGGTTCCTCATGCCGCTGGTGAGCAAGCGTCGAAGGTTTGCGGATCGGTCATCATTGCCCCCCCCTGGGGCCAGCACTAACGGAACGTTTTGAGGTCCATTTGGACCCATCATCGCTGAACCCATCGAAGCAAACATCGAGGACTTTGGCGCACTTAGATCGATGGAACCACTGACGGTGAGCATCGAGTCGCGAATCGCTTCAGCACTCAATCGCTTGGCGTTTCCTCGGGCGATCCATAGGTTCTCCGGATCGGCTTCGAAGGAGGTTGGATCGTATTGAGACGACAAGCGGTAGACTCGCGATACAACGATGCTGCGAATCATTTTCTTGATCGACCAACCCTGATCCATAAAATCCAAGGCCATCGAATCGAGCAGTTCACGATGTGTAGGCGGGGGTCCCGAGACGCCAAAGTTATCGGGTTCGCGGACAATCCCTTTTCCGATGAGTTGTTGCCATAGGCGATTGACCATCACTCGGGCAGTGAGCGGATTCTCATTGGAAACTAACCAATGTGCAAACTCCAATCGGCCCGAGCCATTGGAGGGCAGTCGGTCAGGAAGATTTCCAAGGACTTGGACAAATCCGCGCGTGACGGACTGTGCGGGTTGGTCGATCTCGCCGCGCACGAGGACTCTTGCATCGCGCGGGGCTGGACGGTCCTGGACCCCCATGCATACCGAAACAGGTCGACCCGAATCGTCGACGCTGGCTATGCGCGCTCGCAACTGGGATACGATTTGGTCCAAGAGGTTTGGATTTAGCCCCGGAGTATTGGCTCCGGTTCGCTGGGCGCGTCGAGCCTGCAGAAGCTCTTCTTGACGCTCCTGCAATTCCTTTTTCAATTCTGCGATCTCTTGACGGCTCATGATCGGCTTGGCTGACTCAGGGTCTTGGATCGGTAACCGAATCCAATCCGAGGGCTGTCGATTGCGCTGGCTACGGGTTCCGCCGTAAAAGGTCTCGGTGCTTTGAAAAATGCCAGCCAGCGCATAGTAATCGCTTTGAGGAATCGGATCGAACTTGTGATCATGGCACCGTGCGCATCCGACCGAGAGTCCCAATACCACCCTTGTTGTGGTATCGATTTGCTCGTCGACCAAGTCGGCTTGGAATTGCCGTGGGTTCTGCTCAGCAAGCGACTTTGGACCCAGCGCCAGGAAACCTGTGGCGATAAGATTCTCGTTCCACTGCGCATCGCTGTTGACTTGCAACAAATCCCCGGCGACTTGTTCGAGGATGAAACGATCGTAAGGTTTATCGTTGTTGAATGAATCGATGACGTAGTTTCGATAACGCCAAGCGTTGGGGAAACTCACGTCGGATTCTTTTCCACTGGACTCCGCATAGCGTGCAACGTCTAGCCAATGGCGTCCCCAATGCTCACCGAATTGTTTGGAATCCAAAAGCTCGTCGACCAGTCGCTCGATCGCATCCTGCTCACTGGATTTCCAGTCCTGCAGGAATCCAGCGCCTTGCTCCAGGGTTGGCGGCAGGCCGACTAGATCAAAGGTCAATCGACGAACAAGAGTACTGGGTTGGCAGTCCTGTGCAGGCTCGATGTCTTGCTCCTCCCACTTGGATGCAACAAAACGATCGATCGGGGAATCGCTCCAGGTCTTGTACTTTTGGAGCGTCGGCTGGGCTCTCTTGGGCAACGTAAACGACCAAAAGGATTTCCCTTTCTCGATATCCTCAGGCGTGACCTTTGGGTTGACGACGACACCTTGGTTGATTCGCGGATCGGGAGCTCCCATCTGAATCCAAGTCTTGAAATCCTCGATCACATTGGCGGGCAGTT
>JAGWZB010000033.1 GCA_018969045.1 Planctomycetota bacterium | reverse complement strand
GCCCAAGGTAGTAGGCACACTCCGCTGTGCCGTTCTTAAGGTTTAATCAGTCGTACATCGATCCCTGGCTGACGGCACAGCGGAGTGTGCCTATTACTTTGCAACAGCCCAGATGGTTCCATGTTAGGGCGTCGAAAGAGGGGCGAATCCACCATGTTTTCGTGCTGATCAAGGCATGTTGCCCTACTACCAGTAGTGGGATAAATTTCTGGTCAGGTGGCTTGCCTTGCGACTAATTCCGGTTGGAATTTGGCCAATAGAAACGACTCTTTGATACCAAATAGGTTCCAGAGGGTAGAATTCAGATTGGGCGTTCGTGGCCCACAATCGCGTTGGTTTTTGGATGTATCATCTGGTTGAAAAAGGAAAAATCAAAAAATGGGCGGCATCTTGATGGGTTTGCTGATCGCGGGCGGTCTGGCGATTCTGTTCCTGTTTTATCTGCTGGGGCTGTACAACAACCTGGTAACCTTGCGAAACCGGTTCCAAAACGCCTACGCACAAATCGATGTGCAACTCAAACGCCGTTATGACCTAATCCCCAATCTGGTAGAAACGGCCAAGGGGTACATGAAGCATGAGAAAGAGACCCTCGACGCGGTCATCAAAGCCCGTAACACCGCGATGGCTGCCGGACAAAAGGCTGCGGCCAACCCAGGGGATCCCTCCGCGATCCAAAACCTTTCGACCGCTGAAGTCGCACTGGCCGGGTCCCTGAATCGCTTCATCGGACTGGCAGAAGCTTATCCCGATCTGAAGGCCAACCAAAACATGCTCGCCCTTCAAGAAGAACTTACCAGCACCGAGAACAAGATCTCCTTCGCTAGACAAGCGTTCAACGATGCAGTGACCGCCTACAACACCGCCACCGAGACGATCCCCAGCAACTTCATTGCAGGATTTGCGAATTTTCAACGCGCATCGCTATGGGAACTGACCGAACCAGAGCAACGCGAACCAGTAAAAGTTTCCTTTTAGCCCCCAGGGCGATTCCGTGACCCCGGCCTAAGACTTAGGAACATCGTGGACTTTTTCGCTCATCAGGACAAAGCGCGTAGAAATACCGGCCTGTTGGTTTTCTACTTTGTGATCACCGTCTTGATCATCATGGCGACGGTCTACTTTGCCGTCATGGCTGTCCTTGCATTCAGTACAGCCAACAAACCCCACTCGGTCGACTTTCTCTCCTTTCACCCACAAATCCTTTTGGGAGTGATCCTATCGGTCGGTGGGGTGATAACAGCCGGTAGCCTGTATCAGACTTGGATGCTCTCTGGAGATGGGTCATCGGTCGCACTGCAACTTGGTGGGATCAAAGTCCAACCCAACACAACGGATCTCCAAGAGCGTATTTTGCTAAACGTCGTCGAAGAAATGGCGATCGCTTCTGGAACTGCTGTACCTCCGGTTTATGTGCTTGAAAACGAACAAGGGATCAATGCATTTGCCGCTGGTACATCTCCGCAAAACGCGGTCGTAGGGGTCACGCGCGGGTGTATCGAGACTCTGACGCGTGAGGAATTGCAAGGAGTGATTGCTCACGAATTCAGCCATATCCTCAATGGGGATATGAGACTCAATATCCGCCTGATGGGCTTGCTGCACGGAATCCTGCTTATCGCGATGATCGGGTATGGTCTGTTTCGTATCGCTTCTCAGATGCCCGCCAGGTCCTCGGGCAAAGACGATGATGCCAAGGGGGCTGCGGCGCTGGTCATCGCGATGTTCCTATTTGGTACGATGCTTTTGGGAATCGGATACACCGGAGTATTTTTTGCGGGACTGATCCAAGCGGCCGTGTCCAGGCAACGCGAATTTTTAGCCGACGCATCGGCCGTTCAATTCACCCGAAACCCGTTGGGAATCGCCGGCGCACTGAAGCGAATCGGTGGGTGGAAAAGAAAATCGATCGTCCAAGCCACCTACGCAAAAGAAGCCTCCCACTTGTTCTTTAGCCAAGGTCTAGCGGCCCAGTTTTTCGCAACCCATCCTCCTTTGGAACAACGGATACGACGCATCGAACCGACTTTCAATGGTCAGTTTCAAACCACCGGAATCGCTAAGCATTCCGAAAGCGATATCGTTGACCCCAGAACCTTGGGCTTCCAACGCTCTGGCTCTCTCGAGAGCTCCTCGGCACACCAAGCAGCCGTCGCCGGTGTGCAGCACTTTGAAGCCAACCCCAAAGTCGCAGTCGATCACATCGGAAACCCTGAAGACGAGCATATCCTGCAAGCCAACCGCCTCATGCAGGAAATCGATCCTATCTTGGTCAGCGAAGTCCACGAACCCTTCGGTGCGCTGGCGATCATCTACTCACTTTTGTGCGCACCTGAAGCAGACCCTGTGCGAGGAAACCAGCTACAGATGATCTTTGAATCGGCCCCCAAAGGCATCGCTGAGCATTGCAAGAAACTGCTCCCTAAAGTCGACGCGCTGCTAGTAGAACAGCGTCTGCCACTTGCATGCATGGCGCTGCCAGCCCTTGATCAACTTTCCAATTCCCAAACCGGTGCCTTCAGAACCCTCGTCAGGCGATTGATCGATGCAGACAGACGCTGGACCATCTTCGAATACGCTTTGCAAAGGTTTATCACGCGCCGCATCGTTTTGCGCAAGGACGATGGATACGAACCCAAAATCAGTTCGGATGCATTGGAGAAAAGCTTTGTCCAAGTTCTCTCGACGTTGGCACACGTCGGTGGTAACACCCATGCCCAGACGTCGTTCGAAGCAGGTTGGCAGGCGTTAGACGTTGCGATCATTGATAAAATCGCTTTGCCCAAAACCATCGATCAAGACCGATGCACGCTCAAGCAATTCGACATCGCACTGGACCGGTTGGCGAACGTCGACATGCAATACAAGCGCGGGATCCTCGATGCATTCTGTGCATGCATCGTCCATGACCAACGCTCGACGATCAACGAAGTCGAATTGCTGCGGGTGATTTCTGACGCATTGGGGTGCCCGATGCCTCCAGTCTTGGATCTTGCCCCTTTGGATCGTTCCTAAAACGAGAACCGAACGCATGGAACCCCATTGGATGGTCATCGCAGGTGTGATCCTGCACTTTTTGCTGCAAGGGGCATTGATTGTCCAAGCGATACTTAGACCCCATCGGGACCCCTCCTCTCGCGTCGCATGGATCGTCGTCCTGGTGACCATGCCGGTGATCGGTATCATCGCTTATATCTTGTTAGGGTCGGTCAGCATCGGTCGCTTGCGCATCGCCAGAGTCGAACGGATACTCAACGGAATGCCCCAGCCAAAAGATATCCCCGGTATGTCGGTCAAAGAGATCCAACCCCTGGGCAATTCACGCTTTGACCACGTATTTCGAGTTGGGTATTCGATCAATGGTTTCGAACCCATCGGTGGCAATACCGCCGATTTAATGACCGATTCCTGCGCGGCGATCGACTCGATGATCCGCGATATCGATTCAGCGAAAAATCATGTGCACGTGAACTTTTATATCTGGCTGACCGACAACAGCGGCACCAAGATGGCCCAAGCGATCTGCAGGGCCGCAGCGCGCGGAGTGACATGCCGTGTGATGGCCGATGGTCTGGGATCTCGAGGCATCATTCGTTCTGAACTGTGGCCCCAGATGCAAAAGGCCGGTGCAAAGACAGCAGTCGCTCTCCCCATCGGCAATACTCCCCTGGCGCCACTATGGACCCGTGTCGATTTGCGAAACCACCGAAAAATACTCATCGTTGATAATCGAATCACCTACTGTGGAAGCCAAAACTGTGCTGACCCAGAGTTTCGAGTCAAACCCAAGTTCGCTCCCTGGGTCGATGCCATGGTTCGCTTCGAAGGTCCCATCGCAAGGCAAAATCAAATCCTCTTTGCCTCCGATTGGATGGCCCATGTCGATGAAGACCTTAGGCACCTGATCCTCGAACCTTGGACCGAGCATCGCAAAGGGCTCGTTGCCCAAGTCGTTGGAACCGGGCCGACCGTCAGATACTCGGCAATGCCGGAGGTTTTCGAATCCCTCATGTACAGCGCTCGGCATGAATTGATCATCACCACCCCCTACTACGTGCCCGACGAACCGATGCAAGCCGCTTTGTGCGCAAGCGGCAGACGCGGCGTGGAAACAACCCTGATCCTGCCTAGAAAAAATGACTCCTGGTTCGTCGCAGCCGCTAGCCACAGCTACTACGCAGCACTCCTGGATGCAGGGGTCCGCATTTTCGAATACGAAGGTGGCTTGCTGCATACCAAATCCCTGACGATCGACGAACAAATGGGCCTGATCGGCTCGGCGAACTTGGACCGCAGAAGCTTTGAACTCAATTATGAAAACAACATCCTGTTCCATGATGAAGAACTAACCAGAAAAATCCGCGAGCGGCAGCTCTCGTATCAGTGGCAATCGCACGAAGTGACCCGCGAACAAGTGGCATCCTGGTCGGTGAGTCGCCGATTCTTCAACAACGCCATCGCAATGCTCGGTCCGGTTCTTTAGTTGGACTCCCACCATGCTACCTGGACTCAAATCGATCCTGGAAATCGCAAGTGTTGCTGCGCTGATCGGCAGCGGTCTTATCCATGCCGGGATATTCGCATGCTTGGGTCGTTCGTGGGAGGATCCTCTGTCGTTTCGCAAAGCGACCCTCTTTGGAGTCTCGACAGGTCTGACTCTTTGGTCTTGTCTTTGGGCGGTTTCTTGCTTGGCCCCCTCTGCTTACCACCAGCGCCTGCGCAAGACGCTGTGCGTGACTTTAGTCCTGGAAGTCTTTTTGATCACGCTGCAGACCTGGCGCGGGCAAGAGAGCCATTTCAATCACGATGGCCCTCTGAACGGCCTTGTCGAACTGACCATGCTGGTGCTGATCAGCTTGGCTGTCTTGGCCATGTTTTTGATCACCATTGGATCCTGGTTTCCCAGATCACTCCATGGAGTTTCGACCGCCATGGCATGGGCGATCCGTTGGGGAATGCTCCTGTTGTGCCTATCGGCTCTAGTGGGTTATGCGATCACTTGGATCGGCCAGCAGCAGCTATCCCAAGGGCTCAGCGCCACACGATGGAGAGGAGACGGCGTTTTGAAATTCCCCCACGGAGCGGCGTTGCATGCGATCCAAACCTTGGCCCTGGCTGCTTGGATCGCAGACCGCTGGAAACTCTCGAATCCAGTTGCGCTGATCCATGGTCTTGCCGGTGCCCACGCGTGTTGGCTGATATACGCCCTCTACCAAACATTCGCAGGATTAGATCGATTCGAGTGGGACACCACTAGCCGTCTGCTGCTCGGGGCGTGTGCAGTTTGCACTCTGATGGCACTGGCATTAGGTGCGCGCGTTTGGCGGAAAGGGCCGCTAGATTAAACACGGATTTGCGCCGAAGCGTCGATGTCGGCTAGAATCGATTGGGTGTGAATCGCAAGCTCGAGTGCCTCAAGCGATTCGTCCAAAGTGACCCTCTGGAGCGACTGTACCATCTGAGCTTCCTGAAATATGCCCGGTCCATCGATTTCGCACCGGGCCTTGCCATCGGAGCCGTGGACCCAAAAGCGAGGTTTTTCGATGTCCCAAGGCCTCAGGAAATCATCGCAGATCAACGAAGCCTGCGTCCCAGCGATCTCGATCCACTTGCGTCCCGTGGCTTCGTATCCGCAATCCCAACTGGCCATGAGCGATCGGTGGGCCGAGGGTGTCTGGGCCTTTGTATCAGACGCAAGCTTGGCCATCGTTTGAACCTGGTACCATGCCGAGCTCGATCGCTGGTCGATGCGAGTTCCCATCGACTGCATCTGTGTGGGCCTGAAACCTGTGAACCACAAAGTTGCATAGGCGCAGTACCAGCCCAAGTCCAGCAGGCAACCACCTCCGGCGCTTGCATCGCCTCGGTGGTCGCGTCGTTCGAGGATCCCTCCAACGCTGCAAGCGACGGTCACTCGGCAGATCTGGCCAAGCTGTCCACTGTGGATCCACCTTCGCATCGCGTGCGACCGTGGATGGTGAGGGAATGCGGTTGCATGAACCAACGGGACCTTAGTCTCCAAGACCGCTTGGTAAATCTCTTGAGCCTGAGGAAGCGTTGTCGCCAGAGCTTTTTCGCACAGGACCGGCTTACCCGCCCGAAGCGCTGCAATCGCATATTGGGCATGGAGCGATGGAGGCAACGCGATGTAAACCGCATCAATCTCTTTGGACTCGCAGGCTCCGAGCAGATCGGTCGTACCATGCTCTACTCCGAAGCGCTGCTGCCAATCGCGAAGTTTCAGCGAGTCACGGCCTGCGCCCAAGTGGACTTGATGGCCCGCAGCGCGGACCGCTTCGATCATCCGATGGGTGACTCGTCCGATTCCGACAAAGGCCCAGCGCATCACATCGCCGAAGGAACAAAGAACCAAAGAATGGTCAGAACCGTGCAGATCGTGTAGGCAAAAAATAGGCTTGGACGAAACACACGAAGTGGAACATTCGATTCGTTTTTGGAATACAGCGTGCTCAATATTCGCCAATAGTATCCGGCGGCGATCACCGCATTGATCGCCATCAATGCCCCCATGAGCATACTCATCGAGTCGACCCGACGGTCGGCAACCGTCCCGACAAAGACCATGAACTTGGCCCAAAACCCTGCCGTCAATGGCAAGCCGATCAGACTGATCAGTGCAACGGTCAGCCCAATCGAAGCAGCGGGCCGGCGATGAAACATACCTGCCAAATCCCCAATCAAATGGGATTTGCCACCTGCTGCTTCGATCTCACCTAGGCAAGCAAACAATCCCAAGGTCATGGCTGCATAAGCCGCCAGATAGGAGAACATCACTCCAGGACTTGCATCCTGTCGGATCAGAGCCACGAAGGCCAACAGCAGGTAACCTGTATGAGCGACGCTCGAATAAGCCATCATGCGACGCAAGTTGTTTTGAGCCACCGCCAGGATGTTCCCCACACACATCGTCAAGGCGGCACATCCTAGCAACACCGGAATCACCACCGAGCTAGAGCCTGCGCTGAGCGTTCCGGTTCCGATAAGCCGGATCAACGCCACGAATCCAGCGACCTTAGGCAAATAGCTCATCGCTCCTGCCATCGTCACACTGGTCCCTTCGAATACATCCGGTGCATAGAAGTGAAATGGAACGGCCGTGATCCGGAACGACAACCCGCAGATTGCCAGCAGCAAACCCAAGGCCATGAGCCGTTTGCCTTCGCCAAACGATGCCTGAATCACCGCCAAGTTGGTCGACCCACAGAACCCGTACAAATAACTGACACCCAGCAAGAAAAAGCACGAAGCAAAGGCGCTCAGCAGAAAGTACTTCAACGAAGCCTCTGCCCCCGAATTGTCGGTTTTGACAATTCCCAGCAAGATGTAGGTTGGAATACTAACTAGCTCTAACCCCAAAAACATCGTGACAAGGTCGTTCGACGCGCCGACGATCGGTATCGCGGCCAAGATGATCAGCAAACATCCGTAGTATTCTGCCAAACGTCCCTTGGGAGCCGTCGACCAAGACATCAGGATCAAAATCAAACCGCCCAAAAAGGTCAAACGCTCTGCGGCAAGTGCCGAGGCATCGAATCGAAACGCCCCCAAATCCGTCTGAATGACCGTGGGTACTCCTTGCCAGTACCGGGTTGCCATGGCAACGAGCAAGCATATCAAGGAAACAAAGGCATAATTGCTTCGCTCGACATGAAGATCCTCTCGCTCGGATTTGCGGGTGAGCACCGAGGCACACATGATCAGCGTCCCGCCGATGAGCAGCACGATCTCGGGGGTCAAGTGACCAACGGTAGCTTTGGTGATTTGAATCAAGTCCACGATTGAATCTCGCTGAATTTCGTATTGCTGATTTAAGGGTTTGTCGACTGAACCGCTAGGGTATCCATGTCGCGATGGGTCTGCTTGGATACCGGTTCCACTAGCCTAGCCAATCGGTCGGTATCTGGCTGAAAGAGTTTCATCGTTCTCATCGGGAATAAACCGATATACAAGCACAGCAGTCCAACACAGACCAAAGGTAGCCATTCTTTCCATTGAAGATCGGTGCCCGCGAGAGCTCGACCGTGAGCGTCGATGCGAGGTCCATCGCTACCAAAGAGCAAGCGTTGGACAATTCGAAGTCCATACCATGCGCCTAAAACCGTCCCCAGGACCGCGATCGCGACGAGCGTCCCGCAGACTCTCATCATGCCCGACATCGTCAGCAACTCTCCCACGAAACCATTGAGCCCCGGTAGACCGGCTCCTGCAAGCGTGAAGAAGACCAGTAAAACGGCCAATTTAGGATATTGTGCTGCAAGTCCTCGATCCTGGCTCTTGAGGCTGATCGGACCATGCCGCTGCTCGAGCATCGATAAGATCCAGAACATCGCAGCGGTGATCAATCCGTGGTTGAACATCTGCAACGCAGCACCCCCGAGCCCTTCTCGCGTGAGGCTCATAAGCCCCAAGGTGATAAAACCAACGTGCGATAAAGAACTAAAGGCCAAAACCTCCCTGAGGTTGTCTTTGGACAAAGCGATCAGAGCCCCGTACACAATGACAATCGCTCCAAGCGTACCGATCACCATCTGGGCCTCGATCGACAAGGCCACCGGGGTCAGCGGAATGACAATTCGCAGGATCCCATACAAACCCAATTTGGCTACCACCGAAGCGATCAGCGAGGTCGTATTGGGATGAGCTGCCGCATAGGTCATCGGCAACCAAGTATGCAGAGGGAGGATTGCAAGTTTGATTCCAAAGCCCAAGAGCAAAAGCCATACCGCCCAGGAATCCTTCGATCCGATAGGAATGCCGCTTGCTACGGCCTGCGAAGCAATCCTCGAAAGTTCGCTAAAGGAAACCGTCGAAGGCTGGCCATGAACCTGCGGTGACATCGCAAGCGAAATCAGGCCGACAACCATCGGAATACTACCGGCCAGAGTAAACAGCAAAAATCGCTTGGATGCAGCTTGTGGATTTTTGCCATCTCCCCAACCATGGATCAGCAGAATCAATGGGATCAAAACCGCTTCAAAATAGATGTAGAACGAGACCAAATCCGTCGAGAGAAACACACCCATGAGCATCGAAATCGTCACCAAAAGCAACGCGATGTAGGTTTCAATCCTGTTTTTGATTTGGCTTTGAGCAAGCCAAATGGTGAAGAACCCGATGATGCCCGTGAGCAGGACCATCAGAGCCGAAATGCCATCGGCCCCGAAAGACAACTGCCAGTCGATCGGATGCCCACCGACGGAGATCGGAAGGACAAATCGCAGTGTTTCTGAGACGAAGGTGACTTTGGGTTCAATCGTCGGTTCGACAACCCCTGGAACGCCCGTGAGGCTCGAGGGTGCTTGGTAAACCTGAAAGCACAGCCCGATGCTCAGGAGCATCGTCAGCAGGGCGGCTAGAATGCCGAAGGCAACGAGCCCCTTGTTGGCTCGCGGCCCGGAAAAGAAGATCACCAAGGCGGATGCCAAGGGAACGAGTATCAGTAAAGGGATCATTAGGTTCATGACTACCAACTTGCTCTGGTGACAATCCAAATAGCAACCGCCGCGATTCCCACTGCCGTCAGCAGGCTGTAGGCCGGGACACGTCCGGTCTGGATCCGTTGGCCAGCAAGCCCCAAGAGTCTGGGCAAATCAGCCACCGCATCGGTGATTGCTCCGATGATGTTTGTATCGATCCATTCCAGAAAACGAGCCAGCGAGAGCATCGGCTGGACGATCGCGACGTTATAAAGCCAATCGATATAGAGCCGATTCCGACCGAATTCGGCGAAGTTCTTCAGGGGCCCTTGGGCAACGGCAGGCTTGTGGCTGATCGTATACCCGACAAAGATTCCCGCCAAAGCAATGATCGAGGATGCCACCAACAGCCACATTGGCTCGGAGTGCTCATGATGGTGCAGCAGCGGTGTCTTGGAAACGTACTCCGAGATCTTGCCGGTTGGACCCAGCAAGGCTCCTGACAACAGTGCACCCACAGCAAGCACAGCCATCGGTGCGAGCATCACATTGGATGCATCATGTGCATGATGCCCGGCTGCTGCAGGAACTTTTTCAGGTCCATGAAAGGTCTTGAAGTAGGCTTTCGAAGTGTAAACAGCTGTCAAAAATGCCGTCACAAATCCGATGCCCAGCAATGCCATGAAGTGAGAGCCTACCATCGTGTCGGAACTTGCATCCAAGAGCACCGCTAGCACGCCGTCCTTACTGAAAAATCCTGCCAGCAGAGGAACCCCGGCAAGGGCCGCCGCTCCGATGGCAAACAAGATGTTGGTCTTGGGCAATACCCTCTTGAGTCCAGAAAACTCACGCATGTCGATCACATCCCCCATCGCATGCATGACATTCCCAGCCGAGAGAAACAGCAAGGCTTTGAAGAACGCGTGGGTGACCAAGTGAAACATCGCTGCAACGACTGCGACGGTCATCAGATCCTTGACAGCTCCGGCCCCTAAGGCCATGAACAAGTACCCGAGTTGGCTGACGGTCGAGTAGGCCAACACCCGCTTGAGATCGTCTTGGTATAGCGCCATGATCGCAGCGATGAGCGAAGTGATGCCACCGAGCCATGCAACCGTGATGAGCACCGATGGTGTCAGGACCGTAAGGGGTGCTAGCCTAGCCATCAAGTAAACACCCGCGGTGACCATCGTCGCCGCATGGATCAGTGCCGAAACCGGCGTCGGGCCTTCCATCGCATCGGGCAACCACACATGGAAAGGAAACTGAGCCGACTTGCCGATCGCACCGATCATCAATAGCAGGGCGATCAGCGAGAGCAGTCCACTGTGCTTTTGAGCCAATACAGGAGCCGCATTAAAAATATTTTGAAAATCAAGTCTTGCAAACCAGCCTTGACCGGCCCCGACGTCGGTATGTCCGATCGCGTAACCGAGCATCAAAATCCCAAAAAGAAATGCGGTGTCAGCAACGCGATTGACCAAGAAGGCTTTGGTCGCGGCCCGAGCCGCCGAAGGCTTGCGGAACCAGTATCCGATCAGCAAATAACTGCAGGTACCCACACCCTCCCAAAACGCATACATCATCAGCAGATTGTGGGACAGCACCAGCATCGTCATCGAGAAGACGAAGCCGCAAAAGACCGCAAAGTAGCGGGCATAGCCCGGATCGTCGTGCATGTAGCCTTTGGAGTAGATCGCGATCATCGCCGAAATCGAAGTGACGACCGTTAGGAGTGTCAGGCACAACGTATCGATTCTGAGCGATAGGCTCAGACTGGTATTGCCGATCTGAAGGTATCGATAGCCCTCGGCGATCTCAAAGCCTGAGCTCGAGGTGTCTGCATTCCACTGAAGCAGGACCACTAGGGCACAGGCCGCAGCCACCAGCAAAGACACAATCGCCGGGACATGCGCGCTGTGTTTATCTCCTCGAAAGGACAGAATCGCACAGACGATGCATCCGAGCATCGGAGCGATCGGTACAAACCAAATAAGTGAGTCCAAGTTAGGCACGCTGATTTACCTCCGACACCGCAGACGAGGTCTTCGATTCATTGAGTTTCGATTCATGGAGTGACGATGCTTGCTCGATGGTCGCTTGCATCGAACTAGGCACGGGTTTGGCCAACGGATCCAATCCGGCGGGGATGAGTTTCGGATAGCTTTCTTCTTTATCCATCCCGGGATAATCCCCCTGGGGATCTTTCGGCAGGATGGTCTCGCTCAGCTCGTCCCAAGCCTGAACATCCAGGGTCGCTTTGCGGCGGTATAACGAAACCACCATCGCCAGGGCAATCGCCGCTTCGCACGCAGCGATGGTCAGCACCATGACGGCCAGGATTTGACCTTGGTAGTTCTGGTGATACCTCGAAAACACGATCAGATTCAGGCTTACACCAGAGAGCATCGTCTCGAGCGATAGAAACATCAGGATCAAGGACCTTCGGGTCAGGAAACCGATGAGCCCAATCGCAAACAGAATACCGCCTAAGACCAAGAGGTTTTGAACTTCGGAATGGTTCACGACGGGTCCCTTTCTGGTTTCTGCGCCAAGACGATCGCACCGATCGTCGCGACAAGCAAAACGGTGCCCGCCAATTCGATAGCAAGCAGATAATCTGTAAACATCGAGCGGCCTAGCCCGGACGTCTTCCCGGGTGTGAACTCGGCTAGTTGCTCGGTGCTCATGGCCGGATCGGGAACCGGAGGCATCGCCTCTCCGGGTGCAGAACCTGGAGCGGCCAAGCTATAAGGCCTCGTCAAATCGAGTTTCACAGGAAGGATCTCTCCGGGTTCGGAGACACTCCAAGCGATCGCAAAGAGCAGGCTTGTCGCCACTGCCGCAGCGATCACAGGACTGGTCAACTGAACGTCGTATTGCTGAAGCTTGGCCTTTTGTGCAAACATCAGCACGAACAAGAAGATGATAATGGTCGCTCCTGCATAGACAATCATCGTCGCTGCAGCGATGAAGTAGGCCGATTGCATGAACAGCACGCCGCATGCGGAAAGGACCGCCGTCGCAAAACCCAATGCCGCGTGCACCGGTTCCCGCGCGGTGATAAAGGCGATCCCACCTGCGACAGCCAGGATGCTAAAACACATCCGTACGACCGACTCGAGTTCCATGGGGATCGAAGTAAATGCCATTAGGCCTGCGACAGCAAAAAGGGCTGCACCCGATGCTGCCATCATCTTGGATTTCACCAATCCGTGTTGCAACAGCAGATACGCTGCGGTTCCTAAGAGGATCACCAGCAGCAAAATCTGCGAGAGATTGCCTTGGAACTCATCGCCGCTGACCAGCGGTAAGTTCTTTGGATCTATGGGCAAGGGGTTCACGTTCAGCCTCTCTAGTAACGTCAGTATTTAATTGGCTCGGGTTCTAGTGATAATCGGCGGTTGGTCCATTAGCCTCGTTTGCCACGTCCCGGAGGAGGTGGTGCATCCTTGGCCGTCGGTGATACTTCGGAGGCAGGTCCCAATTTACCTCGGTTGGTTCGGACCGGATCTCGCCCCGATTTGACTGTCTGGTCAAAGACCGAAAGCAGTTTCTCTTTATCAAAGACCATCTCTTCTCGCGTCATGCCTGTGAGGTCATACACACTGGTCAATTCGATCGCATCGACCGGGCACGCTTCTTCGCACATCCCGCAGTAAATGCATCGCAACTCGTCGATCGTAAAGGTCGCTGGAAACTTGTCTCGATCTTTCCAATGCGGATCATCCTTGGGGGCAGGAGCAGCGATGATCTCGATGCAATTGGCAGGGCAAGCCGTCTGGCACATGTAACATGCGACGCACTTGACCCGTCCGGCTTCATCCCGATTGAGCCTATGCACTCCTCGGTAATTCGGTGGAATCTCTGGCTCGACTTCAGGATACTGCCGCGTCGTCGGCTTGCCCGATACCGCGTGCCGAACCGCTGTGGCCAGTCCCGATGCTATCGCTGGCAGATACAGAGCATCCAGAACGCTGAGCTTGGGCGCTTCGCCCCACTTAACGGTCTTCTTCTTCACAGGTGGATTCGTTTGGGACTCACTCATAAGACACCGCTCCTTGAGTTCTGAGACCATTTCGCAAAGTGTTACCCTCGGCAAGCGAAGCGTTGAACTTCGATGCACTGTAATAGGCCGCCAGGATGGGAAGTACCGCCGTGGCGATCAATAAATGCTTGGGAAGACCTAGGGTCAGGACGATCGCCACTCCAACGAGGTTGGCAAGTGCCAAAGGAATCAGTCCCTTCCATGCAAGCCCCATGAGCTGATCGAATCGAAAGCGTGGCAGCGCCCAACGCAGCAGAATGATCACCATGACCACCAAAGAGACTTTGGCCAAAAGTACGAACAATCCCAAAAGCAATACCGTCGTCGAAGCACCCGAGGGGCCGGGGAGTCCTGGGAAATGCCATCCACCCATAAACAACAGCGCGGTCAAAAAACTGACCGTCACGATGTGGGTGTACTCAGCCAAGAAAAACAGCACGAACTTGATCCCGCTGTACTCGGTATGAAAACCGCCGACCAACTCCTGCTCGCACTCTGGTAAGTCGAATGGCAGACGGTTCGTCTCAGCAAGAGCGCTGGTGAAAAACACCAGCATCGCGACCGGTTGCCAGAACATGTTCCAATCCAAAATGCTCCCGGACTGAGATGCCACAATTCTCTCGATGTTCAAGGAACCTGCGATCGCAACCACGCCCAAGATCGACATTCCAAGCGGAATTTCGTAGCTGATGAACTGCGCACAAGAACGGATCGCACCGTAGATGGAATACTTGTTGTTCGAAGCCCATCCGCCGACGATGATCCCGTAAGCCGATAACGAGCTGATGGCCAGCATCATCAAAATCCCAATGTCGATTCCCGGAGCCACCATGAACCGAAAACCGCTTTGGTAGTCCGTCGCCACGGGCCCAAAAGGCATGACCACCAAAGCGAACATTGCAGTGATCAAACTGAACGACGGAGCGATAAAATACAAAGCTGTATAAACGTGGTCGGGAATCAACTGTTCTTTCAGGAAAATCTTGATCCCGTCGGCAACCGCTTGAAAAAGCCCGAAAGGCCCCACCCGGTTCGGACCGACTCGGTCCTGGACATACGCCGCCACCTTGCGCTCGATGAACGTCATGTACAAACCCAGAAACGGAACGACCGCCAAAATCACAGCGATCGCCGCCAAGGCGGGCCATAAGACAGGCCAATATTCCAGTAGACTGCTAATCATTCTTTAGGTTCCTTGGAGTGCAATCAACTTTTGGCGGCCAGGGGTTGGTTGGTATTCTTGGCAAGTCGCACGCCGTGATCTCCAAGATCTCCGACGCAGATCGCAGAGAGTTCAGGGATCGTGCTTGCGATTTCCTTGCGAAGTGCCATCGCGTTGAAGAGTCCGGGCCGACCGGCCAGTTCCATCAAAATGCGTCCATCGGCACGCGCTTCTTCAGGCGGTCGAATCGAAGCATGTGCCGCTTGGGCTAACCCTGCATGGTTGACATACGTTCCTTCTCGTTCTGCGAAAGATCCTGCAGCCAGAACCATGTCGGCACGCTCGCTCAGCGGCGATGGGAAGATGTCTTGCACGATCAACAACGAAGGGGTGCCGACGGCTTGATCCAATTTCTCATTCACCCAGCCTGTGCTGTATCCACCGACGACGTACCAAGCGCTGGCCGAAGACTTACCGAGCGATTCGGCATGGATCACCGACCGTTCGAAATGCCGCAAGACCGCTTCGACGCCCAATCGATTCGGGCATTTCTCAGCCCGAATCGTAAATTTGACTTTGCTTGGTAAAGGTGGCTCTCCCTTGGGCCCCTTGGGATACAGATCGTCGCTTCCTACCACGGGCACTGGCCCCAGGGTCAGCTTGGTGCGAGGGTCGATCCCTTTGATAAACGAAGCCAGCAAGTAGGCTTCTTCGACGCTCATGAATGGGGATAGAACCGCGACAAATCCCGAAGGATCATTCTGGATAGCGGTTTGGATCCGCTTGCGAGCTTCGCCTAGGATCGTCGGCCATGGGTCGGCAAACGACAGATCCCCAGCAGGGGTCGAATCCGCCGCGGAGGATGCATGGCCAGTTGCGGTTTTGAGGCGAGGGTATTTCAAGCGGCGATCGTCGTGGATGTACTTGAACCCAAATCGTCCTTCGTCGCACATGAAGTGCCCCTGGGCTTGAGGGTTCTCCCTAGGCCGCAGCCTGTAGACTTTGTTCTCGTTTTGATCGACATGGATGCTGCATCCAGTCGAGCAACCGGTGCACACGCTCTGGGCATGCTTAAGCCACCAGACCCGCTTTTTGTACAGAAAGTCTTTGCTGCACAAAGCACCCACCGGGCAAAGATCGACGACGTTGCCAGCGAGCTTGTTGTTGCAGGGTGTGTCGGGAAATACATCGATCTCTTCGTGGGATCCTCTGGCGACGACTTGGAGTTCCGCAGTACCGCTGACTTCGCGAGTGAAGCGAACGCACCGGGTACACATCACGCATCGGTCGGTAAACAAGGCGATTTGCTCGCCGATGTGGTACTTGTCCTCGCGATGCAGTTTAGGCTCGTCGAGGCGACTTTGGGCTTTTCCATATTTGTAAGTGTAGTCTTGCAAATAACACTCACCGGCTTGGTCGCAGATCGAGCAATCCAGAGGGTGATTCAGCAGCAACAATTCGAGCGTCATCTGCTGCGAAGTCTTGACTTTGGACGAGTCGGTGCGGATGACGGTCCCTTCTTTGATCGGTGTTTGACACCCGGGCACGAGCTTTGGTCCCATCGCTACGGTACCGTCAGGCTTGGTCTCGCCGACTTCCACCAAACACATCCGGCATGAGGCGACCACCGAGAGGCATTCGTGCCAACAGTAGTGGGGGATTTCGACTCCAGCTTTCCGAGCCGCCAGGATGCAGTTGTCCTTGGGATCTGCATCGACCTCGATATCGTTGACTTTGACTTTGACCACTTTTATTGCTTTCCCAAAAAGTGTTGTTCAAATGCTTGGTTTAGTGGGCACCGGCAAGAACAGGGCTCTCGCTCCGACGACCGCTCTTGATGTATTCTTCAAACTCGCCCCGGAATTTGTTGATCGCCGTCTTGATCGGCCAAGCCGCACCGTCGGCGAGTCCACAGATCGTCGTGCCTGGGATCGTGCCGATCGAACTGGAGATCTCCAAGAGCAAATCAATGTCGCTGAGTTTGCCTCGGCCATCTCGAATGCGCTCGAGGATCTTGGTCGACCAAGCGGTCCCTTCGCGGCACGGAGTGCATTGACCACAGGACTCATGGGCAAAGAATCGGCAAGCGTTGTACAAGACATCGACCATACTGGTCTGATCATCGATCACGACCACTGCAGCGGTCCCTAGACCCAAGCATCCTACACGTCCTGGCCCATTGAAATCCAAAGGAGTATCGAGTTCCGCGTTGGTCATAAAGCCCATGCTCAATCCACCTGGGATCACCGCTTTGGCCTTGCGACCCTTCCAAACTCCACCCGCATGGTTATCGATCAAATCGCGGGCCGTAATCCCCATGGGCAACTCGACCAAACCAGGCTTGTTGACATGCCCGGAGATGCAATAAAGCTTGGGCCCATAAGATCCTGCATCGCGAGGATTGTTTGGATCCTTGGGAACACCCATAGACTGGAACCACTCAGGACCATGCTTGAGAATGTGTGGAATGCATGCCATCGTTTCGACGTTGTTGACTACCGTCGGCCGACGAAACGCTCCTTCGATGGCAGGGAAGGGGGGCTTGATCCGAGGCCAAGCTCGTTTGCCCTCGAGGCTTTCAATCAATCCGGTTTCTTCGCCGCAGATGTACGCGCAAGCGCCACGGTGCAAGTAGATATCCAGATCATATCCTGAGCCCAAGATGTTCTTGCCCAGTAGGTTGTTGGCATACATCTCGTCGATCGCTTTTTTGAGTGTGCGATAGCAACGTCCGTACTCATAGCGGAGGTAAAAATAGGCCGTCGTCGCACGGGTTGCAAAACTGCTGATGACGATCCCTTCGAGGACTTGATGAGGGTCTTCTTCGATCAAAACTCGGTTGTTGAAAGTCCCCGGTTCACTTTCGTCGCCGTTGATGCACAAGTAGATTGGACCATTGACATCCTTGGGCAAAAACGTCCATTTCAGTCCGGTCGGAAAGCCTGCTCCACCACGACCTCGAAGACCGGAGTTCTTCACCACATCGATGACTTCGGTGTTGGCCATCTTCAACGCCTTGGCCAGCGCCTCATAGCCTCCATCGGCACGGTACGATGCTAGCGACTGGCTATCGGGTCGATCGATTCGTCCCAAAAGAACAGGTTTGAATTCGCTTTGACTCACGTTTGAACCTCGCTTCAAACTTTCTTGGTTTCAGGGGTAGGCTCTTTGGCGATGCGCTCGACGTCTTCGACGCTGCATCGCAAATGGAGTTCGTCTTCGAGCAGGATGCAAGGAGCTCCATCACAGGCCCCAAGGCACTCTGCAAGTTCGATCGTCAGTTTGCCATCGGATGTGGTTTCGCCAGGGGCGATGCCGTACTTTTCGCATAGGGCTGCCAAGAGTTCTTCGCCACCGCGAAGCATGCAGGGGAGCGACCGACAAACCCATATCCGCTTTTCCCCAAGCGGGTTTTCTTCGGTCCGAAAAAAACCATAGAACGAAGCCGTATCGTGGATTTGCGCCGGGGAAAGCTCGAGAATCTCGGCGATCTCCTCCATCGCTTTTTTGCTGACGCATCCTCGCTCTTGCTGAACCACATGCAATGCTGGCAAGGTTACAGCCTGCTTACTTGGGTAACGCGGCAGATGTTCGGCAATCGTTTGTTTTGCGTTTTCGCTCAGTTCGCTCATCGATCCAACTCCGCAGCGATGATGTTGATACTACCTAGAACAGCGGCAACGTCGCTGAGCATGCAGCCTCGAATCATGCGGCTAAACAGAGAAAAATGAAGCAGGGAAGGGGGCCTGGTCCTGGCTCGGTAGGCTTTAAAATCGCCATCCGAGACGATGTAATACCCAAGCTCACCGTTGGGGGACTCGGTAGCACCGTAGTACGATTCCTTGGGCGAAGGCATCTGACGGTTGGGCATGATGTTTTCAAAGTGATGGATCAAACCTTCGATGCTCCGATACACCTCGGTCTTGTCAGGCAGACCTTCTTTGCCAGTCCCCGAGATGAACACCGGACCCGATGGCAAATTCTCGACCGCCTGCTCGATGATCTTTAAACTCTCAAGCATCTCCATCATCCGCACTTGGAAGCGTGCATAACAGTCGCCACCTTGTGCACAGCAAACATCAAAATCCAAATCGTTGTAGGCCAAGTACGGTTCGTCGCGTCTTAGGTCTCGCTCCACGCCGCTAGCGCGTGCGACAGGACCGCTGGCCGATCCGGCGATCGCATCCTCTTTGGTCAGCACCCCAACGCCCTTGGTCCGCTCGACAAAGATCCGGTTCTTCATCACCAATCCAGCAAAGTCTTTGTAAGCCTTGGGGAAGGTCTTGCAGAAATCGCGAACCATCTTGATCCAATCGTCGGTCACATCGTAGAGCAACCCACCGACGCGGGTGTAACCGGTATGGAACCGCTGACCGCTCGCTCTTTCACAAATTTCGTAGATCTTTTCGCGCTCGTTGAACGCGTACATGAACGCGGTGGCACCACCCAAGTCAAGAACGCATGTACCGGTGCAAAGAAGGTGGTCGTGAATCCGCATCAGCTCGGCAAAGATCGTCCGTATGTACTTGCACCGAGGCGTCAGCTCGATCCCCAAAAGCCCTTCGACCGCATGGTGCCATGCGATCTCATTGGCCATCGGCGAGATGTAATTCATACGGTCTACAATCGTCACGTACTGATTGTAATCGAGGACTTCGGCGAGCTTTTCAAAGCCGCTGTGCAGGAATCCGATGTCCGGTTCGGCACCGATGACCATCTCGCCATCGAGCTGCAAAACCAACCGCAACGTCGTGTGAGTCGCAGGGTGCTGAGGACCAAAATTAAGCGTCCAGAGACCTTCGCGGAATCCGGCGTCCAAGTCAGGCGAATCGATCAGGTCCAATGGCATCTGATTTAGCTCTCGGCTCGGGTGATGATGGGGAAGTTATGGCGTTCGCCCCGGCCCTTGACCGGATAATCCTTGCGAAGCGGAAACGATTCAAAAGCGTCGGGCAAGAGCAATCGCTTGAAGTTCGGATGCCCTTCGAATACGATCCCGAACATGTCGTAGACTTCGCGCTCAAGCCAATCGGCACCAAACCAAACAGGGCAGGCCGACGGAAGCTTCAACTCCGGCTCGTTGACGTGCGTCTTGACCGTCAAACGCTCGCCGCTGGTCGTATTAAGCAGCAGATAAACCACTTCGAATCGATCCGTGGCACCGGGGTACTCAAGCATGTCTACTGCCGTGATATCGACCAGTTGGTCCATGCCCGCATCGCGCAGGGTTTGCAACGCCGCGGCGATGTGCGACACAGGCACAGCAACTCGGTTTTGATCGCGAAACGCAGACCAAACCAGCGAAACTCCACCGAGCTTGGATTCGAGCACTTCTTTCATGTTCGTTGCCGCCGTCATCGGGATAACTCCAAGCGATTAGTGAATCGGGTCGTACTTGGGCTCATCAAGCTTGAACCCGTTGCGCTCGCGAATACGAACCAATTCGTCTTCGTCGAATCGCTTGGGACCATCGGGCAAGATCCGAAGCTTGAACTCACGAGCATCGTAAGTACCGGTTTTTTTGATCTTGTCTTGCAGGTCCATGATCGCCTTGATCAACTGCTCAGGCCGCGGTGGGCAACCCGGAATGTAAATGTCGACCGGCAAGAATCGATCGATGCCTTGCACGACGGCGTAAGTATCGAAAACGCCCCCTGAACATGCGCATGCACCCATCGAAATGCACCACTTGGGCTCAGGCATCTGCAACCAAATACGCTGGAGCACCGGGATCATTTTCATCACCACTCGCCCAGCGACGATCATCAAGTCGCACTGGCGCGGCGTGAATCGCATCACCTCGCTGCCAAAGCGAGACAAATCGTGCTTGGACGCAGCCGTACTCATCAACTCGATGCCGCAACAAGCCGTTGCAAAGGGCATCGGCCAGAGGCTATTGGCCCGTGCCCATGATGCCGCTGCATCGATCGTCGTAAGAAATACGTTATCGCCGAGTTGTTTGTTTATTTCCGTCGCCAATCGAAGACTCCTTTGCGATAAGCCACCCAGTAGGCAAGACCTAGGGTAGCAAGAAGAACCATCAGGACAGCCAACACTGCAGGCCGGAACGCTTCAGGCACGCCGTCGGGTGCCAGAAGGGAAACAGCCCATGGATAGAGAAACAGCAGTTCAATGTCGAAGACCAAAAACAAAATGGCGGTCAAATAAAACTTGATGTCAAAGGGCTTGCGGGCATCTCCCACCGGGTCCATCCCCGACTCGTATGGCATGTCCTTGATCTTGGTCGGCTTCTTGGGCGCGACCACGTGCGGTAGCAGCAGCGAGACGGCGGCAAAGCCCAAGACAGCAATTAAGTAGATCAGGATGGGCAAGTGAGCGACCACTGGGGCACCTCCGACGACATGTACGAAACCAAACACCGACAAAAATTCAGCCAAACCATTCGAATTCCGGCCTGAACAGGACACTTAGTCAGGACGCTTGGACCGGCCCACCGAGCCGGGGTTGGGTCTAAGCTGCGGCTACTTTGTGAAAAATTTCACAAAGTCACTCTCGGTATTGTAGGGAATTGCGACGATTTGTCATCGTCAGTCGCCCCCTTTTTTTGCCTTTCCCACAAACAATTCGCAGTAAAGCCTCTAATCCTAAGGGTTTTGGAATTCGCTGGGGGGGCCAACTGAAGGCGATCAAGCTTGGAATTGTTTGGCCGAAATGACCTTTTGCGGGCAAGTAGGCAGCGAGGCGGTAAACGTGGTTCCGTAGGGTTTGGTGCTCATGCGGGGGTCGGTCACGAGCACGATTCCCGAATCGGTTGCGGTTCGGATCAGTCGTCCAAATCCTTGGCGAAATTTGATGACGGCTTCGGGAAGTTGGAAATCGCGGAAGGGGTTTCCACCGGCATGGCGGATGGCTTCTAAGCGGGCTTCGAGCAACGGATGGTCTGGCACGCTGAAGGGGAGTTTGGTGATGACGACCAATTTCAGCGCGTCGCCTGGAACGTCGACACCTTGCCAGAAGCTTTCGGCACCAAAGAGAACACCTCGAGGGTGATCTTTGAAGGACTTTAGAAGTTCGGTTCTCGGAGCGCCGTCTGCTTGGGAGTAGGTCGCGAGGTTGTTTTGGCTCATCCATGGCCCGAGGGCTTGGCTGGTTCGTCGCAGGGAGTCGTAGGAGGTAAAGAGGACGAAGGCATGTCCATCGAATTTTTGGATGTAGTGTTTTAGGGCAGGGATGATGGCATCTTCGTAGCGATTCTTTTCGATCGAGGGGTCGGGTAGATCCGACAGCATGTGGAGTTGTGCAAGCCGCGGGTAATCGAAAGGGCTGCCGACTTGGAGGCTAGGCACTCCCAGCGCACCGATTCTGCGTTGATAGAAATGAAAGGCAGGGTCGTCCTTTTTGGTTTGCGTCTGGGACTGGACTGATTGAGTCGACTGTTTGGTGGCGATCGTGGCGCTTGCCATGATGACGCTGGGAACTTTTTGAAACAGGTGTTCGCGAAGGTAGTTTCCGACATCCAGCGGGCTGCTTCGAAGTGTCAGTCGGGTGAAATTTCGCGAAGAGCCACGCGATTCTTTTTTCTCGAACCAGTAAACAGCGCTGGTTTCTTTTTGAAGCAGCCAGGTATCGAGGCTTGTCGAAAGCGAGGCGAGTCGATTCGAAGCCGACATCATATCGAGTTTGTTGTTGGCATCTTTGAGATCTTTTCCGTAGCGTTCCAGTTCGATCGACAGGTCCATGAGTTTCTTCGAAAGGTCGGTCGAGACAGGGACTGGGGTTCGGAGTCTACCGTTGGAAGGCGAACTGACTTGGGCCCAGTTCAAAAAGTCGCTGGCAAAGGAATCGAGGGACTCCATGCAGTGGTAGCTCAACTGTTGGAGTTGTCTGAGTCCCAGAGCGACCAAGACCCCTTTGTCGTTTCGGGGGTTGTAGAGTTTTCGGAGGGTGTAATCGATTTGGGAGTTGCTAACGGTCAGGCCCAGGTGTTCACCGGCGACGCTCTCCATCGTATGGCATTCATCGAAGATAACGGCGTCGTAGTTGGGTAGGAAGCTACCACCTTGGGCGCGCACGGCCAAGTCGCTGAAGAACAGAGCGTGGTTGACCACGAGAATTTTGGCGTTGGCGATTCTGCGTCGGGCGGCGTAGTAAAAGCACTTGTCGAAGGACTTGCATTTGCGACCCATACAGTTTCCGGAGTCGCTGGAGATTTCGTCCCAAAGGATCCCGCTGGGTCGCATCGGGAGGCTCGATAGGGTCCCGTCAGAGGTGGATTGCGACCAACGCTGGATGTCTTCGAATTGTTCGAAATCTCGGGGGTCATAGAGCAAGCTTGACAGACGGGAGCTAGCGACTTGCAATCGGCGCAAGGACAGGTAGTTGCTACGACCTTTGACCAGAACGGAGGAGAACTCCCGAGGGATGACGGCGTTGAGCAGTGGGAGGTCTTTGGCGATGAGTTGTTCTTGCAGGCTGATGGTATGCGTGCTGATGACGATTCGGCGCCCTTTGGGGGCTTGGTCAGGGTCATCGGAATCCTCAGTGGATTCCAATTGAGCTTCATCGCTGGTGGCAAAGAGGAT
>JAGWZB010000405.1 GCA_018969045.1 Planctomycetota bacterium | reverse complement strand
GCAAGCAAGTCCAAGCAATCGCAGGTGTCCAAGCGGGTAGGGATTTTTTTGGATGGCAGGAGAGCTGCCAGAGAGCGATCGGAATGTTTCGATTTGCAAGGCAATCGAATTGGAACCGTAACCAGCGGCACTTTTTCTCCAACGCTTCAAAAGCCCATATCGATGGCCTATTTGGACACGGGGGCATCGGCAATCGGTTCGGAGATTCAAGTCGATATTCGAGGGACTGCGTCGAAGGCTTGGGTTTGCGAATTGCCATTTTACAAGCGAGCTAGTTCCGTTTAGATTTTCGTTTTTCCCACCGAATTCTTTCATCGAGGTCTCTAGGTCTATGACGCTGTCACCGGAAAACTTGAAGTACTTGCCGTCGCACGAGTGGGTTTATGCACCCCAGGACGGTAGTGGAGTGGCGACGATTGGGATATCCGCCTTCGCGGTTGCTGAATTGAACGATCTTGTCTACATGGCACTTCCCAAAGTAGGACAGACTCTCGAAGCGGGTCAGGAATTTGGTGAAGTCGAGAGTGTCAAGGCAGTCAGCCCGATGTACAGTCCCATCAGTGGTCAGATCGTCCAGGTCCACGACGGGATTGTCGATCGCTTGGAGAGTTTAAATTCCGATGCCTACGCAGGGGGGTGGTTGATCAAGGTCAAGATCAGCGATCCGAGTCAGCTCGATGGCTTGCTGGATTACCAAGCCTATCAGAAGTTATTAGCCCAGCACGGCTAGGTCCAAGGTTGGCAAGCATGTCAGGTGTATCGATCGTTGTCATTGCCGATTCTCCACGCCCAGGGCTTGAGAATATGGAGATCGATCAGAGATTACTGCTTGGGGCCAACGATCCGAGTTTTCTCAAGGGCCTGGATGCTGCTTGGAACCAGCCTGCGATCATTGTCCGATTGTACTATTGGTCTGAGCCGACTCTCTCGTTAGGCAACTTTCAGTCGATCCAGGAGCTAGAGACAGCCCAGGACACCAAGCGTTTTTCGGGACTAAAGCGACTGCCTTGGGTTCAACGAAAAACCGGTGGAGGGGCGATCCTTCATGACCAGGAGCTCACCTATAGCGTGATCGTTCCAAGTGGTTGTGAGTCGTTGCCTCTTGGGAGCAAGGGCCACAGCGAACGACTTTACCGAGCGGTGCATGAATCGGTAGTCGAAGGTTTAGTCGCGTTTGGACTAGATGCCAAGTTGTCTGAGAGCTGCACCTGTTCTTTTGGAAAAGGGGGACCTGAGCCCTTTTTGTGTTTCCACCGCAGGACTCCGGTCGATGTTTTGGTCGGTCAAAGCAAGATCCTCGGTAGTGCCCAAAGAAGGGTTAAGAGCGGTTTATTGCAACACGGCAGTTTTTTAATTTCCAAATCTTCTGAATATCCGGATTTTGAGGGTGTTGGGGATTTGGGCAATTTGCCAGCCCGTTACCAAAGTGGACCTGTTGAGGTTTGGCAAGGTTGGTTAGAGGCTAGGATTTTCCGAGCGATTCAACATTTAATCGGCCCCCCCGAAAGGGTATTACGATTGAATCTGCCGGATGCATCGGTTAGGATTTAGATAGCCGCCCGGTTAGAGTTTCGGATCTTTAAGGTCAAAACGGACTTATGTCATCTCCGACCGTAAGCGATCGCATGGTCGCTTACGCGTCCAAGTGTGGCTTGTCTCTTCAAATCGTGCGAGGAACGTATGAATATTTCGCTCAAGGTTCTTTCTGGAAACCATGAGGGAAAGTTGATTCCGATCAAGGAAGAAAAATTCTTTATTGGTCGAGGAGACGACTGCCATTTGCGTCCCAAGAGTGAGTCGGTCTCTCGCAGGCACTGCGCCCTTGTACAAAAAGAGGGTCGGTTGCTTTTGCTGGATCTCAAGAGTCGCAATGGTACGTTCGTCAACGACAAGCAGTTGACCCATGAGAAGGCGAAGATTCTCAAGTCCGGCGATCATATCAAAGTCGGCCAGTTGGAGTTCGAGGTCGTCATCGAGATTGGGATCGCCAACACCAAGAAACCGGAAGTCAGCACCGCTTCAGAGGTTGCCCAGCGGATTGCTGAGCAAGCCGAATCGAAGATCACCGATTCTCGCGAGAGTTTTGACATCAGTTCATGGTTGTTGGAAGCCGACCAAATCGATCGTCGCACGGTGGGAGCCGAACCGGACACTCGTCAGTTTCAAATGGAAGAGACAACGCGGTTGGACTCTGAGTTGATCCATGAATCCACCGAGCTAGATCCTACCAAGTCAGCGTCTAGCGAATCCGAGGGATCGGACTCTCCGGCCGATGAGTCGGGTGGAAAACTCAAGCGACCTGACAAGAAGCCACCGATGAAGTTACCGAAGCCTACTACAGGTCCGACAACCAAAAACACCAAGGATGCGGCGTCGGAGACTCTCAAGAAATATTTCGGCGGTCGCTAGACTCAACGCGGCGAAATCTCCTTGAAGCAGGCTCCTTGGACAGGACACTCCCGAGGAGGATTTACCGAATATGCTAAATGAATCCTGGTTGGCACGCTCGAGGAGTACAGCATGTGCCTTTGCCGTCTTGATCGGAATCGCTTTAGCGGTAATCTCTCCGGTGGCTTTTGCGCAGCAACAGACATTGATCCTAGATAATGGGTTCTCTGTCGGACCGGGTGTGCTCCGGGTACTACCACGATTGGATAAGAAAGGGTATGCCGGGAGCAATGAAACGCAATCGGCTGCACGAATCGCCGGCTTAGATGATGGTCTTCGTGTGACTTACGTCAGCACCAAGCGAACGGATCGTCAGCCGATAGAGACCCCTGAGCCCTACAAGATCGCGATCAAGGTCAATCAAAGTGAAGTCAGCAAGAGCGACTTGGTGATCCAGGGCGGTTTGGGTAGTGCATTTAGTGCGACTCCGTTTGATCCATTTGGCCGACGGATCTACATGTTTCAGTCCCCTAGTAAGCAGATCGTGCAAGGAATCACAGAGGTTTCGCCTCAGTATGTTCGCATTCAGGGTTTGCGAGGTGTCGGCCAACAGACTTCGATTTCGTGGGACATGCGGGTTGGGATGTCGTCGATTCCCCCTGGTCAGTTGCGAGATGTTTTGGTGAGAAATGCAGATCCGAATCGAGCCCAGGATTGGCTTGATATCGTGAGCGTTTACTTGGCCGCAAAGCGATACTTCGAAGCGCGTCAGATGCTGGTAACTGCGATACAGAGGTTTCCGGAATTAGAGACCAGCAGACCTGAGATTAAACGAATCGATCAATTGCTCGCAGACCAGATGTTTGAGGCCGCGGTGATGGCTCAGAACGCAGGTCAGCACGAACTTGCCCAGCAAATCCTCAAAGGCTTTCAGGCCAACACCGTGTCGGTCGAGACTCAGTTAAAGATCGACAGGAGGCTCGAAGCCATTTTCAATGTGAAAAAGGAGTGCGATGAAATCCTTGCGTGGCTCAGAGAGGATTTAGCGAAGGTTTCGGATCCTGCGATTGGAACTGAGCTTGCGCCGATCCTCGATGAAATTGGCGAGTATCTGAATGAAGACACCCGAATCCGTTTTGCCGATTATGTCAATCAACGGACAGATCCTGGATTGACCGCCGATCAGCAAGCGGCCTTAGGTTTTGCTGGGTGGCTCTATGGAGCGGGGTTGGCCGAGAAAAACCTGTCGGTTGTTCGATCAGGGTATATCGCTCGAGGAATGATCTCTGAATTGCTTGCGGCGCGACGCAAGAATGATGCATTGATTCAATCGATCATGAAGCTGGAATCTGGTACACCCAGATATGTCGCCCGGATCTTGGAAAATATGCCTCCAGCGATACAAACTCCGCAAGACTCACAGGTTCGAGCGGAAGTACCCAGCACAGAAGATCCCCAGCAGCGAGTCCAGGTGCCGGTTCCAGGTAGGTTCTTGTTGGAAGTGCCCACCAGTCGGGAGTTGGGGGCTCGAATGGTGCGATACATGGTGCAATTGCCGGC
>JAGWZB010000404.1 GCA_018969045.1 Planctomycetota bacterium | reverse complement strand
TGGCAGTGAAGTGATTTTCGAGGGTTTCTTCATCTAGCCATAATTCCGGGCTGCGCTGGCGTGATATGTTGGGATCCAAGTAGGCTTGGATGGGCTTTGATTGCATCGGGTTGGAGGATAGCCAGTTTTGCTCAAAGCTTGCTGAGATTTTTGTACCGAGGATTTCGTCGATGCAAGCATGCCAGGCGACGAGGTAGACGCGTCTACGTCGATTGGGCCATTGAATTTCCGATGGACAGCGTATGCAGACCCGAACCTTGTAGCCTGCTTGCTGCAACATCGATACGATTCGACTGCAAGTCAGAGAATTTTCAAAGCCGACAACATTTTCAAGAGCGATCAGATTCGGGCTCAGTTCAGTGGCGATCTGAATGAGATTCAGCAGGGCACGGGACCTAGGATCGCGATCGTCCTGTTGACTTCCTTTCTTAGTGAAGGGGGTGCAAGGAGGGCTTAGCCACCACAATTCAGCAGAATAGTGTGCGAGATGGTCTTTTGTGATCGACGCTAGTTCACAGGTGATATAGTTTCCTGCGAAGTTTTCTGTGTAAACCAATTTGGCGTCTTGATCGATATCCAAGGCGGCTTGGACATTCATCCATGGACATGCCGCTTGGAAGCCTCCGATTCCTGCAAAGAACTCAAGAGTCCGCACGGCATGCGGCTTGATGTTCGAGGATTGTAGAGACAAGAGCGGTCCAGCCTGTTTGGTGGCTGGCACCTAAACCGCTCCCGTTATCTCCGTGGAAGTACTCATAGAACAGGACCAAGTCTTGCCAGTGTGGATCTTTCCAGTAACGAGGGTCTTGGCCATGGCAGGGTCTGCGCCCTTGGGAGTCTTTGAGGAACAGCTGAACCAGTCTTCGTTCGATCTCATCGGCGATCTGTTTTAGATTGCGAAATTGGCCCGAACCGGTTGGGCATTCCATCGTGAAGCTTTCGCCGTAGTATTCATGGTAGGAGCGCAGGGACGCTACAAGCAAATAGTTTAGCGGGAACCACACGGGACCTCGCCAGTTGCTATTGCCGCCGAACATACCTGAGTTGCTCTCGCCGGGAACATATCCAACCGAGCTGGTCCCACCGGCGTGTTCAAAGACAAATGGTTTTTCGCTATGGACTGCAGATAAAGAGCGTATGCCGTAGGGCGAGAGGAATTCCGACTCGTCGAGCATGTAGGCCAAAAGGCGTTTGAGTCTCTCGGTCGACGGGATCGCAAGCAATCGCATCCCTCCACGATTGCCATTTTCCCCGTGACCTGCTTTTTGCTCGAGGTACGTCATGTACTTGGACATGTGGGGCTTGTTGTTGAGGAACCAATTCATACGGCGTTTGAAGCCAGGTAGTTTCTCGATCACCGAATCGTAAAGAATAACGTTTGAGCAAAGGGGGATAAGACCGACGAGGGATCGCACTTTGAGAGGAATACTTTTTCCGTCTCGATAAAGATGGTCGTAGTAAAACCCATCGTTATCTTCCCATAAACCGGTCCCGTGCAGGGAGTTCATGGCTTCGGAGATTGCGACATAGTGTTCGAAGAACTTGCTAGCCATATCCGAGTAGGCCTTGGAGTTCTCCGCCAGTTCCAGAGCCATCTGGAGCATGCACCCGCAGTAGAAGGCCATCCATGCCGTCGCATCGGCTTGGTCGAGGATTCCGCCTCCTGGCAGTGGGGCGCTGCGATCGAAAACTCCGATATTATCCAAACCGAGGAATCCACCGCTAAAGACGTGCTGACCTCGTGTGTCCTTGCGATTGACCCACCACGTGAAGTTGAGCAAAAGTTTCTGAAACGTTCTGGCCAAAAATTCGCGATCACCGGACTGTTGATAGACTTGCCAGCAAGCCCAAGCGTGGACGGGAGGATTCACGTCGCTTAAAGCCCATTCGTAAGCGGGAATTTGGCCATTGGGGTGCATATACCACTCGCGTAGAAACAGCAGCAATTGGCTCTTGGCGAACTCCGGATCGATTCGAGACATCGGTATCATGTGGAAGGCCAGATCCCAAGCGGCGTACCAGGGATACTCCCATTTGTCGGGCATGCTGATAACGTCGCGATTAAAAAGGTGTTTCCAATCGGCATTCCTTCCTTGGAACCTCGATGAGGGCAACTGCCGTCCTTCGGGATCCCCTTGCATCCACGCATCGACCACGTAGTAATAAAACTGCTTGGTCCAAATCAGACCCGCGTAAGCTTGGCGGGCGACATGGCGTTCATCCTCGTTGAGTTCGGCTGGGATGCATGCACCATAGTACTCGTCAGCTTCCAGTTTGCGTTGCTGCATCAACTCGTCGAATCTGTCGTCGATGGTCGCTAGGGGCTTGTAGTCTTCGGGAGCTTTACCACCAACGACCGGAAGTGATAGCAGGTTTTGGTTTTCACCGGTTCCGGTAAGTCTGCATCGCAGAACGGTTGGCCGATTCGGGTGGATGATCGTCATGAAATGGGCACCGCACTTGGTACCAAATAGTCTAGGATTTACCTTGCTCTTGTCACCTTGGACGATGTATTCGTGAAAGGCGTCCTTGAAATGGCTTCCACCTGAGAGTGCTCCAGGATGACGCTGGGTATTGGTTTCATTTTCGGTGAAAAGCCATTCAGGTTTTTCATGATCCAATTCGGCTTGCACTCGGAACTCCAGGTGTCCAAGAGTTTCGTGATCGCAAAGAACGACACCTGAGGGCTCATTTTCTGGAAAGATCAATCGCATGCGAGGTTTTGCTGCGCATCCATCATGCGTACAACCCCAGACCCATGAATTGTGAAACCACAACTGAGGCAGCAGATGCAACACGGCCGGCCGCGAGCCACGATTGTGGACAGTTAACTGGATGAGGATGTCATCCGGGGACTCTTTTGCGTATTCAATTTCACAGTCGAAGTAGTCGTTCTCATCAAAGGCTCCTGCATCCGCCAACTCGAATTCCGGTTCGAAACGGGAACGTGCGCGATTGATATCCGTGAGTTTCTCATAAGGAAACCTCGATTGAGGGTATTTATAGACACCTTTTGCGTATGAGCATGTCGGAGTTGCGTCCAGATAGAAATACGATTCTTTGACATCCTCACCGTGGTTGCCTTCTGGGCCCGAGAGACCATAAAGCCTCTCCTTGAGGATCGGGTCACGGGTGTTCCAGAAGGCAAAGGAAAAGCAGAGTCTACCTTGACGATCGCAGATACCCATCAATCCATCTTCGCCCCATCGATAAGCTCTGGAACGGGCGTGATCGTGTGGCAAAAAGAACCAGGCTTCTTGGTTGTCCGAGTAGTCCTCGCGAACCGTTCCCCATTGGCGTTCGGAGAGATAAGTACCCCAGCGTTGCCAATTAGCTTGTCTTTGAACCGATTGATTGAGTCTGGCATGTTCAGCCGTCGAGCGATGGTAATTTTTGGGACTCATAGCGATTGCTGATTTCTTTCAGATTCCAAGTAATAATCGATATGGTCCAATTTGCTGGCCGCGTCGCGATCTAAGATCAGGGTTGCGTTGGGATGGAACTGCAAAATGGAGGCAGGGACCATAGACGTTACGGGACCTTCGACGCTTTGTCGAATCGTATCGGCTTTATGGCGTCCGGTGGCCAAGAGCATGATTGCTCTTGCATTCATGATCGTACCAAGTCCCATGGTGATGGCCATCTTGGGGACTTGATCCAGGGATTTGAAAAATCGAGCATTATCTTTCCGAGTCTTTGAGGTGAGAGTTTTCACACGTGTCGCAGAGGATAAAGAGGATCCTAGTTCATTGAAGCCGATGTGACCTTCGGACCCGATCCCAAGAACCTGTAAATCAATCCCTCCTGCTTGGGCGATCGCAAGCTCGTAAGCTTCGGCGCTAGAAGGTAAATCATCCGTATTGGTATTTGGGATATGGGTGTTTTGTGGAAGGATGTCGATGTGTTTGAAGAGATTTTCCTGCATAAAATAGTGGTAGCTCTGAGGATTCTCA
>JAGWZB010000403.1 GCA_018969045.1 Planctomycetota bacterium | reverse complement strand
TACCAAGTTCTCATTCTCGCGAAAAACCCCCCTCGTTGGAAGACGAGCCCAAGGGTTTTTAGGTGCCAGCGAAGACAATAAGGGCCGAAAAGTGCGCTTTAAACGACAAATCGTCCCCGCCTAGCTTCAAACATCAACGCTTCCCCGGGGGGAACCTCACTAAAATCCCCATCGCCGTACCCCTCGAATCCCTTAGCGGATTGGATTCTCCGGACCCGCTTCGGCATGGGAAAGACGACTGACTTGCTGCTCAGAGGGCTGTTTCTGAGTTTCCGATACACTCTTAGGCCAAGGCAGGATCGACGCCAAGTACATCGCATTAAGATCGACAGCCGAGGAACCCTGGTTTGCAGGACCCGGAACTGCTTGGAACGCTGCTACCAAACTCGTCAAGGGAATCGGTGCTTGGGGCGTGCACAAGGTCGCTTGGCTAAGTTTCAACGCAACCGGAGGCCATTGGCTCGGACCTGGCAATTGCCCGCCGAGCCGGAGCCCTTCAGGACTTAGTTCAAAGGTAACCGCAAACGCATCGATCAACTGGCTCTCAGACAACTCCGTTTCCCACTTGGCAGGCAACTGCAGCCACTGTGCCGCCTTTTGTATCCAATCGGCCTGAAAACTACCTTGCTGACAGTCGAGCCTGCCCTTTGCATACACGATCTGTCCATCGCAAAGATTCAGCGAGCCTAAGGAGACACTCCCAAGCCCCTTAAATGGCGAGCCTACCGCTGAAGTCATCTTGGCAAACTGCACCCGATCAAACTCCCCTTCGACGATTGCATCCCAGCCGTGGGTACTCCACTGCGCTTTGAGCATCCCTCGAAACTGAGCCGTCTCACCCAAAGCTTTTACCCAAGGAATATGCTCAGAAAAATTGGAACATGCAATCCAGGACTTAGGAGAACGGACTTCGATTCGCGTCGAAAGATTACCTGGCGAATGATCCCGTACCACTTGGAGTTGAATCTCCCCAAAAGGCTGCTCTGCATAAGCAAATCTCGAAACAATCGCCGATCGACTTTCGGTGGGCTTCATGAGAATCTCGACCTGACCAAGCTTGGTCACCCCACTGTGATGGTGCACCTCCAAGCCATTGGGGACCGAGATCGCAAGCATCCGTTCGCGGGTCTGGGGTTTGCACAAAAAACCATCGTGAAGCAACCCTAATGTGGCTTGGAGCTGACTGGCGTCAAGCTTTGGGTCTTCCAGAACGATCGACCAACCTTGGGGTTTGATCAACCCGGCAACCTGACGAACCTTGGCCATCGGGACATCCGTCTCAGGATGAAAAAGCACCACATCTGATGCCACGAACTGGCCGGGGCCCAGCAATCGGAATCCAGCGGTTAGCACACGTACACCAAGATTGGCAGTGACTCGGGATTCCCACTCTTTTTTCAGGCGTGATTGGTAGTATGGCGACCAGTATACGAGAGTCGCTAGCCCCATGAAAACCGCCGGAATTACCCCCAAAATGAGCAAGGCAACGCGGACCAAGCGTTTGCGGGTCGCTTGATGCAGCAGGAATCTTGCTCTGGGTTGCCTAGCCATAACCGATAGGTGTAACAAAACGGATCCTCGTAAATCAAGCAGAAGTCAATGCTTGCTCAGAGAAGTTTTACTTAATCCACTAAAAATCGACGGCGGAACCTTCTATACTCACGCACAATCGGACCCCCGGCGAATTTGATAGCATTCGCAATCGCCACCCGTGCGGAATTGCGAATCAGCAGGAACCAACTTGGCTCTGATTGGATGGATCGGTTTTTTAGGTTTTGAAAGGTTTTCACGATCGTTTTCACGATTGATTTTTTTGTGTCATCAAGGAGCACGTCTATGGGATTCTTTTCCAATCTTGCATCGGAGTTTAAAGCCTTTGCGTTGCGCGGTAACGTCATCGATTTGGCAGTGGGTGTGGTCATCGGTACGGCCTTCACCAAGATCGTTAATTCTCTGGTCAGCAATCTGATCATGCCACCACTGAACCTGATCACTTCGAAGTTCGGCGTGAACTTTGCCGATTGGGCTTATAAGGTGCGGACCGAGTCGCCCAAGTTGGACCCCAAGACTGGCGAGATGATCAAGGATGCGGCGGGCAAGCCGGAGATGCTTGTTCAAGATTACCCAATCCTTAAATATGGTCCGTTCATTGAGACGGTGGTGGACTTTTTGCTAATCTCGCTGGCAATTTTCTTATTCGTCAAAGCGATCAATGCGGCCAAGGCAAGGTTCGAGAAGGCCAAGGCGCAGGAGCCACCTGCGGAGCCCACCGAAGATGTCTTGCTGTTGCGAGAGATTCGCGATGCGCTGGCAGGCAAGAAATAAGTCCAGGTTGGTTCACTGCGGTTCAATTTCCGATTATTGTATAGAGCAGTATCGAAACGAACTTGAACCGTAGAAAGAGCTCATGGCTGATCTTGTTCCAATGCAGCTTGCACGGATCGTCAAAAACGACCTGACTGAAAAGCAGCTGATTTATCTCAAAGAGATCGATGGCGATCGGCAATTCCCGATCGTTATCGGTTTTTTTGAAGCGACCAATATCGATTTGAGGGTCACCCATGCCCAGCGGCCACCTCGGCCACTGACCCATGATTTGATTGTAGGTGTTGCGCAATCGCTTGGTGCTCGAGTCGATTCGGTGGTAATCAACGACTTTCAAGACGATATCTTCTACGCGGTCCTTCGGCTGAATCGAAACGGTGAGACGATCGATGTCGATTCGCGTCCTTCGGATGCGGTCGCCGTAGCGGTCTCTCACCGACCGATTTTGCCGATTTGGGTGTCTCGCGAAGTCTTTGATCGTTTTGCCCAATAATTCTGCCTGCCCCTTCAAAACAGTGAATCCCGATAGTACAAGGGTCGTTTGCAATGTGGATTTTCGATGCACACTTGGATTTAGCTCTCAACGGGGTCGATTGGAATCGAGACCTGCGCCAAAGCGTCGACGATATTCGAGCCCAGGAAACGGCTTTGCAAATGACAGAGAAAGGGCGCCGCAATAACACGCTCTCTTTCCCGGAGCTTCGGATTGCCCAAGTGCCGGTTTGCTTGACCACATTATTAGCCAGACAAGAGCAATCGATCGATCATTCTTTTGGATGGACTAGCCCTCAAACTTGTTATGCGATGGCCCATGCTCATCTGGCGTATTATCGAGCGATGGAACGGGCCGGATACATCAGAATGCTGCGCACCAAAGAGGACTTAAGATCCCATTGGCAGCAGTACACTCATGCCGACTCCAATCCAGATGGCAGCCAACTTATAAGCGCTTCTAAAGCCGTGGTCCAAGACCGCGTACCGCTTGGATTTATCTTGACGATGGAAGGCGCCGATCCGATATTGACCCCCGATACCATCTACGAATTCCACCAAGCGGGACTTCGAGCGCTGGGACTGACCCATTACGGAACCAATCGCTACGGGGGTGGGACGCGCAGCGAGGTCGGTTTATCGCTCGATGCACTCGAACTGATCAAGCACTGCCAAGAACTTGGGATCACCATCGATGTGACCCATCTTTCCGATGTAGCGTTTTGGCAAGTGATCGAGCGTTTTGACGGACCTATCCACGCCAGCCATCAGAACGCCAGAGCGATTTGCGATTGGCAAAGACAGTTTAGCGACGATCAGATCAAGGCGGTTATCGAGCGAGGAGGAGTATTGGGAGTGGCGCTCGATATCATCATGATGCAAAACGGTTATGTCAGAGGTTTGTCTAAAAACGAAGCCACCTTGGAACAGGCTGTCGATCAGATTTGCCATGTGAGAGACTTGGCCCACGGATCGATCGCCAACATAGGGATCGGAACCGACTTGGACGGAGGCTATGGATGTGAGCAAACACCCACAGACTTAAATAAATACCGTGATGTGCACAAACTGGCACCATTGATGCAGTCGCGAGGGTTCAGCGATGAGGAAATCCAAGCGGTCTTTTATGGAAACTGG
>JAGWZB010000402.1 GCA_018969045.1 Planctomycetota bacterium | reverse complement strand
CGGCCACCGGTCATTCGGAAATCGTAGAAGTAATTATCACCGCCCAGCTGCAGTGTACCTCCGTTGACCCACACTTGATTGTTTGCAACGCCCAGCGATTGCGATCCAGTGGTTCGCAAAGTGCCGGCGCGATTCACTATAATTTGATTGGTACTTCCGAACGGATTCGCATTCCAACCACCTGCAGAAATCTCATAGATTCCCTCATCGATGATCACCCCGCCGGTAATTTCGAAATTAGCGAGTTGTTTCAAGGTTCCTTGTCCGGTTTTTCGCAGTCCATCTGTCCCTACTAATGGGGCGCTTATACTGACGGTCCCATTTTCGATGAATACTTCCGGCTTATTGCTAGCGACATCGAGCGTTAAGGTCCCACCTTGCCCACTTTCGAGCTTCCAACCCTGCCCAGGAACTTGGTCGCCAAAAGAGATCCCCCCCGCGATTTGATCTCCATCGAGGGTGACCACTGCATCTTGCGAGATATCGTGTCGACTGAAATCCGCGATTGTATCCGGACTTCGTGGCACTTGGCCTGATTCCCAACTTCCACTTGCGGACCAACTGCCTCCTGTTGCTTGGGCCCATCGAGAAGCGGTACCAATGCGCACGGTTGCAAACGCTTTGAGTCCATTTTTTTCCGCAACGACCGTCGCGGTACCGGTGGAGGCAGAAGCGGTGTACAAACCACTGGCATCGATCGTCCCTAGCCCAGGAATCACATCCCATTGGGCATTGGTTGGTGAATTCAAGGGGTGTCCGAATTGGTCGGAATCATAAGCACGAAACTGGATTTGCTCATCTGAATGGATCGTTGCCATCGAGGGAACAATCGCGATTCCGGTAGCAGTGGGTAGAACGGTAACCGTCGTACTGGTGGTTTTAAAGGGAAAACCGGTGGAGTACTTATCGACGACGGTGGCAGTGAGGACATAAGTCCCTGGATCATCGAATTCGACGATCGAATCTTTCGCAGCATTGGAACCATTGGTCATAAACCTTGGCATGGTTGCGCCAGCAGGAATTTCTGTGGCGCTCCATTGGTAGATGATATTCGATGGATCACTGCCGTTGGTTGGTGTTGCGTCGACATGCACCTGTGTTGTTGTGGTGGTTACGGTACTGGGTGATGCGAAGGCTGAGATTGTGATCGTAGGGGCCAGTGGGCTTAGAACCTGCGTTACTTGACCTTGGCTATCGACCGTAAAGCGGTATTCGCGACCGTTGACAGAGACACCATCGATATATCCCCACTGATTTCTCGAAAGCTTTGCAAACGAGATAACTTGATCGGAGGTTCCGTTATTTTCGCATAGTTGAATCTTGTTCATGCCCAACGAAAGCACATCCATGAAGAAGAGAACTTCGGTGATATTCGTGTCGTAACCTTGATACGAGCGGTGGATCGCAACTTGAAGCCGTCCTTCGCCACTGTTCCAGTATTGATTGCCCTGAGTGGCTAGGCTCTCTTGTGGGTTGTTGAGAAACCAAGCGATGTCGCCTCTCATGAAGCCTCGCTTGTTCCAGTCTTTACCCAGCCCGGTGCTGAAGAATTCGTTGTAAGTAGACCACCAACTATCGGTTCCGTTCCACCAACCCTGGTTCTTCCAATGCTCTTGAGTAAGCGGCACGCTGAACCAACCCGTTTTCGGGTCGGCGATGATAAAGCTAGTGCCGTTTGGAGATCGGCCGGCAGCACGAACTAGCATTTGGCCCCAGCGCCGATACAGATCCGGTGAGCGGCTCACATAAGCGTCCATATCATGCATGATCTCGTGGTGAATCACGGTCATGAATTGATTCTCTTCGGCTCTTACCCCTAAGACAGCGCGAGCATCGTATCCGAAACTAAACTCTGGATAGCCCTGATCGGGGTAACCATTGTAATTGTTCTTCAGACTGCCGCGAACCAGATACGTGCGTCCGCCTAGCCAATCGTTCATCGTCAAACCGGTTCCAGGATAAACATTTCGAGGAATGTTCCGGATGTTTTGATAGATCGCTTCGGCACCACGGGGGGTTTGGTAATTGTCGAAAAGAAACAGCCCTAGATCTTCGACGAGTTTGCGATAACCACCACCGGGCTGATCAACCTGTGGAAAGCTTGCTGCATCACAAATCGCCTTGCGAGTATGAGGATCATAGTAATTGGTCATCAATGCTGTGAGCCACAGTTGCGACGCAAGCGATGGAATTCCTGGATGCTGCAATAGATCTAAGGTCTGAAGTCTAAAATATTGAGGATTGCTTTCGATCAACTGTAGCAATCGTTGAAAAATCAGATCGTTTTGGTCCGGACTTGCCCAATAGACAACACTGTCGTAGAGGCTGCCAAGCGACTCCTGGAGCCGACTTTTTATCGCTGCATTGCTCGGGGAATCAAGAAAGGAACCCAGATCCACAGGGTGCTGCGCAACGAGTGATTCAATCTGGGTCAAGTACTCCAAGCCGCCTTTGCCCAGCGCCAAAAAGATCGTCCCAGATTGCTCTCCCCCAGAGATTAAATCGAGGATTCCATCTGAATTGAAGTCTTGGAAATCAACAATGGGCCCGTGAGTAATCGGACCTAAGTCCAAACTCAACCCATTGGAGTCGGTCACTAAAAACCTGGTGGACTCGGGCAAGTCAGGTTGCTTGGCGCTGCCTTGGTTAAGTCGGAAATTGAAATAACCCCAATTGTAAGAATCGATGAAGTCCGGATTGCCGTCTTGATTCAAATCAAACACTCGCGGATTCAGATAGTAAGCACCCTGGATCGTTCTACCTTGGGAATCGATGATGTTGGTAGGGGTAGCAAAACGAGGACTCGTTGCGGTTCCGACATTGTAAGCAATTTGGAAAAACCGATCGAATGAGCCTGTGAAGATATCTGCAAGCCCATCTCCATTCCAGTCGGCAACTTCGACACGAAAGTCCGCCGCGATGTGATCATTGATCCCGTTTTGCTGTTTGAAAAATATCGCTGGATTGAAGCTCGGTGCTGTCGTCGTTCCAACGTTTCGGAACCAGCGAGTTTTCAGGTCGTGAGACCCCGTTGCCACCAGATCAAATCGACCATCTAAATCCATGTCTACGACAGAGATAGCTAAGCGGCCATTACCGACCACGATATCCGTACCGCCAGCTTTTACCGAGACGCCTGAGGCAAATACCGGCTCATTCGAGGTCCCAATGTTCCGATACAACAAAATCCGTCCATTGGCGCCAGCTAGGATATCGATTCGGCCGTCGGCATCATAATCGACTGCGCGAGGAGCGACGGTAGAAGACTGTCCAAGATCGATGTCGGTACCGCCAGCTTTCAACTTAGAAAAACCAGTGAAGCTCGACGTGCCTGTAGAAGTCCCTGGGAGGACAACTTCGATCGTCATGGTCCCGGAGGAAATCCCTCCTCGATGGTCACCGATCGTGTACTGAAACCAATCTCGTCCAGAAAATCCAGGATCGGAGGTGTAGTTGAGCGTACCGTCACCGTTGGAGATTACCCTACCATGGACTGGACTAGTGTAGGAGATCAACTTCAAAGGATCTGATTCGACATCGAATTGCCCCAAGAGGACGCTTGGAGTTTGTGTTTCGAAGCCCGAGATTGCCTTGGCGGTTCGGTCGAACACCTTAGGTGCGGTGTTCTGGTAAGGGTCGGGAAGGAAAGTGGTCGTGACTGCCAGCAATCGTCGGCTCTCGAGTCCTTCAAATACGAGCTTGCGATGAGCTTTGGATTCCATCTTGATGGACTTTCCTGTTGGATTAAGGCGTTAAATCGTTGGCAAATCGGGTGGCCGGCGGTGGGCAAAATCGGACCACACTTCTCCCCTGGTGCAGAAGCGATACGAATCTTGCGATTCGATCAAAAAATCAGCGTATTCTGACTGTTTTTTTGCGAATTCGGGTGCCGGTGCGTGCCCAACGTCGATGATTTCTCCGAAATCATCTCTAAACGCTTGAGTGATCATCATCAATGGAGTGGCTTTT
>JAGWZB010000401.1 GCA_018969045.1 Planctomycetota bacterium | reverse complement strand
CGATAAAAAAAGTAGTCCAAAACCGTATGCGACCGTCAAAGGTATACCCGAGATTTTGGTCTTAGATATCCAATCGTAGGCAAACGCACAAAGTCCGATAAAACCGGCGTAAGCAAGCGTAAATAGCAGCAGCAAAATCACGCCAATCTTCTGTCGCCTTGCGATGACATGCTCTGGTTCGTGTTCTGTAGAATTTGCCGGATGATGCATGAGAGTTGATTCTGATTTCCAGTGGGCAGGCGCAATCGTGTTGAAACGATAGATTAATCATTTCCCGCCGGCCTTGTACCCTTGCCAGTGCCGAACGCTTGAACTTTCGCCTTCAAGCCCGGGATAATTCGGCAGGCGTTGATCGAATAGACTTTTTCGAGGATCTGCGGACTGAGCCCGATCCCGTAAATCCGCCAATCGCCCTGAGGAGGTGGGGATTTCTCGGAGTAGTGGAAATATTCATCGAAGGTCTCAAGAAATCGCCAGTAGATAACCAACCGCTGCTCAGGAAAAGGCCCATCGGTTCCCAAAAGAATCCGATCCTGGTGCTTTTCAAAGAAACGTCGTGCAGTGTAAGGTTGCCGTCCAAGTTCATTGATACGCGAAGAGAACTCGACGTATAGATTAGGATACTCATCAAGCCACTCGGAAAGCTCCGAAAGGTTTTCTGCATCGTTGCCAAAATGAGCCGCGATGAAGATGGTTTTGGGATGTTTGGCGATCACTCGATTGCGAGCTTGGTGCAATGATTCGCGAAGTGGAAAATCGGGTCCAACAAACGCCCATTCGGGTCGAGATCTCAGTTCGCCAATCCGTTCGTTGCTTTCATCCAAAGGCCTAAAAAAAGCGCTTGGATCTGCCGTGTGCATCAGAATAGGAATGCCCAACTCGCCGCATACTTCCCAAATAGGATCCCATCGAGGATCGTCGATCCGAATCAAGCTGCCGTCAGCGTTCTTCCATCGCAAACCGAAGTCCTTGAAAAACTTCAAGCCACAGATGTTGCCTTGTTTGACCTGCGCTCTGAGAGCTGCAACGCTCTCAAAAACAAAGGCATCTTGGTTGCACACCCAACTCGATGGATCATCCTCGATACCTCTGCCTCGAAAATCGATGTTCGCAAAGATGGCAAACCGATCTGGGTACTTGGTCCACAAATAGTTCGTGTGGGTTTGAAGTTGGTTACCAAGCTGACCGTCGAGCGATATGCTTACCGCGATCCTGTTTCGATCCATGATCTCAACATATCGATCCAGCAATTGCTGGTCATGTTTGCCCTTGATGAAGAAATGAGTGTGAACATCGACCACAGGAAAACAGGCTCCTGAGATCTTGGACTGAGCAACGACTAAGCTCGCGGTTCGCTCTGCTGAACTACCGCTAGCAAGACTGCTTGGTGCAGTCGCACTTTCGGAAGAAGCATCTTGGGCATTTAGAATCGTCGGCAGGTAGAACGCCTCAAAAAAAACCATGCCCAGCAGGCAGATAACAGCCATAATCAATCGTTGGAACATCATCATGAAAATTCCTCAAGCATCGAAGATAGACCGCTGCGATAGTCGGGGTAGCGAAACGCGATCGGATGATCGTTCAAAAGACGTCGATTGCTAACACGCTTGTTGCCTTGATTGCGTCGGCGTTGGTACTGTGGGGTGAGCGTGTCACTGTATTTGGGCTCCGGCAAATTCAGAAGGTGGGCGATGAATGCATAATATTCACGACGCACGATGCTCTTGCCATCGCTGACGCAGTAAAGCCGATGGGCAATCGGTCTATCCGAAACAGTTGCAATGATTTGCGATAGATCCTCAACGTGTATTAGATTCAGATAGCTTTCAGGATCGACTGGCATCGATTGCGATTCTCGGATCGCTTGCACGTTAGGAATTCGACCTGGACCATAGATTCCTGCTGGGCGGAGGATCACATGCTCCAGATCGGAATCTTCAAGCCATCGCTCGGCTTCTAAAGCGTTCACCGAACCTGGACGCGCAGGAAGTGTTGGAGAGGATTCATCCACCCATAGCGATGACTCAGGTGCTGGATCGGCAAATACGCCGGTGGTCGACAGGTAGATCCATCGAGTTTTCCTGACAGCATCCTTCAGACAGCAGGCAAGGTTGGACAGCCCCCGAGCATGTGAAGGTGCCGCGTGCGAGACACTTACCAAGACCGTATCGGGCGGAGACTGCAACCAGGTGTCTTGCTGCATTGGCTCTGACATCAGGGGATCGAGCCAGTTCCGGACGATCGGTTCGATCCCGATAGCGGCTAATGCCGCGGCTCGCTCAGGACTACGGGACAGGGCCAACACACGGTCGCCGGCCTCAAGCCACCGCTTGGCAATACGCTCACCAACGTATCCACAGCCTAAAATGAGCCGGATTTTGTGGTCCGTTTTGCGATCTGACGGGTTAGACAATAGGGACATGGAATATCCTTCCGGATCGTTACAAGCGAACCTGCGCAGGGGTTTCTTGGGTTTCCGGGGTGAACTTTCTCAAGTTCTCGGGGCTAAAGGGTTTTAATTTGAGCTCTGATAGCGAATAATCGGTTCCATGGCACTGTGCCAATCGGATAGCCTGACAGGGGGTGTCGTGCCTTCGGCATGACGCAATGAGGTTAGAGTAAATGCAACAGCCGTCCAGCGACAAGAGCTTTTCGGAAAGTTCAATCAGGGTTTACCGCAAGTTGCTCGTCGGTTTTGTGTGGATCCAGGCCCTAGTTTTCTCCTGCAGCGTATCGGCCCAGGATGTGCTTCCTGAGACTCCTGCCAAACCGAGAATGCCAATACCATCGGATGCACAGTCACAGAACGCGTCCACGGGTGTTACCCTCGTATCCTTGGATCCAAACGTGGAACGTCTGGTGCAGGGCGAAGACCCAAAAACGTTGGCGGACCTAAAAGCCCTGCAGTTGCAACAGTCCAAGGTTGCGGCAAAGGTCAATCAAGTCACCGTTAATCTGCAGCATGGAAGCACACAAGGCAGCGGGGTGCTGATCAATGAAGATGGTTACATTCTGACTGCAGCTCATGTGGCTGGGAAACCCAAACAGAAAATGTGGGTCGTCTTGCACGATGGCAGACGAGTCGAAGGGGTCAGCATGGGCGTCAATCGCGATACCGACGCCGGACTGGTTCGGATCTTGAAGAACCGAGATCCAAACGGCAATCCTTGGCCGCATGCCGCATTGCCGGCTGTTGGTGAGCGAGTCAAATCGGGTCAATGGTGCATCGCTGGAGGTCACCCAGGAGGCTGGATGTCGGACCGACCTGCGGTGATCCGTGTCGGTAGAATTCTCCGAGTCACCGACTCCACCATCGTCAGCGATTGTTCCCTTATCGGTGGGGATAGCGGTGGTCCATTGTTTGATCTCCAGGGCAAATTGATCGGCATTCATAGCCGTATTGGTATCGATGTGGATGACAACATGCACGTACCCATGAATGTTTATATGGATTCCTGGGATCGATTGGCGAACAGCGAAGCCTGGGGCGTTCTTCCAGGCTTCCGGCCTGTAATCGGAGTCACTGCAGACCGACAATCAGACACCAAAAACGAGTGCGTTATCGGAACCGTTGCTCCTCGAGGGCCAGCAGCCAAGGCAGGGATCATCCCTGGCGACCGAATTGTGCGCTTCAACAACGCTGAAATCACAAGCTTCGACCGACTTAAAGAAGAAGTTGACTCGGTGGTTCCGGGTGAGCGAATCACTGTCGAAGTGTTGCGAGACGGGCAGAAAGTAAGCTTGAAGTTAATCGTCGGTGTCTCCGACGAGCCCTAATTCAACCGAAAGTCGACATGATGAAGATCGGGATCGAGAAATACTTTCTGATTGGATGCTGTGCCCTTTGGGGCTTGATGCTATCCGAGCGAAACTCAAGCACACGCGACCCGCGTTGCTTAGACGGTTCCTGCAATCAATCCCTCGAAAACATCGAGATTCCAGCAAGCATTCAAATCGATCGACGCTCGAGGAGTTT
>JAGWZB010000400.1 GCA_018969045.1 Planctomycetota bacterium | reverse complement strand
GGATTACCAGGATATTTGGTTTGGTCCCTTCAAGTCCTGATGCGTCCAATACTCCTGCCGGAGGATGGCCCTGGGCGCTACGTAACCAACTCAGAAAGACAACAAGAGCAAGAGCACCAAATAAAATTGGTTTGCCGGTTGACTTGCAGGTTGGGTCATCAGCAGAATTTGATTTCATAATTCTTTTGCGTTGGATGCCTAGAGGAGTGGAGACAATAGGTCGACTGAAATCTCTTGGGGAATCTTACTCTAGGTTGGCATTCGGTGCGATTATCCCAAGGGACTAGACTTAGAAGAATTATCGCAGATCGATTGAGTTTCTCGCGAATCTAGTTAGAGTGGCTTTTTCAGTTCTCTTACCGGGAAGTCAACTAAAAATCCAACACAGCGATGAGCAATCCAACATCAGTCGACCCAGTACCTTCGGCACCTGTGCCAGAAGTTCAGGATATCGAAAGCAGTCCAGATTCTGAAACAACTTCACAGAGGAAGTTGGAACGTTTGGGCAATGCTGGCCTGTGTCCGATATGCGGAAGCGACGTCCATGAAGATGCTTATCATTGCACCAAGTGCCGCAGTTTTTTTTGTTATCACTGCCGAGCGCACCTCAGTGGCGATGAGCCAATCCTTCAGTGCAGTAATCGCAGTTGTGGTTACTATGGTAAATGGGTCTGTGGAGTATGCGATCCATTGACCAAGAAGCAGGAAGTACCTTTGGAGTACATCGAACCTGTCGATGGGTACTGGCCGGCTTGGCTAGTTGCATCGTTGCTTATGAGTTTATTGTCCGGTTGGTACTTTGGCTGGAAATCAGCATTGATCGTTTTGATCGGTTTGTACGCTGGAGTTGGGTACATATTGCAAGCGATGGAGATCAATATCTTTGGCAAGCAACGCAGGGTGACTATGGATAGATCGACTGATGTGCATGCGTGCATCTGTTGCCAGAGTCCGACGAAAAAGACTGGTTTAAGGCAACGGGCTGGGTGATTGCGATATGGCGGAATTTCAGATCCATCAGCTTGAGGGAATGCGGTACATTGAGATCCATTTGAACCAGGAAATGGTTCGATGCGAATCAGGTGCATTGAATTACTTGGTCGGCAATATTCGTATTCACTCCCAGTTGATTCCATCGATTGGTTCTTTGGTCTCTTCCTGGATGTCGGGTGAATCGGTCTACCGGCCTACGTATACAGGATCGGGTGTGATTACGCTGGAATCTTCTTTGGGAGGATTTCATGTTTTGGAGCTTCAAGGTCAATCGTGGATCTTGGAGAAAGGGGCCTACTGGGCCAGCGAAGGATCGGTGGATTTGAAGTTCTTTAAGGAGAAGCTACTGACCTCGTTATGGGCAGGCGAAGGCTTTGTATATTTGCAAAGTCAGGTTACTGGGCAGGGCAAGGTTGTGGTGACAACGAAGGGTCCGGTGGAAGAAATCGATTTGGCAGAAGGCCAAGAGGTAGTGGTTGATGGCCAGTGCGTGATTGGTCGGATGGCGAGCGTTCGATTTAGCATGCGTCGACCGACGGAGAATTTCATGGGTCGATTCACTGCTGGAGAGCCGATTGTGCGAGTTTATCGTGGCCCGGGTAAACTTCTTTTGAATCCGACCTACTATTGGCGTTACTACATGGCGCAGCGACGCCAAGCCTAATACTTTTCAAAACTGGGGGCTTTAGGCAAGCTTTACTGCTTATACCTGAGAAATGTTTTGTTCCTGGTATGCCGATCGTGCAGAGTTGATGGGGCTTTTTCCGATAGGACGACCAAGGCGTGTTGGCATGAGCGTCCGCCATTTAGGCGGGTGGGACATTGCTAGCATCGACTTGACTCGAAGTCATCAGGGGATGCCATGGATAGGTTATCGCGAAAGAATTTGCGGGGATGGATCGCTTACGCTTGCTTGGGCAGTGTAGCACTGACGGGGTGTCATCCTGTGGACCGCTTTCATGCTTGGCGGGACTCCAAGAGTGTTTCTTATTATCAGGATTTTATCACTCGGATTGAAGAGCCCGTTCCATCGAGTTGCATGCAAACTCAGGTACCCGAGACGCTCAATCCGTTTGCGATAGAGAATCCATCTGAGTTGCCCGCTATGGAGCTAAGTCTTCAGGACGCAATTCAGATGGCTTTGCAAAACAGCGAGGTCCTCAGAAACCTCGGTGGTACGGTGGTCGCTGCTCCGCAGGGATTGCCGACCCAGATTGATCCTGCGCTGACGGATTTAAATCCGCTTGGAGGAACACAAGCGGCATTGGCTGCGTTTGATGCGACGGTGAATTCCCAGCTATTTTGGCAGAAGAATGATTTGCCGCAGAACTTTTCTCCGTCGGGTCTACCGCCGGAAATTGCAAATTTGCTGGGCGTCTTCGCATTCAATCAAACGTTGGGAACCAACATCAATCAGATCCAAAAGCGAACGGCAACAGGTGCAACTTACGCGCTCCGAAGCAACATTGCTTATGACCGTAACAATAGGCCGAACCGCAAATACGAAAGTGATTTTAGTGGATTTTTGGAGGCAGAGTATCGTCAACCATTGATGCAAGGTGCTGGGACAACTTTCAACCGTATAGCCGGACCCAACGGTGTCGTTGGTCAGTACAACGGAGTGCTGATTGCTCGGATTAACACCGATATTTCGCTTGCTGATTTCGAAAATGGTGTGATTCGACTGATCAACGATGTTGAGACAGCTTATTGGGAGTTGTATTTCGCTTATCGTGCACTAGAAGCTCAGATTTCAGGTCGAGAGAATGCTCTACGAACTTGGCAGCGCATTCGGGAATTGCAAAAAGTAGGGTATCGCGGAGGAGAAGCTGACGCGGAGGCTCAAGCACGCTCGAACTATTACTTGTTTGCATCGCAGTTAAACGATGCGTTATCTGGGACCAACGGACTCTATGCGGCTGAGCAACGGCTCAGATACATGATAGGGATTCAGGCGACGGATGGACGGTTGCTCAAACCGGTCGACGATCCGATACAGGCTGAGGTGATGTTTGATTGGCAGGAATCGCTCTCGGATGCGACAAATCGGAGAGTCGAAGTTCGTCGTCAGGAGTGGACCATCAAGCGAAGGGAGCTTGAGCTGATCGCAGCACGGCTGAATAAACGACCTCGCTTTGACGCGTTGACGCGCTATCGATACCGAGCATTAGGAGACCATTTGTTTGGAGCCAGAAATCCAAACGAGTCCACCGATAGTTTCTTCTCCAATCTGGGTACAGGCGATTATCAAGAGTGGCAAGGAGGGTTTGAGTGGAACTATAATGTTGGATTGCGGCAAGCCTCTGCGGCAGTTCGACACGCGCAGTTGAATTTGGCTCGCGAAGTTGCTGTCTTAAAAGAGCAGCAATTGAGGATTTCTCACGATTTAAGCAATGCGGCGAGGCAGATTTCTCGAAGTTACGAGCAGATGCAGATCAACTATAACCGCATTGAGGCGGATAAATTGCAAGTCGAGGTGCTCAGAAACCGCTACGAGAAGGGTCTAATCAACATCAATTTCCTGCTACAAGCTCAGCAGCAGTTAGCAAATAGTACAAGTTCGTTCTTTAGATCACTGGTTGACTACAATTTAGCCATTCGTGATTTCCATCGCGAGAAGGGTTCTTTGCTCAATTACAATCAGGTTTCCATGGCCGAAGAGCCATTAAACGGTTCGATGCTCTCGGGGGCTTATGAACAAGGTCGATACTTTACGCCGCGGGATAATCCGCAAGATGTAATCGTAAGGGATCGAGTCAGTGCGGGCCCATTTGATCCAACGAGTGTGGGCACCCCGGGGCAAGGAACTTTTGGAGCGAGTGCTTCGATGCTAGAGGGTAGTCAGGACGAGACTCTCAAGGGTTCACCGATGGCACAGCCTTCTTCCCAAGGCTTTGGGGCCTCAGGTACCAATCCTTCGGAGATCCGTCCTCCCGAATCGAATCTTGAAACAATGCCGAAGTAGACTCGGGTGTTTTTTCGGG
>JAGWZB010000399.1 GCA_018969045.1 Planctomycetota bacterium | reverse complement strand
ATGTGCTCGAATATCGAAACACCAAGCTCGCGGTGGTCGAAGCCAAATCGGCAGCGTCACCGCTGACGCTCGGTGTCGGTCAAGCCAAGGAGTATGCCGCTAAACTCGCCATCCGACACACCTACGCCACCAACGGGCATGGCATCTACGCCATCGACATGGAGACGGGGCAAGAGCAAGAGATCACCGCTTACCCTTCCCCCGAAGAACTTTGGAATAAGACATTTGCCAAGGTCAACGCATGGCGGGATCGCTTCGCGACCGTACCCTTCGAGGACAAAGGGGGATACTTTCAAGGTCGCTACTATCAGGACATCGCGATCGAACGAGTCTTGGAAGCCATTGCAGCGGGTAAACAGCGAATACTGCTTACGTTGGCTACGGGTACAGGCAAGACGTTTATCGCTTTCCAGATCGCTTGGAAAATGTTTCAGAGCCGCTGGAACTTGAGCCGTGAACCATCCCGTCGTCCCCGAATTCTGTTTCTTGCCGATCGCAATAACCTAGCCAATCAAGCCTTCAACGCGTTTTCGGCGTTCTCCGAAGATGCCATGGTGCGAATCGAGCCGGGTGACATCAAGAAGAAAGGCAAGGTTCCGAAGAACGGCAGCTTATTCTTCACTATCTTCCAAACATTCATGTGCGGGCCAAACAAAGATGGAAAGCCGTCACCGTACTTCGGAGAGTATCCTCCCGATTTCTTTGACTTCATCATCATCGACGAGTGCCATCGCGGTGGTGCGAACGACGAGAGCAATTGGCGCGGCATCCTCGAATACTTTGCTCCCGCCGTACAGCTTGGATTAACCGCCACTCCCAAACGCAAGGACAATATCGACACCTACGCCTACTTTGGCGAGCCCGTGTATACCTACTCGCTCAAAGACGGTATCAACGATGGCTTTCTGACTCCATTTAAGGTCAAGCAGATCTCGACCACACTCGACGAGTATGTCTACACCCCCGATGACATGCTGGTCGAAGGAGAAATCGAGGCGGGTAAGCGATACGAAGAGGCCGACTTTAACAAGATCATCGAGATCAAAGAGCGGGAAGCTCATCGTGTGAAGTTGTTCATGGAGCAGATCAACCAAAACGAAAAAACGATTGTCTTTTGCGCGACACAGCTCCACGCTCTGGTTGTTCGCGACCTGATCAATCAGATCAAGACCAGCCAAGACCCCAACTACTGCGTTCGGGTCACCGCCGACGACGGAGAGCTCGGCGAGCAGTACCTACGAGCTTTTCAGGACAACGAAAAGACGATACCAACGATTCTCACCAGCTCCCAGAAGCTTTCGACCGGAGTTGATGCCCGCAACGTGCGAAACATTGTTCTGATGCGACCAGTCAACTCCATGATCGAGTTCAAGCAGATCATCGGGCGAGGCACGAGGCTTTACGAGGGTAAGGATTACTTCACCATCTACGACTTTGTGAAGGCACACCATCACTTCAGCGATCCGGAGTGGGACGGGGATCCGATCGATCCTGAGCCCAAAGTGCCGAGGGAGCCTGGAGAACCTAGAAAACGTGAAGCAGTCAGCGAGAGGCGTAAGGAATTTGCTCCCCCTCGCCAAAAAGCCAAGGTAAAGCTAGCCGATGGGAAGGAGCGAACGATCCAGCACATGATGGTCACGAGCTTCTGGCATCCCGATGGAACGCCTATGTCGGCTCAGCAGTTCATGGAGTTGCTGTTCGGCAAACTGCCGGAGTTCTTCAAAGACGAAGCCGAGTTAAGAGCGATTTGGAGCGTCCCGGGGACGCGATCAAAGCTCCTGGAACGGCTTGCCGAGAATGGGTTTGGAGGGGAGCAAATGGCTGAGATGCAGCGGATCGTCGACGCCCAGAACAGCGATTTGTTCGATGTGCTGTCGTATGTGGCTTATGCGGCACCGACCAAAACCCGGGAGGAACGTGCGACCCAGGCAAAGGTCGATATCAGTGCGACGTTCAATGCCAAGCAGCAGGCATTCCTAGACTTTGTCCTTGCTCATTATGTAGCCGAAGGAGTTCAGGAGTTGGACCAGGACAAGCTCACCCCTTTGCTACGGCTCAAGTACAACAACTCCATATCGGATGCCATTTCGGATCTCGGTCGACCGGATCAAATCGGGGAGATGTTTTCAGGTTTTCAGCAGTATCTCTACAAGGTTAGTGCTTGATTTGATTGGGCCTTTGTCGGCGTTCCTAGACGAATTAATCGCTCAAGCAAACAAACCCGAGCGCACCGAGAAGAAAAAGACAACAGATGTTGGATGGTTTCTTTTTTGCTATCATTAAAACAAGTTTTGCCGAGGAGCTAATTAATGCTTGACGTAAACCGATATCAAAAACTGCATCGAGGGTTTTTAGTACTGCTTTGCATTTTGGCTTCACTTCTACCAGTTTTATCCGTTGGTTTTTACTTTCTATCCATATACGGGTGGGTGGAGCCTGAACACCTCGGCCAGTTTGGTGATTTTGTTGGAGGGCTGCTTAACCCATTATTCTCCGTGTTTAGTCTGCTTTTTATAGCTTTTTCCCTGCTGGACAACCTGGCGAATACTGCAGTTACATACGAACAAAACAGACTCGCATTGGACGTTGCAATTCAGCAAAACACCTTGGCAGCAGAACAACTTAGGGTAGCAGTAATGCAACTTGAATCAGACCTGAAAAAACAGGAGCGAAATTCAAGTGATGAGGAAAGAAGGTTAGGTCGCAACCTGACGCTGACTTGGCACCAAGACTGGATGTCTCCCCAAATGTCGCTACTTAAGGCGAATGTCCTTGGAGATATTCAAACCCGCATTCTGAACATTGAAGCAGGTCAAGCTTCCGCATTCATTGGTGGATTGCGAAATACCGCCGTAGTTCAGATCCGAAAAACACACCACGAGATTAAGGACGTTATGCGATCGATTCTCCAGGCTATTACCTTCTTTGAGGATGAACTCCTCGACAAGGAACTTTTCCTGAAACTTATCGAGTCTGACTTCAGGCAATGGCATTCCGTCTTGAATAGGCTGGATATGAGAGCCAACCCTAGCGATGAATCGCCAGACAGCCTGTCAGAGGAGGCCGAAAGGCAGCGACTAGTTGAGAGATTGGCTCGTGTACTTGGCCTCTCGTAAGCCATGATGTGTCGTGATTGAACGACTCACCCGCCAACTGACACGATGTCAGTGCCAAATAGGGTACACCCTATTTTGCTGAGTAGCGGGAACGCGACACTACGTTAAAATCATGAGCATGCGGCTAGGCTGATCCCCGAACACCAGTACCTGACTGGTTGCCGCTGTTTTTCCTTTCAGGCGTCACATTCAGGGAGTGGCATCCAATGCGGGCTTCTGCGCTGATATCGATTCGGCCTGTACTTGACCAAGCGATTAAAGCGATCAACGATTCCTTCGAGTGGGAAAAGCAATCGCAGAAGGTTTCAGCGGAGTTTGGTAAGGAATACGAGCGGCTACTTGCATCCTCTAAACGCAGTGAGCCAACGACTGAGTCGGAGCAGCCCAGCACAACGCAAGACCAGCATATCCATTTGTCTCGTCCCAGTATCGAGGGTTTGTATCCGTGGCGACATCGCGTCGTCCTGGCTGCCAGCGCACTAGCAGAATGCGAATGGACAATTGAGGCGAGAGCTATCCACGAGGAGCTGAACAAACTTCCGACGCATCAAGTAGATTGGGCTCAACCTGGGGCACGCGACGATCTGAGGGCTGAAATTCAAGCAGTAGGTACTCGCATCCGTGATGTTCTGGCTTGCTGCGTAACGGAAATCCTGGCAAACAAAAGCGATGCTAGCTCGGTCTTGCCGTCATCGAATCATGAAGCCACAACCGAAACTATCGACAATCCCAACACCGCCCTCGCACGTGAGCAGTTGCGTCCTTATGTGGAGATTGCTGCGTTTAGGGAATATCTGAAGGAGCAGATAGTAAAGTGGGAGGTTTGGCACCAATCTCAGGTCGACGAAATCAGGATGCATGAA
>JAGWZB010000398.1 GCA_018969045.1 Planctomycetota bacterium | reverse complement strand
AGATTGATCACGCCTACCGATGACACGGAACTCAATGGTGATCGACTCTGCTCCTCCCAATTGGCGCACGACTATTTGGTGCCATCGTTGAGAGATTGGTTGACACAAAAGCAGCGCGAGACAAAACGTGGACGAGCCGAACTGAAACTTGCCGAACGCGCCGTTACCTGGAACCTAAACCAGGAGAATAAGCAACTACCGACGATACTCGAGTGGGTTCAGATTCGTCGGTGGACCGAAAAGCATCGATGGACCTCTTCAGAGCAATCGTTGATGAAGACGGCTGGTCGCGTCCATTTAAGAAATGCAAGCATGTTTGTGATTGCTACAATCCTGATCACTGGATTGGTAGGATTCATGTTTCAGCAACAGAGTCTGCGTAGCCAAAGAGAGAAGATCAACGTTGCACTCGATTCACTCCAAAGGACCTCTGGTCCAGCAGTTTCGGTGACGATCGAGAAATTGCAGGAAATGAAGCAACCGGTTCTGGTTCTCAAGGATTTGAAGTCAAGGTACGCAGAAGCTTCTGGCACGCTTGAGAAATTATCTCTTGCTGTTGCCTTGGCACATTTTGGTTGGTTGGATGCAGATTACTTGGTATCTCAGATCGATCTGATCGAAGATCGAGACCTCGGAAACTTAGTAAGTGCCTTGTCGAAGGATCCAATCAAGGGCTTGGATGCATTGAGATCGGCTGCCGACGATTGCAAAACCCCCGACCTTCAACATCGCAAAGCGCGTTTGGCTCTTGCCGCTTTGGGCATTGGCGATACGACTTTACCGATCGATGCGGTCGAGTTCGAGGGGGAAACGGATCATGGAGTAAGGTCCTGGTTTATCGATGAGTTCCCTCGCTGGGAAATATACATAGGTGGCTTGATAAAGACTGTCTACGACACTCAAAGCCCGGCACTTCGCTCAGCGGTTTGTTTGGGGTTGGGTAGGATGCCGCTGACACGCGTTTCTACGGAGGATAGAAATCGGGTCGCTGAATTTTTGCCACGCTGGTATTTACTGCCAGACAGCTCAACGCATAGCGCTGTGGCATGGCTCCAACGGCAATGGGAGATCCCTGCGGATTCGCTCCTTAATACTGCCCAGCAAACTAAAGATCGCGATTGGTATGTGAACTCCCAAGGCGTGACTTTTGTTAATATAAAGCCACGAGATGATACGGACATCTCTCCTGCCCTGATGCCCTTTTGGCTTGCCAATCGCGAAGTCACTCGCGGTGAGTTTGAAGCCTTTATCAACGACCTAGATTATTCTGGCCAGAAGCCTTCTGAGCCTTTGGAATCAAGTCGTGCTGAGTTTGTCAGCCCAACACTTGGACATCCGGCTGTGAATGTAAGTTGGTACCATGCATTGATGTATTGCAATTGGCTGAGCGTTCAAGAGGGGCGTAAGCCGTTTTACCGTATTCTTGGTAAAGAGAAGAACGCCGACGACGAACCACCGGAAGACCAGGTGGACACTTGGGAGATCGACAGTACTTCCAATGGATATCGGCTACCTAGTGAAGCCGAATGGAAGTACGCTTGTTCTGCGGGGACTTTAACCGATTGGAGTCATGGGAGTGATGAGTCTCTTCTAGGGGCATATTGTCAGATGTATCCATCGAAGGCGCCCTCGGTTTGCGGAAACAAACTACCAAATGCGTGGGGTTTGCATGATATGCATGGCAATGTACTGGAATGGTGCTGGGATATCTATGGACAGAAAAGCCAGCGCCGGGTTTATAAGGGCGGCAGTTGGGCGCTCAAAGCTCAAGCGTGTCGAGCAGAGCATCCAGATGGCGCAAATGCATCGAACCGAACATCCTCGCAAGGGCTGCGGCTAGCCCTCAATTCACCGAGCGATCCTCAGTCGCCCAAATCCGTTGAATAGGAAAGCTTTAGCTCCGCTCTGAGACGATGCTTGTCAATTCCTGTCCGGTCATCCGGAAGGCAGCTTCATGGGGGCAAGCGTAGACACATCGAGGAGTTCCACCGATGCTCTTGCACTGGTCACAAGTGGTTGCCCTTTGACGCACCACAGGGATCTTGCGGTCTCCCTCGATGCGAAATCCATCTTGATGCCCGACCATCGTGATGTTGCCGTAGGGACAGTTTGTAGCGCACTGCCCGCAGCCGATGCAATGATCTTCGATCACTATTTCCTTATCGCCTTCCCTAAAGATCGCATTGACCGGACAGCCCACCAGACAGTACGGGTCGGTGCAGGATCTGCATGAGGTTGCGATGAGGAAGTTTTCGAAGCGCAGGCCGTCACGAACCAGGCGTGTTTGCCCTTCGTGGGCATCGGCACAGGCCTTCGAACATTCATCACAGCGAGTGCAGGATTCCAAATCCAACACCAGCAGACTCTGCGCATTGTAGAGCCCCTGAGCAACAAAGTTGGCTTTGATTGAATTGTCAGAAACATCTCGCAGAGCGTCGCGTTTTAACAGCACTTCTGCGCGGTCCAGCAATGTTTTCCGAAATCCAGGATTGCTGTCGGCGATCTCTTGGATCAACGAGCCTTGGATCCGGACCAGTTCGACGTGATCCAAAGCAGAACAGCTTGAGGTTCTCAGTCCAGCAGGATAGTTCAGCGCCTGCAATTCGTTCGATAATTCGCTCTCGTAAAGCTTCGATAACACGGCGACTTCGCCAAAGACACCGATGCTCCCATCGAGGGTGCCGGGGCCTATGTAGTTGACCACTTGATCTCGCATCCCCTGCATGCGCGACACCTTGACATAACCAAGCCGGATCATGAAGACGTCGTCCCCAATCTCTCCTTCCTTAAAGATGGGTTGCCCAGGTTCGACGCTCATCAATTCGACACCTTTTGCCAATTTGCGAATCTCGTCTTCGGTAAGCGTTTGACAAATGGGGATACGTGTTAGGTCGGTGTTCAGGGCATGGCGTCGATAAGCCTCATTGAGAACCTTGCGGCTGGCGCTGTTGCGCTGCAGCATGTACAACACATTCGTTCCGATTTCAATCACTTCGGATTCCTCAACGGCCACCACCGTAGCGCTTCGAGGAGCTCGGGTCAAACAGGCCATCTCACCCAAGATGACATCTTCTACACCGCGATAGATATTCGTCTGCCCACTGGAAACTGCTGTGTCGGTTCCGGTTGCTAAAGTAGGAACCACCGTAGCATTACTTCCGAATATTCGCTTGAAAAGACCTTTGCGCTGGGCGTTGGGTGCGGGGGTTGTGGATTTCTTCTGGATCTGGATCTCGAAACGGCCTCGTTGTATCAAGTAAGCTGTTGCGGCATATTCTCCGGCACGACACAAAACATCGCCGGGTTTTAGGATACGGCGCACGCATGCTCCACCATTGAATTGGAGGAATTTATAAGGTATCCCGGAGAAGATCGGGATGCTGAGCATCTGTTCGGGAGAAAGAATCTCGATCGAAGTGCCGCTGGTGGTTTTAGAACCAACTTGGGTATCATCGGAAAGTTTCTGGATCTGTTTCTCGATGACCAACGGACGAAATTGCAATGCATCGGTTGGGCAGGATATCACGCACTCACCGCAGGAAACGCAGGAGCTCTCGAGCATAGACAGATTGGTGTCAAAGGCGATCCTGGCTGGATAGCCTTTGCCGTCTCTTGCCATAACATCGTTTTGCTTGATCTCGTTGCACGCTCGGGTACAACGTTGGCACAAAATGCATGCATCATGATCTACGGCGATGATTTCTGAAGATAGATCCTTCTGACGAACTCCAGCCAAGTAACTGGGACGATACCGTAACTCGATCGGATCGGGTACGAATCGATGTACAAGTTTTTTGAGCTCATTGGGTTCGAAGTGTTCGGGCTTATTGACCAATCCTTCTCGATCCGTCTGACTCAAATGCTCGGACGCTAGCAGTTCAACAATCACGCCTACGGAGTCCTTCAACACTTCGACAGTCTTAGGATTCTGCTTGCTGGCTAGAGTCGTAATCACCATCCCTTCTTTGACATGATAGGTGCATGC
>JAGWZB010000397.1 GCA_018969045.1 Planctomycetota bacterium | reverse complement strand
TCGATAGTCCGACCGGTAGGCTTGCCGATGATGTCACGATGGACATCGCCAACACGGAGTTCAAGCGAGAGAATTGGAATGAAGCTCTCGATCGGTATCGCGATTTGATCACGGTTTATACCGACAGTCCCCACCAATTTGATGCGCACTTTCTAGGAGCCAAATCCGCCCTGCTTGCCTACCAAGGTGCACAGTACTCTTCGGAACCACTCGAACAGGCCGACAAACTTCTCAAGCAGATGGTCCGGCAGTTCCCCAAACAGGCCAGCGAGCGTAAAGAGCCGATCGCAGAGATGCTTGCCGAAGTCAAATACCGACAAGCCGAACGACTTTACGACGAAGCGACTTATCGAAACAACAAGCAGGAATACGCTGCTGCGATCGTGTACTGCGATCGTATTCTTGAGAATTATCAGGATACTCCGTTTGCGGAGAAAGCCCAGGAAATCATCGATAAAGCCGATGGCAAGCCGGCAGTGCCAACCCCCTATCTGCACTGGATGACGTATGCCTTCCCCTCGCGCGACAAAGTCACCCCTTTGCTCAAACCAACCGAGCAAGAAACAGCACAGCGGCAGGCAACCATCAGTCGTAGTCGGACCAAGCCTCAAGCCAATCCCTTGGATCCAACTGCGGGCGAGTCGCAGGTTCGGACCGCTGCGAGCACGGAGCCTCTGAAGCGCTAACGTCCATGGCTCGACCCACTCTACTTGCTCTTGTCGCTCTTGGATTGACCCTGGTTTCAGGTTGCTTTGGATACCGCATAGGAACTCGGAATGTTTACCGAACCGACGTTCGGACCATCAATGTTCCCGTGATTCGCAGCGACAGCTTTCGGCCTGAGTTAGGTGTGCTCTTAACCGAGGCAGTCCAGAAAGAAATCGAGCGCAGGACACCTTATAAAATCGCGGATAATTCGGTCGCCGATTCGATTCTTTCCATCCGATTGACCAACGACACCAAGCGAGTCATCGCCGAGACCAACACCGACGAACCTCGACTCCTTGAGACCGTCGTCTCGGTAGAAATGAATTGGACCGATCGAAGGGGTATGAACTTGGTCACAACCCGCTTCCTGCCTCCAGGAGAAATCACCCACTACTTTGCGGAAAGAACCGATTTTGTTCCCGAAGCTGGCCAGTCGATCGCGACAGCCTTTCAGCGAAATGCCGAACGATTGGCAAACCACATCGTCGATCAGATGGAATCTCGTTGGTAAATTTATCCCCTATTGAACCCTGAATGATCTATCGACGCGCATCTGTATTTGGTCTCCTAGCGCTCTTAGGGACTCTCATCGACCTTGTGACCAAACAGAGGGTCTTTGCCTGGAAAGGACTCCCCGGCGAGCAACCACCGACTTGGTGGATCGAGAACTACTTTGGAATCGAGACGGCCGTCAATCAAGGAGCCGTCTTTGGACTTGGGCAAGGCTACGGGTGGCTCTTTGCCACGGTCTCGATCGCCGCAATCCTAGGACTCTTGATCTGGCTGTTTGCATTCCAGGCTTGTCGATCTTGGTGGTTGACTGCGACGTTGGGGATGGTCACCGGTGGCATCCTGGGGAACCTGTACGACCGACTGAATTTTCACGGACTTCCAGGGGATTATGCCGGTGGCGTCAGAGACTGGATCCTGTGTCGCTACGGACAATACACTTGGCCAAACTTCAATATCGCCGACAGCCTGCTGGTGGTCGGTGCGGTGATGCTTGCGATCCACTCGCTGTTTTTCTCAGACGGATCAGACAGATCAGACAGATCAGTCTGATTTGAGGACTACGACGACCTGCTTTCGCAGTTCATTGGCGATTTGATCCAATGGCTCTGAGTGTTGTGATTCGAGCAATCGAGCCGACTTGAGCATCAGTTCGGCGGCGCGATATTTTTGCGATTTTGCTTGGTTGTGTGCAGGGGCTTTAGCCTCCTTGTCTAGTCGCGGGAGTGTTCCCAAGCGTTCTTTGATCGACTCAAGCAGAGGGTCCGAGGGTTCTTTGGCCTCGGGAGGTTGTTGCCAAGCGGTCGCAAAACAGGCACTTAGCAAGACGATGCACAAGCAACCAACGGTTAAATCCAAACGAGTGCGTGGCATAGTGGTAATCCGTTACGATCCAAAGGGAGTGTGGCAGGAAGATTGTATGGCTCGGTCCATAACGCCAGGGCCCAGAATTTAATCGCTGGGCGACTTGTGTTTCTTAAGCCACCCAAGCAGTTGCTTGGAAGTTTTGGTGTTGAGGACTTGATTTTTAATGATACCAGCGCGGCGAGCGACTTGAACACCGTGTCTCATTAAATCCAAGTTGTCGATGGAGTGAGCATCGGTATTGATCACCAGAGTGACGCCGGCCTGAGCGGCCGCAGCGGCTTGGAGGTCGTTTAGGTCGAGCCTATGGGGGTTGGCGTTGATCTCCAAGCATTTGTCGTGCTCTTGGGCGGCTTGAATGACGGCTGTCAGATCGTAGTCGTAGGCCACGCGGCGTGAGAGGAGTCGACCTGAGGGATGGGAGATCGAGTGGACGGATCGATGCGCGATGGCTCCGAGGATTCGATCGGTGATCTCCTGCTTGGATTGTTTGAAGCCAAAATGGACGCTGGCTGTGACCCAATCGGCTTGGGCCAAGCACTGGTCGCTCAGGTCCAACGAGCCGTCTTCGAGGATATCGCATTCGATGCCTTTGAGCAGCAGCAATCGGTCTTGGAATTGCTTGCGGATGCGATCGATGTGAGCCCATTGCTCTAGCACTTTTTGTTCATCGAGACCGCGTGCGACGCTGACGCGTTTGGAGTGATCGGTGATTGCGATGTATTGCAATCCTCGATCGATGGCAGCTTGGGCCATCTGTTCCACGCTATGGCTGCCGTCGGTGTAGAGGGTGTGCATGTGAAGATCGCCTCGAATATCCGACAGTTCGATCAGATCATGGAGTCTTTGGGCAAAATCCTTTTGAAATTCGAATCGATTTTCCCGAAGCTCTGGTGGGATCCATGGCAAACCGATCGCTTCATAGAGACTGGCTTCGTCGTGCCCTGCGATGGGTTGGTTTTGATCGAGTTCGCGAAACACGCCGTACTCACTGATTTTTAGTCCCAAGGACTTGGCCAGCGATCGAACGTGCACATTGTGCTCTTTGCTTCCGGTGAAATACTGCAAGGCTGCACCCCAGCAGGATGGGTCGACCACGCGCAAGTCGACTTGGAAGCTACCCGAGATTCGGATGCTCATTTTGGTATCGCCTCTGGCCAAAAGTTCGGTTAGTTCGGGGTACTGACCGAATCGATCCATGACTTGCTCAGGTGAGTTGCTGACGACCAGAATATCCAAGTCACCGATGGTTTCTTTGCCTCGTCGATAGCTTCCAGCGAACTCCATTTTTTGGATGGCTGGGCAGTTTGAAAAGTGTTCTTGAAGTTTGGCTCTCAGCGCGTCGGCTTCATCGCGCCGCATACGCACGGCGGCTTGGGCGACGATTTCGATGTTCTCAAGAATGCTCTGCTGTGTTTTTTCTCCAAACCCTTTGAGCTTGGCGACTTTTCCGTCCAAGCAAACTTGCTTGAGGGATTCCAAATCCATCACGCCCAGCTCTTGGTGGAGTTTCATCGCTTTTTTGGCACCTAAGCCTGGGACTTGCATCACCTTCCTGAGGCTACTTGGGACTTGGGCTCTGAGTTTCTCGAGGGCTGGGATCTCACCGGTTTGGATGGCGATTATTGACTTCTGAGCCAAAGTGGCACCGATCCCATCGATGCTTGTGAGGTCAAAGTCTTGAGCGATCAGTTCCTCGATCGGTTGGCTTAGAGTTTGGATGGCTGCCGCCCCGCTTCGGTATGCGCGGATACGAAAGGCGTTTTCGCCGGAGAGTTCCAAAAGGTCCGCCATTTCTTCGAAAAGACTGGCAAGTTGGTCGTTGGTCATCAAGAGCTAGGTTGGTTATGGGACTGAAGTGCCTGCAGCGCGAAGTAGGATTCCAGAGAGCGTTTGTATCCATCG
>JAGWZB010000032.1 GCA_018969045.1 Planctomycetota bacterium | reverse complement strand
TGGGCTCAATACCCGACAATCCAATCGTCTTGCTTCCAAATTAACCAGTCTGATCTTGTGGTGTGTTGTACTTCAAGGATCGATCGGTTCATTACTGCAAGTTCAAGCACAACTGCCGCTGACGGCAGTCAGCCCTCAAGCCCTCATGCCGGGGAAGACCACACGAATCGAATTCGTAGGGAATTCATTCAAATCACCCATGCGGATTGGAAGCACACTCACTGATGAATCTCAGGGGGCAATCGAAGTCCAGTGGGTCGGTGTTGAGGCGACCAAGGCCATTGCAGACATTCGACTCCCGGCTGGACCTTCGATAGGTCCACGAACCATCTGGCTAGCAACCGCGGATTCGATCAGCGAGCCATTTCAGATCCTCATCGATGATTTAAGCAGCGTTCTGGACAGCGGTGCGAACCATAGCAGGACTCAACCTCAGCCCTTAACGATTCCTTGTGCGGTCGATGGACGTAGCGACGCAACGCAAAGCGACTTCTACCAGATCCGAATGGCCGCAAACAGTTCTGTCAGCATCGACTGTGTTGCGGAACGGTTTGGATCAACGATGGATTCCGTGGTTCGGATTTGGAGCGTTGATGGGCGATTGATCATGCAGGCGGACGATATACCCACCAGCACCGATAGCCAGATTCGATTCACATCCAATGTAGAATCCGACTATGTCATCGAAGTGGTCGATAGTCGATTTGCGGGAGATGGGCGGTATCGACTCAGGCTCAGCGATAGCCCCTTGTCTCCTATCCCTTACCCTTTGGCGATTCCCCCTGAGGTTCCAACATCGATCTCTTGGATTTTATCCGACGGATCGATCGTCCAATCCAATTCGAATCCCGATTCATGGGGACTGACCGTCCAATCTCCGGCAGTTGCGATCGGCGATCGCTGGCCGATCAGTTCTGCAAGTCCCACCAAGCCGGGCGGTTTCTGGTCTGATATCCTTGTCCGAACTACGCCCGTTTATGTCGAACCGCTTGATTCCGAATCTCATTCTCAACCGATTGAAGCTCCCTTGACCATACCGGTTGGGATCACTGGACGATTGACCAAGCCCAGCCAGGTTGATCAATTCGCCATCAATGGCACACAGGGCCAGACCGTGCAGATTCAGACAAGAACCAGGAGTTTAGGACTGCCAACGCTGCTCAAGGTAGCGATTGTGCACCCAAATGGCAGTGTGGTTTCGGAAACAGCAATCAGCGATGCAGACGAATGGCAGTTGGACTATACATTCCCAGAAACAGGTCTTTATCAACTGCGTGCTTCAGAGCTCTTAGGCAAGTCGGGTCCTCAGTTTGCCTATTGGATCGAGGCGATCCCAAAACCACCATTCTCGGTTGGAATCAAAGCAGATGCCAAGGGCTCGGAGAGCCGATTGCTGGAAACCACTTCGGGAGCAGCGATGATCGATTTGACCATAGTCAGATCCGGATACGATGGACCGATTCAACTCGAACTGGTCAGTCCACCAACAGGGCTACGTATGCTTAATCCAACAATAGCTGCCAAGGCCGCCGAACATCGCTTGCAACTTGCGACCGATGGGACTTGGAATCCTGACACGATCGGTTCCTTGCGATGGATAGCCAAGCAGGTCGATGGGGGAAATTTTTCTGCGCCTGTGCGAAGTGATGCGTTACGACGCGCCAAATTCCCTCAGCAACCCTTTCCATCCTCTGGAATCCAAGGCTACGCTGCCTACGCAGCGATACCTGCTAGCCAACCATTTTTTCAAATTGAATATCCCGCTGGCGTCAGCTTGGCAGCTCCACTAAAAACCCATGTGCTCACCGGTACGATCAAAAGACTCAAGGAGGAGTTCAAGGAGCCGGTGTCCATCCTCTCAGCGACCGGTCCAGAAGGCTGGAGTGTGCAACCAACATTGGACAAGGACACTCTCAAACTCACCATGACCCGAGCCGATGCAACACCGGCTCCAAATCCAAGCAACACGCCTGCGTCAAGCATCAAGCTTTCGGTGTACGGCCAAACCAATCGCGGTCGCATCGAGTCGATCGAAGTCCCATTTACTTGGTTCGATCCGCTAATCGTTTCAACGCCAGCGAGTGCTCTGATGCTTGCAGGCGACTCTCAAAGCGTTCGGGTCGACATCCAACGCAAGGGTATCGAAGCAGGCCCTGTCACGGTGCAATTAAGCAATCCGCCTGCTGGGATCAGCGCCGACCCAGTGGTGATTCCTTCGGATCAATCCTTCGGGATCTTGCGAATCCAAGCAGCAGGTGAGCTAGGAAGTGGCCCACCCACATCTTTGGTGATTGTGGCAAGTACAAAGATCGCTGACACGGAAATAGCATCTGCAAGTCAACCGATGAGTCTTGCTTTTGAACCTCTGCCGGCTCGAGTAGAAACATTTCCCACGCAAATCCAATTAACACGTGCAAGAGACTCGGCACAATTCGTACTGACGGGATGGGATTCCAACGGATCGGCCAAGGACTGGACGGAACGAACTCGCTGGAGCTCCGCAAATCCGGCTATCGCAAGCGTACAATCGGGCCGATTGGTTCCCGTTGCAAACGGTCAAACCGAATTGATCGCAGAGTTAGGAGCACAGCGTCTAGCGGTGCCTGTAACCGTAAGCGGAATAGATACACCTTCGCGTGTAGAGTTCGAAAACGAGGTCCTGGTTGCGTTATCCAAGCAGGGCTGCAACTCGGGAGCTTGCCACGGATCGCCAAGTGGAAAGGGAAGCTTCAGACTCTCGCTGCGTGCGTTTGACAAGGCGCTGGACTCGTTAACTTTGGTTCGAGAGGAAAACCAGCGACGGCTGAATTCCATGGAGCCGGACAAAAGCCTATTGATCACCAAACCATTAATGAAGGTGCCACATGGAGGCGGCTTACAGCTCAAGAAAACCGATCCTGCGTACCAAGTTCTTGTCGACTGGATTGCGCAAGGGGCCCCTTTGGATCCTTCGGATCAAACCCGTTGTGTCAAGCTTGAGGTATATCCGAATTCGCAGCGCATCGTGCAGCTCAAAGATGGCCAACAGCAAATCGTTGTCCTAGCAAACTTTGCTGATGGAACGCGTCGAGATGTCACGCCACTTTGCTCGTACGAGAGCTCCAACACCACCATTGCGACCGTGGATGTGAAGGGCAAAGTCACTGCGCATCAAAAAGGCGAGTCTGTCATCCTTGTTCGCTTCCTCGAACATATCGAGTCGATCCCATTTCTGTTTACCCAAGAGGCACCTGGTTTCCAGTGGACACCTCAGAGCCCATTGAATTTTATCGACAACCTCGTCGATGCAAAGCTTCAGCAACTTCAGATCAATCCTTCACCACTTTGCAGCGATGAGGTCTTTATACGCCGCGTGTACTTGGACCTTCTTGGCATATTACCGACCATCGACGAAGCGGTAGCTTTTCTTGCCGATAACGCTCCTGAGAAACGCAATCAACTGATCGACAAGTTATTAGACAGGCCCGAGCACTCCAAATATTGGGCCCTCAAATGGGGTGATCTGCTTAGGATGACCTCGAAGGCGGTGGGTAACGAAGCGGTATTCAAGTACTATCGCTGGGTGGAGAGTTCGATCCGCGACAATCAACCTTATGATCAGTTCGCCAAGCAATTGCTTTCGTCTAGCGGCAGTACATTTTCCAATCCGCCGGCCAATTTCTTTCGAACCGCCGCCGACATGAACGAATCGGTGGAAACCATTTCCCAGGTCTTTCTTGGGGCGAGGCTTCAGTGCGCCAAATGCCACAATCACCCCTTTGAAAGATGGACCCAGGACAACTATTACGGTCTCGGGGCGTTCTTCAATCGAGTGCAGCGCAAGAAGACTCAACGGCCCAACGAATGGCTGGTCTTCACCAACAACTCCGGCGAAGTGACTCAGCCAAGAACCGGCCAGACAATGAAACCATGGGTACCAGGATCCAACGAACTACCTATCGGAGTCGATCAAGATCGCCGACAGGCGTTTGTCGAATGGCTCGTCCAGCCCGATAATCCATACTTGGCACGCGTCGAAGCCAACCGGATATGGTCGCACCTATTTTCGCGCGGCATCGTCGACCCGATCGACGATTTTAGGGATAGCAATCCACCGAGTAACCGACCCTTGCTCGATGCTTTGACAAAACATTTTGTAGACACCGGTTTTAACCGCCGCGAACTGATACGAGCGATCTTGCAAAGCCGTACTTACCAAGCTAGTTACGAAAGCAATCCATCCAATGAAAAAGACCAACTTTACTTTTCACACCAGAGTCCTCGACTCCTCAGTGCCGAGCAATTGCTCGATGCGATCAATCAACTGACGCAGACCGATCAGAACTTTGCAGGGTTACCCGCAGGAACCAAAGCGACTCAAATTCCGGCCCCAGACATCGCAAAGGTCGACTTTTTGAAGGTCTTTGGGCAACCTGAACGCTCGACTGTCTGTGCGTGCGAACGCAGCGAAGATTCCAACTTGAGCATGGCAATCGAATTGTTCAATGGTGCCACCGTTCATGAGAAACTCAAGCATCCCAAGAACCGTTTCCGAACTCTTTTGTCAGAATCCAAGCCGCTCGAGGAAATCATCAAGAATCTCTATCTTGCAGGATTGTCCCGAAATCCAACGGTTGAGGAACTGCAAGAATCGGTCAAGCATTGCCAAAGTAAGTCTGATCCGGTTCTGGGATTAGAAGACCTTTGCTGGGTTCTGATCAATACCGACGAATTCCTCTTTCAGCACTAAACCGAGTCAACACGATGCGATTGCTGATATCCTTGTTTTGTGTCGCCCAACTGACCATGATGGGCCTTGAGAGACTCTCGGCTCAGGACTCTGTATCCTTTGGCCAGCACGTGGCTCCAATCCTCCTTGAGCATTGCGTGGCGTGCCACTGCGCAAAACGAGCCGAAGGTGGCTATCGGCTTGATACCGTCGAGCAGTTGGTAAAGCCTGGTGACGGGGCCGCAAGCCCCATCGTCGCTGGCAAAAAAGACCAAAGCGAATGGCTTGTGCGAATCCAGCATACAGACCCCCAGCTTCGCATGCCGCTAGATAGCGAACCGCTGACCAAAGAATCGGTCGAACTGCTAGGCAAGTGGATCGAACAAGGTGCAAAGCTCGATGGAATCCCAATTACGGATCCACTTTGGGCGATCACCCCAATGAAGACATACCCTCAACCACCCGAACACTATCGATCCAATTTGCCTATCACGGCTTTAGCTTTTTCGAGCGATGGAAGTCAATTGTTTTCCTCGGGTTACCATGAAGTGTTGGCTTGGAATCCCTCGGATGGAGCACTGGTAGCCCGATTTGCGAACCTGCCGCAGAGGATCTACTCGGTTCTGCCGAGTGCTGATTCCAATAAGATCTTCGTCGGAGGTGGAACACCTGGTTTCCTGGGAGAGGTTCGACTGCTCGATAAAGCCACTGGGATCGTCGAGAAAGAGGTCGTCCGTGGTCCAGATGTCGTGCTGGATCTTGCCCTGCGACCAGGTGGACAAGAGTTGGCCATTGCCATGGCAGACAATACGATACGAGTCCTTCAACTGGATAATTATCTTCAGAAAAGAGTGATTGCAAGCCATGCCGACTGGGTCACGCAAGTTGCTTATAGCGAAGATGGCAAGCGACTTGGCTCTTCAAGTCGGGATAAATCCGCCAAAGTGACCGATGCCGATACAGGAGAATTGCTTGGTAGCTACCCCGGACATGCCTCTGCGGTCCGAGGGATCGCATGTATCCAGGAAGGCAAGCAATGGATCAGTGTAGGGGCAGACAATAAAGTGCACCGGTGGGAGTTGGAGAACGTTAAGAAGGTCTCCGAAGTCGCCCTGGGAGGAGAACCCAATAGACTAGCCAAAGACTCATCCTCGGTCTGGATTCCCAATGCGGACAAGCATTGGTATCGCTTCGATCTTGCCAGCAATGCCATTTCGACCAAACAAGCGGGACACGACGACTGGGTCACTGCAGTAGCCGTTCACGTTGCTACTGGAAAGCTTGCAACTGGTTCGCTTGACGGATCCATTCGAGTATGGAATCTCGCCGATGCAGCGCTGATCAAGACTTGGGTTGGCAAACCTTAGCGATGCATTCTGATGCCAGATGTCGAGGATGCTCGGATTCGTCTAATGCTCGGCCAGGGAGAGTCGTCAGCACCACGCAAACGATTTGAGCATCCTGGTCTACCCAAGCCAAAGTGCCGGTCGACCCCGAGTGGCCAAAGGAGTTCGCCGAACAGCTCACTTTGCTGCTTCCCATATCGACATCAAATCCTAAACCGCGAGACTCGAGGTGGCTGGGATTGTGATTGGTCAGCATCAGTCGTTTGGTGGATGCTTTTAAAAAATCGTCTTCCGAAGAGCTCATAGCCCTAAGAAGCTTCGCGACGTCACTTGCCGAACTATGAGCACCACCCCAAGGTGCCCCTAGCGACCTCCAATAGGGACTGTTCCAATCCCATCGAGCCGCATCGACCGATCCACCTCCGGCCTCCGGTGCGCCGAACTGCGTCTGCACGGGCATTCGATTCCGAGCTTCGAGCTTACCGATTCCCAAAGCGGAGTCATTCATCTTGAGGGGATTCAAGACACGTTGTTGAACAAGTTCAGAGATTGGCAACTGAGCGATCCGCTGGGCAACGGTGCAAGCTAGTAGAATCCCCATGCTTGAGTACTCATAATTGCTGCCGGGTTCAAAGCTGAATTCGAGCGATCGGCACGCTTGGACAAAGTCGCTCAAGGGGCTTAATTCCGAGCGAAGCTGAGCGTTGCTAGGGACTTGGTCAGGCAGTCCAGAAGTATGAGTCAACAGATGCCGCAGGGTGACTTTTTTAAATTCCCTTTGAGCGAATTCAGGCAGGTAGCGAACCAAAGTATCATCGAGTTGAAATGCGTCTTCATCGTACAAACTCATCAAAGCACAGACGGCCATCGGCTTGGTGATGGAACCTAACAGATAAGCAGCGTGGTCATCTTTGGCCTCTCCGCAATGGATCGCCACGCAGTTACTAGCCTGCTGGGCAAAAAGCGAGCCGGCTAGGATCTGTCCATTGGCGGTTGCATCAGAGAGAATCTTGCACGCGTTCTCGCAAGCAGATTGAAAATCGGTGGCCATGGGGATTTTATCTTTGGAACTACAGGATCGCTTCGATCGGTGACCCTTTGCTGATCGCAAGAGGTCGTCCAAGTCGGTCATGAATTTCGGTGTTTGGAGGAAATCCTAGACAGTGGAAGACCGTCGCTGTCAGATCTTGAGGTTCGACACGGCCATCGAGCGGGAAGGCACCCTGTCGATCTGATGCACCATAGACCGCCCCACCTTGGACTCCGCCTCCGGCCAAAGCCCCGCTGAAGACATGCCCCCAATGGTCTCTTCCTCCGCTGGGATTATGTTTGGGGGATCGGCCGAATTCACCGATCCAAACCACGAGTGTGTCATCGAGCATTCCGCGTTGATGAAGATCTTCCAGCAGTGCCGAATAAGCTTGATCCATCGGAGGCATAAGAACCGTTTTGAGGCGTTCGGCGTTTTTGGCGTGGGTATCCCAAGCCGGAGCGTTGTCTGGATCGTCCTTCCAACGGGTCCAATTCACTTGGACCAGCGACACACCCGATTCGACAAGTCGCCGGGCAAGCAAGACACTTTGTCCAAAGCGGTTTCGCCCGTAACGGTCCCGAGTCGCCTGAGACTCCTGGTCGATGGAAAACGCATTTTGGGTTTCTTTGGTGCGGATCAAGTCGATCGCCTTGCTTTGCCAAGCTCCCCAACGCTGGAGTTGCGGGCTGCTTTGCATCTTGTCTAGCGAACGATTGAGCTGAGAGAGAAAGTCTCTGCGTTGAGCAAAGCGTTCGCTGGTCAATTCGGCTGGAAGTGCGATATCGGGGATCCGGAAATCTGGAGCGTTGGGATCGCAGTTTACTAGCCAAGGATCCGCGTGGCTTCCAAGCCAACCAGCATCTTGGCCTGGCCAGAGTAGCCGTCCGGTATTCCAAATCTCCTCGGGCAATCGGATCGAACCTGGAAGCGGACCTGCGTCACCTTTAAGGTGGCGAACTACCGCGGCCATACAAGGCCAATCATTAGGGGGGCCTGGAAGAGAATTCTCGGCGTTTTTGGGGGAATGAGGATTTCCCGTTAGCATCCAATAGCCACTGGCAGAATGCGCATTGTCGTCGGTTGCCATGGCGCGGAGCACTGCGATGTGGTTCGTCCACTTCGCCGTTTGTGGCATCAGTTCGCCGACTTGAAGTCCCGGGGTTGCTGTGGCAATCGGCTTGAAATCGCCTCGGATCTCGGCGGGTGCCTCGGGCTTTGGGTCCCAAGTCTCATGTTGAGGGGGGCCACCCAGCATGAATAAAACAATGCAGCGTTTGGCTTTTCCAAATGAGCCAGCGATCCCTTTGGCTTGTAACGCTGCAACCACTGCGGGCGTGACGGTCGATTGAGCGTTGGCTTGGTTGGCAAGCAGTTGGCTGGCCGAAAGACCAAGCGAGCTCAAGGAACCGATTCGAAGCCATTCTCGTCGCGAGGGGTTGCCGCGTCTCGAGCGAGACGATGGATCAGACTCAGTTCCGTGCAATTCGATCATGGGAAGGCATCACGGAGTCATTCCGCCAGGAAGTTGGTGACGATTGGAGGGGAGACGGTAACGGGCTAAGCCGGCCAACGTCGTCAATTAGTATAGCTTACTTATCTACCTCCAACAAACCCGGAGAATCGTGGCCTGATCCATGGGAAAACCACGGGGTTGAAAAGCAAAAAGCCAAGCTCGGTATTTCCGCTGCTTGGCTTTTTCGCATGGAGCTCCGGGCGGAGCGAGCTATTGCATCCGTTTTGGATCCAGTTGGCTAAAAGGCAGTTCAAAGGTTTTCATCATGCCTTCGAGGTCACCGGACTTGAGACCTTGAGTGAACCAATAGGCACGTGCGTCGGCGCTACCGTGTGTGAACGCAGCTTCACGGATTCGACCAGTGGCTTTCTTTTGCAAAACGTCGTCACCGATCTTTTGAGCGGTATTGATCGCGTCGGCGATATCACCTTTGTCTAAGATCCCTTTCATTTGTTGAGCGTGGTGCGCCCAGACGCCGGCTAAGTAGTCGGCTTGCAATTCCAAACGGACGCTCAACTGGTTGGATTCTTCTTGGCTAGCTTGCATTTGCATGCGTTGGATTTTCATCGACAGTCCAAGCAGGTTTTGAACGTGATGACCGACTTCGTGAGCGATGACATAAGCCATCGCGAATTCACCTTTGGCACCAAGATCTCGCTCCATCGTTCGGAAGAAATCGAAGTCGAGGTAAACGTTCTTATCGCCAGGGCAATAGAAGGGACCTACTGCGGCGGTTGCATCACCGCAAGCGGATCGTACGGCACCTGTGAAGAGAACCAGTTTCGGCTCCTCGTAGCGTGCATTGAGGTGCTTTTTAAAAAGAACCGACCAAACATCTTCATTGTCTTTGAGAACAACGCCTACAAATTTTTTCAGTGGAGCGTCTTTATCGTTCTCGGCCGAAGGTGGCATGCGAGTCTGCTGCTGTGTTTGCTGTTGCTGTCCAGCTTGCTCGAGCAGTTGTCTTGGGTTAGCCCCAAGCAACATGGAGATAACGACCGTGAAGATTAGGAATAGCAAACCACCGCCAGCCATCCCTGCAACGGGCATCGCCGAGCCTCGACGATCGTCAACATTCTTGGATTCTTCTCTACCTTCCCAACGCATCTTATTAGTTACCTTTGGAACGCTGCCTAACCTTGCCTATCCCAAGACCTAAAAACGAGACCTTGAGTTTCCGAATTCACGGATGGAATTTTAGTCATTTCGTTCCAGGTGACTGCTGGACAAACCGGAAAAAGTTGCAGTTTTTTTTGAATCTTCAATTGGCTTCTTGCCGGAGAACCACAGCGATGGTTTTGACCATGATTTTCAGATCCAGCCAAAGGGACCAATCTCTGATATAGCGATGATCCAGTTCGATACGAGCCCGCATTTTGTCCACTGTATCGGTTTCCAAGCGACTACCTAAAACTTGGGCCAAACCCGTAATCCCAGGCTTAACCTTGTGCCTTAGCATGTACCCACGAATCAGACTGCGGAATTGCTCGTTGTGAGCGATCGCGTAGGGCCGAGGGCCCACAAGAGACATCGAACCCCATAAAACGTTGAATAATTGAGGTAGTTCATCCAAAGACGTCCTGCGTAGCAGCCTACCCACCTCGGTAACCCGCGGATCATTCTTAACCGCCTGCTTGACATCCGCCCCGTCGTCCATCGTGGTCATGGTCCTGAATTTCCAGACCAAAATTTCTTTGCCGTCGAGCCCATACCGGCGTTGTCGAAACAAAACCGGTCCTGAGGAATTGAGTCTGATCGCAATGGCTGCCAAAAGCATGATCGGCGCTGCGAGAATCAACCCCAGTGCGCTAAGCACCACATCCAACACCCGCTTCAAACAACCATCGATTCCGTAAATAGGCGTCTCAAACAAACTCACCACGGTGTGTCCACCGACAAATCCCCATCGAGAGTACAGATAATCGAACGCTTCGAGGTTGGGCACCAGGTACACCGATGCCGTCGTATCAGCAAGACGGTCGATCCACGAACGGATCTTTTCATCCCTTTGGATCGGTTCGGCGATAAAAACCGTATCGATGCGGCGACTTGCTATCTCAAGGAGCAATCGCTCGAAGTCCGGCACCTGGGAATCTGGCGTGTCAGAATCAGGCGTGTCGTCGAAAACACCAACGATTTTAAGCCCCAGGTCTCGATCAAACGATGCGGCCTCGGCCAACTGAAGTCCCAGTTTGTTGTTTCCCAAGATCGCGCAACGCCGCGAGGACCAACCTTGCTCGCTCATCCACACAAACAATCCGCGGCCAAGCATGTGGAAAAGCAGGACGAACAAAAGCGCTAGAAGAAACCACAAAAAAAGAAGATTGCTCCCAAGAGGCTCCCCGACGGGATTGAGTAAAAATCCTGCAAACACCGAAAAGAAAAATCCCGCTAACCACGAGCCGCTGATTAGCAGGATATCGTAGTCGGCAGGTCGATGATGGCCGGTGTGGAAAATACCTAAGAACTCTCCGGCAACAACGAATCCCAAAGCCGCCAAAAATACCGTTTGCAAGGAAGGGAAGGTTACTGGCGAGAATTGCCAATACACAAGACCGACATAGGTCATCCCCAGGATCAGAAAATCCACGGCGATTTGAAGCGCCGGAAAAGCAGATCGAACGGGTCTAGTCGTCGGCGAGATCATCGTACCTTCAAAAGCGCGTTCTTACATCCTGAAGAACCAGAATCCTTCCCTCGTTGGGTTATCGGGTATCTGCCCTCGGGGATTCCTCGAACCTGCTTATGCCAGAATAATCCGTCCGATCCGTCCGATCCGTCTGATCCGTCTGATCAGCGAGCGATCAGCCGATCTGCACCTTGGGAGACCAGCTTCTCGGTGGCGTAGCGAGCAAGGGCTTCGGGGGTTGGATCGCTGGGAGTCCGTTGGTCGATTTGGATAGGGTGTCGGACTGTTGCTGCCACTGCGATGGCGCCATCGGCCGAAAAAACCTTGGCCCTGAGAACCAGCATATCCCCTACGACCGTTGCATGGGAAGCCACCGGTGCCAAACATCCAGCTTTGAGCAACCGTAGAACTTCGCGTTCGGCGCGAACGCAGGTGTGATCTAAGGGGTTGTTGAGTGGAGCCAAGGCTTCCTGAGTTTGGGTATCCTCCGATCGAGTCTCCAGGCCAAGGGCTCCCTGACCTACCGCAGGGAGCATCGCGTCAAGACCAAGAGGAGTTGACATCGGTTCGGCGAGCCCCAGTCGGCTCAGTCCTGCGCATGCCAGCACGATAGCGACGAAATCGCCCTTACTAAGTTTGCTCAGCCGGGTATCGACATTTCCCCGTATGTCGCGAATTTCCAGGTCGGGTCGAAGATGCATCAATTGGGCCTTGCGTCTTGGCGATCCGGTCCCGACCGGGGCGCCAAGCGGCAAATCTTCCAAGGAGCGATAACGATCTGAGACCAAGCAATCCCTGGGGTCTTCCCGAGTTGGAACCGCGCAGAGAGTCAACCCTTCGACAGTTTGGGTCGGAAGATCTTTTAGACTGTGGACAGCGATGTCGCATCGCCCATCTCGGAGAGCATTTTGGATTTCCTTGGTAAACAAGCCGACTCCTCCGCCTTGCCCAAGCGGCGTGGTCGTGGTGTCGCCGGTCGTGGTGATCTTAACCAATTCGACTTCGTGGCCGGTTTTCCGCAGCTCTTGGGCGATGTGGTTGGCTTGCCAAAGTGCCAAAGCGCTCTGACGGGTTCCGATTCTGATGTGCATCGTTCGTTCCAAAAGACCTGCCGAGACGGTGAAATCCTGTTAAGATGGTGGCTCATCCATCGCTTCGCGCACTCAGTTTCTCAGACTAGTTCTAATTCCGCAATGGTCGATCCCGCACAGAGCCTAACAGGACTTGATCTGCCAACCATTATTTTAGCCAGCGTGGTGTTGGGGGTGCTTGCGATTGCATCGCTGGTAGCCAGAAATCTCAGCAACCGGCCTGCTTCGTGGGTGAACCCCGCTTTGGTGCAGCGATTTGTTCAGCGGCTGTGGGCTTGGTGGTTGATGTTTGCAATATTGATCTCGGGGATGTTCTTGCATCGCGTCGGGACGATCATCCTTTTTGGATTGGTCTCCTTTTGGGCATTTCGGGAGTTTATCACCATGACTCCTACGCGTCGTGGAGATCACCGCGCGTTGTTCTGGAGTTTAGTAGTCTTTACTCCTCTACAGTACTTATTGATCGGACTGTCTCAATCGGGTTTGGGTTTTTGGGGTCACAAGATTGATTTCTATGAAATCTACAGCGTTATGATCCCGGTCTACGCATCCCTTTTTATTCCTGCTCGTATTGCAATTGCCGGTGATCACAAACGCTTCTTGGAACGCTCGGCACAAATCCAAGCTGGCCTATTGATCTGTGTCTATTGCCTGTCGCATGCGCCGGCGTTACTGGATCTGAACTTGGTTCGCTCCGACGGGACTCCTTGGGAGGGTTCACGATCCGGATTGTTATTCTTCTTTGTGTTGATCACTCAATTGTCGGACGTGTTGCAATGGATCTGGAGCTACCTCAGGCGCAACCATGTTGTAGCACCGGAGATTTCCAGTAGCCGTAGCTGGGAAGGTGTCTTGGGTGGAACTCTTTCGAGTGGGATCTTCGGTGCCTTGCTCTACTGGGTGACCCCATTTACGCCATGGCAAGCCGCTTGCCTTGCCATGGTTATCTCGTTCCTAGGATTCTTAGGCGGAATGACCATGAGCGCGATCAAGCGGGATCGGGGTGTCAGGGACTATGGAACGTTGGTCATGGGCCACGCGGGAGTTCTTGACCGGATCGATTCGCTGTGCTTTTCTGCTCCGATTTTTTATCACTTGACGAGGTTCTTTTTCAGCATCCATTAAGATCGATTCACACGGAACTTGAAGATGATGACAAACTCCATGCACCCTCTGTTGTCTAGCATTTCCCTCGGTTGGCCAAAACGATTGATCCTCTCAGTCGTGGTCTGCTTGCACCTGGGCTGCCCTGAGCCCAACTGCTCAGCCCAAGACATCACGACGAGGTCCGAGGTTCAAGGGCAGTTCTCTACCGTGCCGCCTCCAAAGGAGCCGCCTCAAAAGAAGCCGAATAACAAAGAGCAAATCAAAAAAGAATTGGCAGTGTTTGGTGGTGGATGCTTCTGGTGCATCGAGGCCGTCTTTGAACGTGTATGGGGTGTTCACTCGGTAGTCTCTGGCTACTCAGGTGGCAATCTGCCAAATCCTACTTATCAACAAGTCCTCACCGACCAAACCGGTCATGCAGAAGTGATTCAAATCGAGTACGACCCTTCGATAGTAACTTATGAAGAACTGTTGAGAATCTTCTTCAAGTCCCATGACCCCACAAGCCTTAACGCCCAAGGCCCTGATCATGGGACTCGTTATCGCTCCGTGATCTACTATCGAAACAAGGAGGAGAAACAAACCATCGAAGAGCTCATGGAAGAATTCAAGAAGAAACGAACTTTTCGCGGAAAGATCGTAACGGAAGTATCTCCACTGAAGATCTTCTACCCAGCCGAAGAGTACCACCAAGACTACTTTGCCAAGCATCCCGATGCTCCGTATTGCGAAATCAACATTCGACCCAAGATCGGTAAGTTCGAGAAGGGGTTTAAGTACAATAGCAAGGTACAGAAAGCCAAAGAGCAAAAACTCGAATCAGCCAAGAAGTAACAAGCAGTAAACGGACCCATGACTCAATCTCTCCCTCTGTGCTTTCTGGCAATCACTGTCTTGAGTTGCCCTATCTGGGCTCAGTCCATAGGCTCAAATCTTGTTTGGAAGATCGAGAATTTGGCAGGGACAGGCCAAGCGGGGTTTCAAGGGGATGGTGGGCCGGCGATCGATGCCCAACTGGATAATCCGTTCGGAGTCGTAAGAGGTCCTGACGGAGCGATCTGGGTGTGCGAATATACCGGTCAGCGGGTACGAAGGATCCGAACCGATGGGACGATCGAAACCATCGTTGGCAATGGAACCAAAGGTTACTCCGGAGATGGTGGACCGGCATTGCAAGCCAGTTTAAATCAACCCCACGAAATCCGCTTCGACTCCGTCGGAAATCTCTACATCGTCGATATGCAAAACCACGCGATCAGAAAGGTGGATATGGCCACCTATCAGATCTCAACCATCGCCGGGACCGGCCAACCTGGTTTCTCGGGGGACGGAGGACCAGCAAAACTTGCCCAGTTCAAACAACCCCACAGCATCCAGTTTGGCCCAGGCGGCGATCTTTACGTTTGCGACATCGGAAACCATGTCGTTCGGCGAATCGATGCAAAAACACAAATCATTACCACCTATGCTGGGACAGGTGTACCAGGTCCGACACCTGATGGTTCACCCCTTGCTGGAACCCCGCTCAAAGGTCCCAGATCGATCGACTTCGATGTCCATGGAGACCTTTGGCTGGCCACCCGAGAAGGGAATCAAGTCTTTCGAATCGATACCAAAGCCGGTAAGTACATTCACGTGGCAGGAACGGGTCAGAGTGGTTTCGAAGGCAACGGGGGGCCTGCCAAGCTGGCGAAACTCAAAGGCCCTAAGGGGATCGCGATCGACGCTCAAGGGAACGCTTGGTTGGCGGATACCGAAAGCCACAGCGTGCGAAGGATCGACGCGAAGTCCGGTTTGCTTGAACTAGTCGCAGGAACTGGGGTCGAAGGAGACGGACCCATCGGTGACCCCACCAAGTGCAACCTTGCCCGCTTGCACGGAATCTATGTCGATCGCGACGGATCGATCTTGATCGGGGACAGCCAAGCCCACCGGATCCGTCGTCTGGTTCAGGTAACCTCACAACCCTGATCCGTCCGATCTGTCCGATCCGTCCGATCCGGACTTGCCAAAGTATCAAAGCATGATACATTAATACACCATGATCACCATTTTGCTCGATAGCCCTGTTCCGCTTCACGATCAGCTCGTCTCGGAGTTGCGTGGACTAATCGCCCAGGGCAAGCTTGCCGTGGGCGATGAACTCCCTTCGGTCAGGCAGCTTGCGGCCGACCTTGGGATCAACCTTAATACGGTTGCCAGAGCCTATCGGGAGCTAACCGATGCTGGTTTGCTCACCAGTGCTCGGGGGCGAGGAACGGTCGTAATATCGTCGGTTGAGAAAGGCCGAGGTCCTAAAAGTCTATCTCAACAACGACTTGAATCTTCGATGGCCGGAGCTCTTGCCGACGCCAAGATCGCCGGAATATCGCTGGAGGTCATCCAAGCGATCTTCAAAAAGCAAACAGAAATCATTTGGAAAAACCCATAGGAATTAACCAACATGCCTCAATGGACAAACTTGATCGAGCAGCTGTTGATGGTGGGATTTGCACCTGCCATGATTCTCGCACCTCTAATTACGGTTGTATGCTTGCGTCCGAACCCAACCGAGCAGGACCATCGTGTACGGTACCAAATTCTGCTTAAGCAATTGATCATAGCAACGGTCTTGTCCCTTTTGTTTTGGGCCGTTTTGTTTTTCTACGGCCCCATGCTAAATCGCAAGATCAGCGGCGCATTCCTAACCGGATTCCTCTTTTCACCACTTTGGATCAAGTTTGCTGCACCAGCCATCGCATCAAGCAATTCGATCGATGCAACAAACCCCACTTCGGTAAACACCGGAAACACGACCAGGACTGCTTCGCTGGTCAATCGGCATCGAATCAGCCCGATCAAGCCTTGGTATTGGACGATCGCCATTTCAATTTACTTGATCAGCCTTCTTGCGATCGGTACAAGAGGATTGTACCCCTTTGAGAATATCGAAAATGTTACAGATACAAGCAGCGTAGGTGCTACCGGTCAGATGCTGTTTTATAGGTGGATCAATCTACTGGTTTCTTATGCATTCATTTTCGGAGTGATGCTGGCAATCGCGCCCAAGAAAATCATTGGAGCTAGTTTGACGGAAGCCGAACCGTTGCTTCCGCAGGGATGCGAACAGCTCGCGCAAGCTTACAAAGAACGTCGAGATTGGACCACGTTAAACTTGTTTTGGCTACTGCTTGTCATGATGCCTGCGACCCTAGGCTTGCTGTACGGACTGATGGTTTGGCAACCAAGAAACGATCAGCTTGTCGGTATCCTTGGGTCCATCGGCGGGGCAGTTGGAGGGATTCTCGGAGCCTGGATCGGTATCTTAGGAAGCAGGAAGCGATCGCGAATTGAAAAGCTCAAAGCCGAACTCGGACTTCAAAACACTCCACAGGCCACAAACGGTGTTTAATTTTACCAATTTATTTCTTCGAGCTATCGTTCACTTTATCGTTTTGAGAGCTCGCGGTTCTGGCTTCGACTCTGGCCGAAACCACGCGATCTTCCAGACGCGATGAATACTCCAGTAGACTTCCTGGACCCGAAAAAGAGACAACTTGGTGATCCCAAGCAAGCTCTTTGGAAATCATGCGTCCTGCATCGACGTCGAACTGAATTGTTCCGTTACTAAGCTGCTGCATAACCTGAGCTTCCTCGGTCGGATCATTGACCGGTGAGAGAGGTTCGCTCCGCACTGAAATCGTAGCCACACCTGCGCTGACCTTGTCGAGCTTAAAAAGTTCTCGAAACTTGATCATTCGCGAAGTCCCATCTTTGCGATCGATCCGCAGTTCCCTCGGGATTTCCCAAGTCGCACCGACGGCCACGGGCTTTTCGGGCAACGGCATCGTGATATCCCCCATACCCATGTGAGGTGGGTCTTTCGAGTCGCTTCGTGCAACGACCATTCCGCGAGCATCGATTCGAATCGTGGACACGATCTTTCCAACCGCTTCGACGGCCCCGGCAAACTGAACTGGAACCTGTTCGCTGGGCTCTTTGGTGTTGTATCGAATCTCTTCGCTGGAACCGAATTGCTGACTCAAATCGACCGCTTCGACAACATATTCAAAGGTAGTGGATTCATTGTCGGCTTCCAACACCCGCCAAGCTTTATCGGTGATCGTCCGACTGGATGCATCTTGCAAGACGGAGTTGATTCGCGTGCTGTTTTTGGACAAGTGAGTGACCTCGCTTCGGAGAATCAGATCCGGTTCAAACCGATACCTCAGCAAGAACTCTGGACCACTCTGGGTCGCAGCAGTCTCCTTGAGCGATTTTGGTTCTACCTTTCGAAGCTTGGTCCCAAGTTTCGTCACGATGATTTCGGGATCCTGAGCCTGGGCAAGCCCCATCCCAAGCGTGTACAAAACCATAATCCAGCAAGCAAATCCGCGCATTGAGCTACCCTCCTAGCGAACCTAGAAACTCTCGACGCGTCATAGATAGCAAAGTCACCCAACGCGTATCAAGATCGAATCCAAGGCGCCTACAACGTGGATTCCTGCTGAAATTCTCGTTTCTGGGACCAGCTTTCGGACTTCCTGGTGAAGGTCGGCCTTGCGTTGATCGAGGTTTCTTTGAAAATTGGGCGTTTTCAGATACGCTGTCCAGGACACCTTAAAGGCTCATGAGCAACCCACCCATTGAAATTCCAAATCGTTTTGATTTTGTCGAGTCCTCGGACCGCATCTACTCGCAGTGGATCCAAGATGGTTGCTTCGATGCCGACGCAGACCCTTCCAAGCCTCCTTATACGATCGTCATCCCACCACCGAACGTGACGGGAGCCCTGCACTTAGGGCACGCGTTGAACAACACCCTTCAAGACATTCAAATCCGCATGCACCGCATGATGGGCCACGTGGCATTATGGATGCCCGGGACGGATCACGCCGGGATCGCCACCCAAGCCGTCGTCGAAAAGCGGCTCAGGGAGCTCGAAAACAAAACCCGCCACGATCTGGGTCGCGAGCAACTGGTTTCACGGATCTGGCAGTGGAAGGACCAGTACGAAGCTCGCATCCTGAGTCAACTCAAACGGCTTGGTTGTTCTTGCGATTGGCGTCGCACTCGCTTTACGCTCGATCCGATGTGCGCTCGAGCCGTTCGCACCACCTTTTTCGACCTGTTTTCCAAAGGCCTGATCTACCGTGGTAAACGTTTGGTCAACTGGGACACTTATCTGCAAACAGCCGTCAGCGACGATGAAGTCACGACCGAGACCGTAGAAGGAAACTTTTGGCATTTTCGATATCCGATCATCGATCCGAAGCCGGGGGAGCCTAGCTTTGTCGTCGTTGCGACCACTCGGCCCGAGACGATGCTCGGTGATACGGCTGTGGCTGTTCACCCGGATCCTGCCGGGGCGTTGAACAAGGCCATCGAATCGCTCGAACAAAAGCTCGCTGACTCGGCTTCAAAGGACAAAGAATCGGTCGCCCAACAGCTCGAGGAACTCAGACAACGGCAAAAGGATTTGCTGCCTGCCCTCGAGCAATTGGCCAACATGGCCCGCGATGGACGCAAAATCCGATTGCCGTTGGTCGACCGTGAAATCCCACTGGTCGTGGATACTTGGGCCAAACCCGACTTAGGTTCCGGGTGCGTAAAAATCACCCCAGCGCACGATCCCAACGACTACGAGGTAGCGCAGCGTTGCTCGCTACCTATGATCAACATCATGAACAACGATGGCACCATCAATGCTCATGGGGGTCGCTTCCAAAGTTTAACGATGTCCAAAGCACGCCAGCAAATCGTCAAGGCCATCGATGAACTTGGATTGCTTGAGCGCACAGAAGATCGTCAGATCGAACTCAAGCATAGCGATCGAAGCAAGACACCGATTGAACCCTATCTTGCCGATCAATGGTTTGTGGCGATGGCCGGATTGGCTCAGTCTGCCATCGATGCGGTCCAGTCAGGTAAGGTGAAGATCTATCCAGAGCGTTACACTCAAGGGTACATCGATTGGCTGAGCGAAAAGCGAGATTGGCCAGTTGGAAGGCAACTTTGGTGGGGCCATCAGATCCCTATTTGGACCAAAAAGTATGAAACGCCCGAGCAAGCAAATTCGGCTCGCGAAAAAATCCTAGCCATGCCCGAAGCAGTCACCGGTCAGATGACTGCCTCGATTGAACAACCATCGGTCCTGCATGTGTGCATCCAAGACGACAACCCGGGCCTGGAATTGAAGATCCAGTCGCTTGGATTGATTCGCCAAGAGGACGTGCTCGATACTTGGTTCTCTTCAGCGCTTTGGCCTCACTCAACCTTGGGTTGGCCCGACAAGACCGACGAACTCAACTATTTCTATCCGACCAACGCGCTCATCACCTCCAGAGACATCATCACTTTGTGGGTCGCTCGCATGGTCTTGATGGGACTCAACAACGTCGGCGAAGTTCCCTTTCGCGAGGTGTACATCCACCCGAAGATCCTCGATGGGTTTGGCGAAACGATGTCCAAGAGCAAGGGCAATGGGGTGGATCCCCTCGATGTCATCGACAAATTTGGGGCCGACGCACTCCGTTTTGGGCTGACGTGGTTAACCACGGAAACCCAAGATGTCCGCATGCCGGTTCAATACGAATGTCCGCATTGCCAAGCATTGGTCAATCAGACCAAAGAGAACAGAATCAAGCATCGGATCTTATGCGACAAATGCAAAAAGCCATTTTCAACCCAATGGGCAGAAAGCACCGAAGACAAAGCCTTGCCACGTGCACCAGTGGTCAGCGAACGATTCGAAGTCGCTCGCAACTTTGTGAACAAACTTTGGAACGCTTCGCGGTTTGTGATGCTCAATCTCGATGGATTTACCGAGTCTCCCATCGACTGGGATAATTTACCGCTCGAGGACCAGTGGATCTTATCGCGACTGACTTCGACGACGCAGATGGTCGATCGCGAGTTGCAACGTTACGGATATGCCGAAGCGGCCCGTGCGGCTTACGATTTCGCTTGGGACGATTTCTGTTCGTACTATGTTGAGATGGCTAAACCCCGCATGCAGGATCCGCAAGCCAAGCCGCTTGTCCAAAGGATCCTGGCGCACTGCTTGGACCAAATGCTTAGGTTGCTTCATCCCATGATGCCATTTGTGACCGAAGCGATTTGGCAGGAGCTTGGCAAGTTCACCACGAATCGGGATTTGCTTGTACCTCAGACTGCCACCAAATGGCTGATTCAGGCTCCCTGGCCCAAAGCCCAATCCCATCTGATTCGCGAGGACGTCGAAGCTCAGTTCAAACATTTCGTGGCACTTCTTGGGGCGATTCGAGAAATTCGATCCAGGCAAAACATTGCCCCCAAGCAACGACTTGAATTTTCGGTACGCTGCCAAGAGCAGTTCGAGAAACTGCTCAAGCCCATGAGTCCATTCCTCGATAGCATGGCAGGTGCCCAGGGAGTCGCTTGGGGACCTGCCGTCAGCGGTCCGGAGATCCACGCACACGTTCCCATCGAAGGGATGGATGTGTATGTGGACCTGAGTCAATTCCTGGACATCGGTGCGGAAATTGCTCGGAATGAAAAGCAGCTTGAAAACATCCTCAAGCAGATTTCAGGCAAGGAAAGCAGACTTTCGAACCAAGCGTTCGTGGGCAAAGCCCCTCCGGAGATCATCGATAAGGAGCGTCAAGCCTTAGCCGATTTAATCACGCAGCGAGACGGAGTGCAACAAGCGTTAGAGAAGCTTCAAGCGATGAAAAAATAGACGAGCCGAAGTGTTTAAGACGCGATGGCTTCTTTGGCCAGGATATCACGACCAATGGTCATCATTTCTTGGCAATCGATCACTTTTGTGTTGCTTTCGAACAGGCTGGCAACGGACGCTTTGTGAATTTTCATTTTCAAGCCTCCCACACCCAAAGCGCCGTAATCGAATCTACCTTCGCGCTGGGTTGCTTTATCGGTAAGTCCGATCCCATCGATTCCCAGGGGTGGAACAGCATTGAGGTCGACGGCCACTTGCAACGATTTTGCTTGTCGAAGTTGATCATCGCTCATCAGCCGTATACCAGCGGCTCCGCAAGCAAACACCATCTGGCATTCCCGAATGGCTTTGTCGGTCCAAGTCTGATCGCCGCTTGAAATCGCAATCAGTCGTCCTGGCGGCAAGCCTTGGGCGACCAACTGGTCGACACATTCTTGGGATCGTTCTAGGGAGCGAGAGGAGAGATAGACAGTGCTTTTTTCGTTCGCAAGAATTTTCGCAACACGCAATCCCACCGGTCCTGTGGCTCCGAGGACCAATGCGGTGCTACCTTCGAGCGCCACATGCTTGGATGCACTGATCACTGCAGCGGCAGCGGTACTATTGGATCCATTGCAATCGATCATGATGGAGACTTTGAATGGATCGAACATCGCATCGATTGCATTTCGGAAAACTTGTTCTCCGTGAACGACATTGCTTCCACCGACGAACACGGCGGTGTTCTTTAAATCTTGAGGGCCGCGGGTGTACATCGCACCATGGACCAAATCGCGCACCTGATCAGGCTTGATATTCGAGTACTGTAGCAAGCGTTCTGCCCCCGCATCGATCGCTACCACGGCATCGAACACGCTGGCTTGGGGATCGGTATCAAGCTGGATCAAGATCCTACGTTTGCTCATTGGTAAACCTAATTGGAGTGTTACTGAGTTGGTCTAGGTTAAAAAAGATCCGGGGGATCGCTCAAGGGCTTGCCTGGAGATTAAGCGGCAAGATCTGGGCGAACTTCGAGGACGGCTTTTGCAATTTTCCCGGAGTGCATGGTCTCAAACGCATCATGCCAATGCTCAAGGCTCCAAGCCCCACCGACGATCTTCGAGACGTCGAGCGATCCATTAGCTAGGAGCAATAGGACTCGTTCCCAGATGGCCCAAGTATGGGAGAAGCTGCCTTGCAGTGTGACGTTCTTTTGCACCAGTGGATCGATGGAAAAACCCAAGGGGTCCCTACCCCACCCCACCTTGCTGATCCAACCGGCAGGTCGAACGATGTCGATCGCAGTTTTGAGGGTGGCAGAGACTCCCGCAGCATCGACGACACCTTCGCAGCCCAGTCCGTCGCGTTGGGTAGCCCAGTTCTTTAGTTGGTCGCTAAAGAGGGGGATGCATCCAAGCCCTTTCGCGATATCGAGTCGGCTTTGGTCTTGAGGTAGGCCCACAACGGCTACTTCTGCGCCGCGAAGTCGAGCAAGAGCGCCGCAAAGGAGTCCGATCGGACCGGGCCCAAGGACGGCGATCCGATCCCCGGGCTGGATGTTTGCATTGGCGACAACGGCGCTAAATGCGACGCAGCAAGGCTCAGTCAACGCGGCATAGCGAAGTGGCAAATTATCGGGAACTTTGTGCAAGCATCGTTCGGGGACTTTGACGTATTTGGTCATCGCACCATGAGTCCCGTATCCGAACCCCTTGCGACTTGGATCCAAGTTGTACTTGCCGATTTTGGTCATCGGTGAATGAGGATCGATGATGGCTGCAGTTTCACTGCAGACTCGATCGCCTTCATGAAACGCGGTAACTTCGGATCCGGTTTTCACGATGCGTCCTGCAAATTCGTGACCCAGTGTGACCGGGTAGTTTACAGGCCAGCTATGAAGTCCGGCCCACTGATGCAGATCGCTTCCGCAAACCCCCACCGCTGCAACTTCCATGAGCGTGTCGGTAGGGCCGATTTCAGGAATATCGATTTCCCTGAGTTCTACAGACATCGGCTCTTGGGAAAAGTTTACAACAGCGGGTTGTTTGTTCATGGAATCTTCAGTCGATTGCGAAAGGGAAAAATAACGATGCGCGCACAGCGGCTAGAGTTCGAAAGCAGGAATTCGAAATCGATTATGCGTTCAACGCTACAGAAGGATCATCGGCGATGTTGACCCACACATGCACGTGTGGATAACCTCGGAAATGCCATACGAAACTTGGACCTTCCAGACGCCAGTTGTCCCACACTTTGTCCCCTCCGGAGTCCTCGTCGGTGTAGAAGGCAAGATGGAGTTTATCCAATCCACCTTGGGCATCCAAACAAGCGGTGGCTTCTTGGCGATCGACCTTTCGGAAT
>JAGWZB010000031.1 GCA_018969045.1 Planctomycetota bacterium | reverse complement strand
GCCATTGGACAAACCGATCAAAAGGCATGTCTTGGTTGAAGGCTTGGATGAGGAAGTCGCGGTAGTGATAAGCGTTGGGTCGATCGTAATCCTGTTCATAACCAAACGACTCCGCAAATCGAACGATGTCCATCCAATGCCTTGCCCAACGCTCACCGTACTCGGGGCGGGCAAGGAGCGTATCGATCAATTCACTCCAACCCATTCGAGAGACCGTGTCAGATTCGGCGGAACTTGGTCCAAGCAGTTGGATCGCAGAGTTCAGTTCATCGGGAGTTGGCGGGATCCCCAAAAGATCCAAATAGGCACGGCGGACCAACGTTCGCCGATCCGCGACAGCCGAGGGAGTTAGGTTCTGCTGTAACTGTGCTTGATGAATGAACCAATCCACTGGGTGGGACGATGCCTCGGGGGCTACAGGAGCAAGTGGCTGTAGCGACCAGAACTTGCGACCCGATTCCAGGTCCATCGCAGCGTGCTTAAGCGGTTCGGTAGATCGTCTTGGGTCGGCTGCACCTTGCGCAATCCATTGAGCGAAGTCATCGATCGTCTCATTAGGTAACTTACCTGAAGGAGGCATTTCGTAGTCCTGGTACCTCAGGGCCTTGAGCAGCAGACTCGCCTCGGGTTGATTGGGCACCAAAGCCGGACCGGTATCCCCTCCAGAGAGTAAACCTTCCCTGCTATCGAGCAACAGATTGCCCTTGAGTTTTCCATTTTTGGCAGCCTCCTGCGAATGGCACGAATAGCATTTCTGGACCAAAACAGGACGGATTTTGGTCTCGAAGAAAGCGAGCTGTTCCTGTGAATAAGCAGGCTGCGGATCCTTTGGAGGCTGTGCCAAGCCACTGGAATACCACACAAGAAAGTTTGCAACTAGCCATGCATAAATGAAGACACCTGCATGACCAGAAACTGGCATGGAGCGAACCATGGACACGATCCAATAAATGAGAGATAGAGAATGTCTTGTGACTGGTTCGGTCGACCCTAAGTCCCCTTGGGATTCAGGGGCTTAGCTGACCGATAGAATTCCGGTCGAATCCCCGAAATCACCTCGGTCCGCACCAACGCTATCGAGCATCATACGGAATAAGTTGTTCAGAGGGGTGTTCTTAGGATATTCGAGAATTTGTCCGGTAGCTAAGTTCCTACCACCGCGACCGGCCAAGAGGATAGGCAAGTCATGATGGTCGTGCCTGTTGCCGTCATTGATCGCACCACCGTAGACGATCAAGGAATGGTCGAGAAGGTTGCCGTCCCCGTCTGGAGTCTCACGCATCTTCTTGAGGAAGTAAGCAAACTGCTCGCAGTAGTACCGATCGATTTTAGCGATCTTTTCAATGTTGTCCTGCTTGTTCTCATGGTGTGACAACTGATGGTGACCATCCTTGACTTCGATCATCGGGAAGGCGCGATTGCTACCTTCGTTGGCGAGCATAAAACTGGCGATCCGGGTTGTGTCAGTTTGGAATGCCAAAACCATGAGATCGTACATGAGCCGAATATGCTCTGTCACATCACTGGGCTTTTCCGACGGAGCGACGGTGCCTTCTGGCAAATGGATCGGTGTTGCAAAGCGAGAGATGCGTTGTTCAAGTTCCCGAACGCTGGTGAAGTACTCATCGAGTTTGCGCGAGTCTTCTGCTCCAACCTGATTTGCCAGATGCTTCCGCTGGTCGGCGACGAAGTCCAGGATGCTTGATTTGAGACCTTGCTCCTTGGCATCATCACCCCCTGCGACACCGAAAAGACGATCAAAGGCTCGCTTGGGTTGAATCTCTTTTCCGGTGGGAAGCGTTTCGCTACGCCAGGAAATGTTGTTCGAATAGGCACACGCGTAACCTGAGTCGCACGACCCGGCATCGCGTCCTTCTTCGGTGCCAAGTTCGATCGAAGCAAGCCGTGTTTGGCGGCCATAGCTGTCGGCAGCAATTTGGTCAGCAGATCGACCTACGCGGATTTTCGAACCTGCGGTTTTGAAGGGATGAGCTCCGGTCAAATAGGCGGCGGCACTGCGAGCATGATCGCCCGGACCATCGCCTAGCGACTGTGCGTTGACTTGGGCCAAGCCCTTCATCACGCTGAAGTCGTTTCTGCAATCTGCAAGAGGTTCGAGGGTTGGCGAAAGCTCCCACTGGGAGCCCGTTCCCTTGGGGGCCCACCGGTCCGCGTTGGTCCCGTTGGGGAAGAAAATCCAAGCCAGTCGAACTGGTTTTTGGGAGGCTTCGGCGGCCAAGGCAGGTCGCATAGCATCAAGCATAGGAAGGGCCATCGAAGCGGCCAAACCATGAAGACCTATTTGCCGCAGCACCGTGCGTCGATGGATCCTGGTGCTGCTGTGGTAGGTGCCGGTTGGAAGGGATGAATCGCTGCTCATGGCTTAGTTCCGATTGGCTTGAGTTGTAGGCAGGGCAGGGGAGCGCTGGAGGAATGAATCGCTTTGGACGATTCCGTGGATCACCGATTTGATTGTATATCGATTTTCCCGGGCGTGGTTCAGTATTTTATCGACATCGCAACGGTCTGCCCGCTGCAAACCTCGCCCGAGAGCATAAGTTAGCAGGCGTTGGGTGAAGTTTTTGGCGACATCCGGGGTTCTTTCGGACAAAATTTGAATAAGCTCTGTCGGGCCTGTGAAGGTTTTTCCGTCCACAAGGGCTCCTTGGGCAAGGATTTCCTTGCCGTCCTCGACGTCCCGCCAGCGACCTGTCGCATCGAAATTTTCCAAACCCAGGCCAATGGGATCGATGAGTTTATGGCATCCAGCACAGCTTGGATTCGAACGGTGGATCTCCAAACGTTCCCGAAGCGAAGCCTTGTCGTCGGCTTTGGCTTGCTCCAAAGATGGCACATTGGGCGGAGCCGAAGGGGGCGGGTCTCCCAGGACGGTCTCTAGGATCCACTTACCACGTTTCACAGCCGAGCTGCGAGTGGGGTTGGAGGTCAGTGCAAGGGCTGCTGCTTGGGTGAGCACTCCTTTTCGATTCTCTGGCAAGCTCACCCGAATCCAACGATCTTCCTGTTCATACAAACCTTGGCGACGAGGGTCACCGTCGTTCCTACCGGGGCGACGCTTGTACAACTCCGAAGGTTGCTTGCCATCGAACTCTACCCCGTAGAACTCAGCCAATCGAGGATTGACGAACGTAAAGTCAGCCGTCAAGAAATCTTCGATCGAACCTTCGCTTAGCACGTGCTTGCAGAAGGTCTCTGTCTCCTTGATCATCGCAGCCCGAAGACGGTCTGACCACATCGGGAATTTGTCGCGATCGATGTCGATCTTCTGGATATTTCTAAGTCCCAGCCACTGCGAGAAAAATCCGCTGATAAGCGAATCACTTCGAGGGTCCGCTAGCATGCGCTCGACTTGAGCATTCAGCACTTCAGGTTCGTGCAAGCGATTCTCTGCGGCCAAGGACAACAGAACGTCATCGGGCGTCGAAGCCCAAAGGAAGTAGGCCAATCGAGTTGCGATCCCGTAGTCATCCAGACGCCTGATGTTGTCGCTTTCCACTAGGTTCTCATAACGAAACAGAAACTGAGGAGCGACCAAAGCTCCCTGCAGACCATAACGAAGCGACTCTTCATAACTGCAACCAGCATCGGAGGCTTTCTGGCAGATCATCATGACCGCATGGACTTCCTCTTGGCTGACACTGCGCCGATAAAGTTTCGGAAGCAGTTTCAAAAAGACTCGACGAGTCGCTTCCGTAAATCCAATCGGCATCGCATCGGGTTGATCCTTGTCTTCCGCAGTAGCAATGACGACCTGCTGATGGATTTTAGGAAAAGCCGGTTCGCCCTGCTCTGGCCCTACGATGCGGACCGAATGGACAATCAGACGTCGATTCGGAGCACCACGTGCTTCCGGGTTCGAATCATCCGTGTATTCAATGCGCAGGGAATGGTCACCGGCAGTTGTTTCAAAGTCGTATTTGGCCGTCTCGTCCTTTGGTGTTACCTCCCACTCGGCAATCAACTGCTCATCGAGCCACAGCTTGGCCTTGCAGTTGTCCTTTTGATCATCCCCGAATCGGGTACGGATACTCGCGTTGTACTTGCCTGGAGCAAGATGCAACGGAACTTTCAAAGATTGTCCAAAAGGGAGATATTCCCCTTCAAAACTCTGTTTGCGAAACGACTCTCGATCCAAGGAAATCACCCGCTTGGAAATCAGTGCGGCGGCTTGCAAGTACTTTTCCAGTGCAATAGGCGCAAGGGTCAGTACTTCTCCTTGGTTGTCAAAACCATTACCCACGTCATCCGATACGAATCCAATTTCCTTGGAGGGTCGAAAATCCACTCCAAAAATATCCCGAATCGTGTTGTCGTATTCGAATTGATTCAGTCGTCGGACCGTCACGTGAGGGGTCGGTGGGCGATGATTGCAATCGACCTCGTGCAGTGTCCTCTCGATCCACCGAGTTACGATCGCTCGCTCCTGGGGAGTCATCTTGGAACTCTCAGGGGGCGGCATCGCGTCGGCGCGAATCACTCCACGAATCTGCTCCCAAGTGCTCTCGTGGGACCGGATCTTTTCAAGCGTCGAATAATCCCCCAAATTCACTCCCGCTTCGTTAGCACCGTCCATGTGGCACTCGCCACAATGCTGCTTGATCACAGGAAGTACCTGCTGAGTCCAGGCCGCACTCAATTCGGTATCCAAAGGATCCGGTTGGGGGTTCGTCGACACTTCCTGAGCCAATCCTATTTTCAAGGTTAGACCAAGCAATAGGATCAATAGCCACAGGCCTAAGCGGGCACGTAAGATCGTTTGGAACATGGCAGGTTCAAACACAGGAGGCGGGGGGCGAATGGGACCCTGATTCTAATACAATGAGCCGAAATTTACGAGCGGAAACCCTAATTAGCGGGCCTACTGTTGGCTGACTGCAAAATTCGCATCGAAGATAACGGGGAAGATAATCCAGAAGGGAACTTGTTGTTTGCTAGCAAGAACCCGTGAGACTATTTGGTCTTTCGACTGCGATACAGGATTTGCTATACGCGACTATCCGGAAGGCCCCGTGATGGTTCGAAGGTGATACGCAGGTCGGAAATTTAGATCAAGGGTGGTCGGTAGATGTCGCGATACGCATTTATAGCCGCGGCGACCTTGTTTACTGGGTTGCTGGTTGTGTTGACCATGGCGATCGCCCAACGCGATGCTCGAGTCGCAAGCACACTGCCGGATATCGAATCAGCACCCTACTCGGCAGTTTTGGCAAAGCCGATCGTGGTGGACTCCAGTGCGATTGGTCCAGACGGTGGATTGATTCCAAGTTTGCCTCCAGTACCTGAACCCTGGCCGATGCCCTCATGGGACGGGGAATTGCCCACGGAACCCGACCCTCAGATTGCCTTGGTCTCAGGGCAAGCACCCATCACGGTGGCGACAGAACCGCCGAAATTTGATGCTTCGAGAATCGTTGCCCCTAAGCCTAGGAGTGATGCCGCACCGACCCTTTTGCCTCCGGGGGGTACTACCGCGCCACCTGCGGTTTCCATACCGTCGATACCGGCACCTGCGACAACTCCTGTGATGCCCGCACCGCCTACGGTCGCGCTGCCTTCTTTGCCTGAGGTTCCTTCGGTTGCCACACCTGTCTTGCCCGATAACCCGGTACCGAAATACGACACGCCTCAAAGCGATGCGCCCCCGACCAACCCGCTAGCTCCCGGACCTGCTCCGATGAGCGGTGCATACGGCGGTGCATACGGCACTGCACCAGGCGAAAGGTCCGTGCCAAGGCCTATATCTGAACCGAGCTTTCCAGAGTCGTCGGCCCAAGGCCCGGGTCGAAATTTGCCCCAGGGTAATGCCCCTGCAATTCCTGCTGATTTACCAGGCAATGGTTTTACTCCACTAAGCGATCCTCCGTCACTTACCAACCCAGCGGCCAACGGATGGTCCAAGGCGACACCAACTCCAGGTTCGCGTCAGTTCGATGGTTCGCAGAACCCAAGCTTGGAAATTCATAAGCGAGCCCCCGAGGAAGTCCAAGTCGGCGTGCCGGCCACGTTCACTGCGGTCGTTCGAAACGTCGGCAATGCAACTGCTTTTGATGTTCAAGTCACCGATGCGATTCCCAAAGGTGCCCGGTTGGTAAGGACGTTTCCTGAAGCTCAACGCGCCGGTGGTGATGGTCTTGCATGGAATTTAGGTGAATTGGCGGCTGGGCAAGAAGCGACGATCAGTATGGAGATTGTGCCAGAAACCGAAGGCGAATTAGGTTCTGTGGCGAGTGTGAAATTCGCTGCACAAGCATCGGTGCGAACGATGAGCACCCAACCACGTTTGACCATCAAACAGACGGCGGTCTCGGAGATGCTCGGTGGAGACTCTGCGACAATCTTTATCGATGTGACCAATACTGGCTCGGGTGTGGCAAGAGGCGTCAGGCTTGAGGAAGATGTTCCCAACGTGTTTCGCCACGTATCTGGCGCAAGTGCATTGCAGCACGATGTGGGGGATCTGAGCCCAGGGGAAACGATTCGTTTGGAGATCGAGCTTATGGCGATCGCAGCCGGTAAAGTTTCCAATGTCGTTCGCGCTACCTCAGCAAACAGCGCCACCTCAGAGTCTTCTTTTCCAATCGAAGTCAAAGCTCCGAAATTGCAGTTGCAACTTGTAGGTCCAAAGCTGAGGCATTTGGAACGGCCTTCACCCTACGAAGCGATCATTGAGAATACTGGGACCGCAGTGGCTAGGGATCTGTATATCACTGCGCGACTGCCCCGGGGAATGAATTTCGTTAGCGCCTCGAACGAAGGGACTTATTTACCCGATCAACACTCCGTCGTTTGGAACCTCATGGAACTTGCTGCAGGTACCAAAGCCAAAACCGACCTGGTTTTGCTACCGGTAGAAGAAGGACGCTTTTCGATCGCCATGACCACCGATGGAGATGGCGTTCGCGCAGAGCCGACTGAAAGAGAAGTTATCGTCGAAGGCCAAAGCGAACTTACTTTTGAAATTGATGACGATAACGATCCGATCGAAGTAGCCGGTATGACAACTTATTCGGTGCGCATCAACAATATCGGAACTAGACCGGATGCGGAAATACGATTGGTGGTCGAAGCACCCGAGGGTTCGACCATTGAGCAGGTAAGCAGCCCGATGAAGTATCAGGTTTCAGGACGGCAAGTTGTCTTCTCTCCCATTCCTAGCTTAGCTTCCAAGCAGCAAGTGGTCGTCAAGGTGGGGGTCAAGCATGGTCGTGAAGGAACCCAAGTCCTGAGGGCTTCGCTTCAAAGCCAACTCAGAGCCGTTCCGGTCATCAAGGATGAGAGTACCCAGGTGTATCGAGACAGGTAAACAGACAGGTTGTCCACTCTGGCTTCCGCCGACAGTAGCTTCTCTAATAGCGTGGTTGTTGGTTTTTACCCCCTCGATTTTGCTGCGAAATTAATCATTGGCTCATCGTAGATTAACAAAAGCCCCCTTTCTTCATCACTTCTTAACACAAACCTAACGATCGCTTCATGGGATTGCTAGCTTGCATCCCTAAAGTATTCGCAAGTGATTTCGAGCGAACTTGAAGTCGTTATTTCGCGGGCCATGGTGGATCTGCGAGCGTGAAAAGCAGCCCTGCGGGGCTCAATGTAGTTCGCCTCAAGCATTCATGAGGAAAGCGTAATATGAAGCGACATAGTCCTTTGCAGCGTTCTGGTTTCACCTTGGTTGAGTTGCTCGTGGTCATTGCGATCATCGGCATTTTGGTCGGTTTGCTTTTGCCAGCGGTACAAGCTGCACGCGAGGCGGCTCGTCGCATGAGCTGCTCGAGCAATGCTCGGCAATTGGGATTGGCTTTGATGAACTACGAAAGCGCCCACAAACGACTGCCACCGAGCCGGATCTCCCAGAGCACACCGGTATTCCAAGTCTCCTGGCCTGCGATGATCCTACCTATGATCGAGCAAGGCCCGAACTTCACCCGCTACAATTTCAGCCTTCCTTGGTATGCTCCAGCAAACGACGTGGTAACAACGACTCAAATCCCGATCATGATTTGCCCCTCGTCGCCATCGCCGCGAGAAGTTCCTCCGCAGAACCTCTATGCAGCGATCTCGAATAATCTTCGAACCGATACTCCTCTGTGGGGCTATGCCGATTACGGTTCGATCAACGCGGTTCGCAATGCAGCGTTCGTCGCAGCAGGTCTTCCAAGCATCGGAACCAGGGAAGTCATGGGGGCGATGGGGCGTGGACCAGAGGGCGTCAAATTGGCGACCATTCGAGACGGCCTGTCCAACACACTAGTCATCGGCGAGGGAGCCGGTCGTCCATCGATGTATGTTAGCGGCCGTAAAGTGGTCAATCCTCGCACGGGCAATATCGCTGCTGGTACCAATGTCGTCGCCGACGGTTGGGGATGGGCAGACATCAACGGTGGTTTCAGCGTCGATGGTTCAAATGCCCAAGGCTTGCAAAACAGCACCTCCAGTTCTGGTGCGACGACTATCGTTGGAAACTGCTTCATGAACTGCACGAACGATTCGGAGTTCTATGCATTCCATGGTAGCGGTGCACACTACGTCGTCGGAGACGGGTCGGTCCAATTTATTTCTGCCAACATCGCAGGACCAGCATTCGTCGCTCTGTGCACTCGAGACATGGGTGATATCGGACGCTTTGACGAGTAGGTCTTTTCTTCTTTTACTGAACGTTCGCCGAGAGCTTACACACCCTGATGTGTAAGCTCTTTTTGTAGATGCTCTGTTTCTTGGGGCCAAGTGATACTTGTTCGGGTGTCGTTGTTTGCAAACCCCTCACTTGCCAGATCTCTATCGAATGCTTCGATAGATGAAGGATGAAAAACATGAATTTTCTGACGATGAATTTTCTGACGATGGATCGATCTTCGAATGCCAAGTTCCGCTTAGGTAGCCTGATCAAGGGCCTTATCTTTGCGATAGGGTTTTTTCCATGGGTTTCGGTGGTTTGTGCCCAAGTTGAGTTTCTGGGTTCCACCAAGTTATCTGGGGAGACGACAGACAAAAGCGGCCTCAGTGGAATGCTTGAGACGAATACCCCGATCAATGCCTTTGGTGGGCTATCAGCGATCGACTACACAGGAGTAGCCAACCGCTATTTGGTTCTGTCGGATCGCGGAGCAGGGGATGGCGCTGCCTCTTTTCCCTGCCGCTTCCATCTTGTCGAGCTCAAGCTTAATCCAGCGAATCGCTCCATCGATTTCAATTTGGAATCCACTTCGATGCTCAAAGACTCCTCCGGCGTAGCCATGACAGGAAGCTTGATGCAACTCAAGGCATGGGATAAACCTCAAAGGTGCCCTAGCTATGACCCTGAAGGGATCCGTACGTTGGGTAGGGAAGGTGTCGTAATCAGCGATGAGTATGGACCTCACATCGACCTGTTTTCATACGACGGACAGCACGTCAGGAACTTCGCTCTACCGAAAGGATTCGCATTAAGCGAACGGCAATCGCCGGCCTTTGTTCAAGGTGCTTACACCAATCGAGGTCTCGAAGGGGTAGCTGTTAGTGCCGATGGCAAGACCATCGTAGGTGCCATGCAAGGCCCATTGGTTCAGGATGGTCGCGTTGAAAACAATAAATGTTTGGGGGTTTGGACTCGCTGGGTCGCAGTCGATATCGCTTCGGGGCGCTTGAAGCAATGGGCCTATAGGCTCGATGATGAATCTACCGGAGTTAGCGAACTTCTAGCAGTCGATTCGAACCGATTCTTGGTTCTGGAACGAGACAGCAAGGTGGGTGCCGAAGCGATAATCAAGAAGATCTATCTGGCCGATGCGACCAATGCCACGGATCTGTCCCAAGTGGCTTCGATCCGCCAAGGTCCTCCTGACCAATCCGTTGTCGTTGGAAAGAAACTCTTGATCGACTTGCTCAACCCAGAATATGGCTTTGCCGGTCCCGAAGCGCCCGAGAAACCAGAAGGAATCGCTTGGGGGCCCATGTTGGCCGACGGACGCCGATTGCTCATGGTTTGTTTCGACAACGATTTCGAACCTGCTAACCCTACGATTTTTGCGGCCTTTGCAGTTAGGCTTTAAGCCACCGATTGGCCCGCTTCAGGCCTGGCCGATGGCAACCCGGTGTCCCTCTGGCTGCGCGTTGTCAAGAGTCGACGGGTCGTTAGAATTCTACCGAGCGATCCGGTGCACTGAACTGTTTGTGCTACCCGGATGTTTCTAATGCCCGGAGGATGTCGCAACCATGCAAGAATACCTGCTGGAGTCTCCCTGGATCCTCGGAGTTTTAGGTTTTTTCTTAACCATAGGCTTGGTTTATGCCTGGATTCAGTCCGGGCGTGACCTTTTTTGGAAGTGCGGTCTAGGGGTCGCCTTAGCCACCGTCGTTGGCATATTGATCAACATCTCCTACAAAACCGAGCAAGAGATCCTGCGTGAGTTCATCTGGAAAATCGCCGCGGACTTGGAAGCAAACCGTTTCAGTGAAGTCACCTCCCGGGTACATCCAGATGCGACCGAATACCTGAGATCCCTAAAAAATCAGCTCGAGTCGGTCGAGTTTGATACCGTTCGTATCAAGAAAATCCACGGAATCGAAATTGGGAAAGCCAAAAATCCCAAGACAGCGACCATCCGAATGAACGTCTTTGTCAAAGCCTCCCGAGGCGAGAGCTCGGGTGCCGTACCCCGATGGGTGAAAGTTCATTTGGAACAGGAAAAGGGGAGATGGATGGTCGTCGACTACGAACATCGGGACCCCCAATACGAAATGCTCAATCGGGACGGCCAAGACCGCCTAGACTCCCTTTATCGCAGATAATTTCCAGATTTCACGGTTGACATTCTGCCAATCCGACCGAATCATGGAACAATTGCGAAGTCTTGGTCCTCTAAGACCCAGGATCTTCTGCTCTAACCTCCTCCTTGTCGACTAACGTAATGCCATGTGGACCTTCGGGTTGAAAAACCGAAAAGTCGATTTCCCCTCCGAATCGGGGGGCGAGGTTTGCGTCGGAACTCGGAACGTCCTTTCCAGGGCTTTTATTCGATTGCTGCTGGTCATTGTGGTCTGTCTGGGCGTTAACCCCGTCGCTTTCGCCAAATGCGGTTCGTCGTCCAGGCACATGCTGTGGAAAAATGCTTCCAACTCGGAATTGATCCGGCTCAATAAAGCCATCTTCATTCCCTCGGCTCTAGCCAAGTCGGATAGTGTCTCTTTGGAGATGACTTCAGCAGACCACGATGCGGATCGACCTTGCTCGACTTGCCGATGCAAGAATGACAAGGAACCCACAACACCTATCGAAAGCTTCGTCAACGAGACGGTCCATCCCCCTATTTGCCGTTTTTGCGAAGCCCCCGAAAGGGTGCTTGTTGCACGTTTGGATAGCCAAATCGCTAATCTTGGCAATTCGTTTCTTAGCCCAGCTCTTGGGCAATTGGAAAAACCACCCATCGCAGCGAGCTTGTAAACACGCTCGAAATGGGTTGATCTTCCGCTTTAGCGCTAGCCTTTCTGGCTGACGCGATAGCAAACCGATCCTCGGATCATTTTCCAATACATTCTCAGTAAAGAAACGAAACAACGATCATGCGTACCATTAGATTTCGCGCCGCAAGTGCGCGCCCTAAGGCTGCTTTTACCCTTGTCGAACTCCTCGTCGTTATTGCCATCATCGGAATCTTGGTCGGCTTACTACTGCCTGCCGTCCAAGCTGCCCGGGAAGCGGCCCGCCGAATGCAATGCAGCAACAATATGCGTCAGGTCGCACTTGCTGCACTGAACTACGAGTCAGCTTACAAACGCCTACCAGCATCGAGAATTTCTCGCACGGCGGATCGGTTGGGACCTGCAAGCGGTATTTCTGTACACGCTCGTCTGCTTCCATTCATGGAATCGACCCAAGTCTATTCACTGATCAATTTTGGAGTCGAGTGGAACGATCCACTCAACGATGCCGCACGACTTTCAAGCGTTGCTTCCTTCCGATGCCCCTCGGATCCTGCCACCAATATCCCAGGCACCGCCGGAGGTGTGAACAATTACTACGTCAATTCAGGAACGATCCCCCTTTGGAATCGAACCACGGCATCCCCCCTGCCCCAAGTCCCTGATTGCAACGGCGTTTTCTTTCGCGATTCATTCCTGAAGCTCGCTTCGATCACCGACGGTCTGAGCACAACAGCCGCGATCTGTGAGCGATTGACCGGTGATTTTTCACAGACCAAGTCGACACCCAAGACCGATACGTTTCAGCCAGGTACCAATGCGATGACGGCCGATGAGGCCTTGCGCGATTGCCTAGCTGTCGATGTCAACGATCTTGGCAGACAAGGGTTCTCGGACATTGGTGCTCCGTGGATCCGTGGCTACCATTCAACCACGGAGTACTACCATATCAATATCCCAAATGGTCGGTCTTGCATGTTTCCTCCCGGACGAATCATGACTACCGCCAACTCTCAACACGCCAACTTGGTCAACATGGCGCTGTGCGACGGCTCGACTCAAAACGTTTCGGCGAACATCGATATGGTGATCTACCGCGCTTTAGGAACTCGAAACGGTGGCGAAGTCGTCAACATGTCCGAAGTCGCACCCTAATTCACAAAGCACAAGGTCTCATCATGAAACGAATTCTACAATCGATCGGCTTTCTAAGCTCTGCCTTCGCACTAACGCTCTGGATCAGTCCTGCGTCAGCTGAAGATGGTCCGGCCAATGTCCCGAAACCGATCCCAAAAACTCGCTCGGAAACCAAGAAGCTCCTTGGGGAGTTGAAAGACCGATCCCCAAGACTTCCAGTTCCCGAGACAGTTCCTGGAGGTAGCAATCCGGCGAGCTCCAATGTTATCAATGGGCGCGCCAGGAGGTTCTACTTGCCTGAGTCTTGGTTGCAAGCCGAGCGATGGGGCAACGAGGCGCAGTCCAAAGTTTCCTATGAGCTCAAGACCCAGTGTTTCTGGGTCGTGTCTCGCGGAAACAACTGCCATTACTGCCTGGGCCACCAAGAGCACAAACTAAAGTCAGCAGGATTGTCCGACGATCAAATAGGTGCCCTTGACCGAAATTGGGACTCGCTTGATCCTCGTACTCGCAAAGGAGTCGAGCTTGCTAGAAAAATGACCGTGCTCCCTTTCGCCTTAAGCGATCGAGATGTGGCATCTTTAAAGTCTGAATACTCCGACGCTGAGATTGTGGAACTGGTTTACAGCATTGCTCGATTCAATTCGATGAATCGTTGGACCGACTCGATGGGCTTGCCTCAAGATTCTCAAATGCGAGGTGAACACATCGAGTTCGATTCACCAACTCAAGGGCGATGGGACCAAGGTGAATCGCTGGTGGTGGCAGGTCCTGATATCGTTCGACCAGAACCTTGGAATTGGGAAGAGTGCCAGCGGCAAATTCAATTTGCTGCGACTAGAACTCCACGAGTGACACTGACTGCAAAGGAAGAGGCAGCAGAAATTCTCAAGATCGAACCCGTTGCAGTCACCGATTGGCATCGAGCGATCGCTACGTTACCTGCAGCTGGTCCCGAAATGGTTCGCGCTTGGACGGAAATGATCAGCGATCCGGAACTGGATCCAAAAATCAAAGCGGCGATTTGCTGGACAACAGCCCGATGCAATCGATCGGCTGGATCCTTGAGCATGGCCAACAAGCTCGCGTCGCAATTGGGAGTCTCCGAGCAAGAGCTGCAAGACTGGAATTCCAGAGCCCCTGGAAGCATTCCCGTAGGTATGGCCAAAGCGATCGCTTTTGCCGATAAAGTCACCTGCCAGCCAACCAAGATCACCGATCAAGACATCGCAGAGCTTCGCAAGCATTTCAGCGAACGTCAAACGGCGCACGTGATCTACACTGCGGCTACCGCCAATGCATTGGATCGACTCACTGAAACGCTCGGACTCTCAGTACCCAAATGATATGGGGGGACTCAAGGAATCTGCGATCGAATCGACATCCCGCCGGTCAAATTGAAGACCCGATCAAAGCCTGATGCTTGCAAGCGGCATGCACCCACATGTGCCCGCTTGCCCGAATGGCACACAACCACCGTCGGCTTGGTGGGATCCAGTTGACTTGCGTTGCTGGGAAGTTCATCGATAGGAATCGCGATGGCACCTTCAAGGGGCAATTCGAGCCGTTCTTTTGCTGTCCGAACATCGACGACTTGGTAACCTTCGAGGTTGACATCGGGAGCCAGCAGTCTTGGTTGATTTTTCAAATCATTGATCGCCGTGAAGGCGACCATGTGGATAGGATCTTTCGCAGAACCGTATGGCGGGGCATACGCCAAATCGATCTTAGCCAAATCAAAGACCGTACCTCCGAGAGTCATTGCAGTGGCCAAAACATCGATCCGCTTATCGACTCCTTCGCCCCCCACGGCCTGTGCTCCTAGAATCCGCCCGCTTGGAGCTTCGTACAAAACCTTCAGTTGCATGCCGGTGGCTCCAGGAAAGTAGGAGGCGTGATTGGTCGCTTGAACAATCGCGGTGCGGTAAGCAAGTTTGTGTTGCTGGAGGTACTTCTCGTTCAATCCGGTCATGCTTACGGTCGTTTCAAAAACTCGGACGATCGAAGTTCCCAAAACACCACCCATCGCTTCAGACTTGCCCGATGCGGCATGCTCCCCGGCAATTCGCCCTGCGCGATTTGCTGGGCCGGCCAACGGGTTAAGTGTTTTTGCCTGGGTGATCTGATGGGTGTACTCGACAAGATCCCCTGCGGCATAGATATCCGGATCGCTGGTTTGCATGAACTCATTGACGAGCAATCCACCGGAATCTCCAACCGACAATCCCGCTTCTATCGCCAATTTCGTCCGGGGTCGCACGCCGATTCCCAAGATCACTAGGTCCGTCGGAATTGTCTGACCGTCGGACAAGACGGCTGCAGTGACGCGGTCTTGGTCGCGTTGAAACTCCATGACACTTTGAGAATTGATCGGATGAATCGACTCTTTGCGAAGAGCATTGCAAGCCATGTTCGCAAAGATCGGATCCAAACGGTTTAGAATGGTAGGTGAGCGTTCCACAAGGTCGACTCGAATGCCGATTCGGTGGAGTTGCTCGACAACTTCGATCCCCACAAACCCCGCACCAACGACCAGGGCCCGCTGCACCTTGGTCTCTTTAATTCTCTTGAGAATTCCGTCCATGTCAGGAAGCGTCCAAAGCTGGAAGACATTCGCGGCAGGTTTTAGCGCAAAAGGTGGCAAAACGGGTTCGGCACCCATGGCCAAAATAAGCTTGTCATAGGCGAACTGGGTAAATGTTCGTGTCGGATCGGCGTTGTCCTTGACGGCCAATGATTTCGAATCGCGATCGATCGAGACAACCTCCTGGAGTGTGCGAACTCGAATTCTGAATCGATTCCAAAATAGCTCGGGAGTGGCAACAAGCAGCTTGTTCCTGTCGGCGATCTCACCTCCTAGATGGTACGGCAGTCCGCAGTTAGCAAAAGAAACAGCAGGACCCTTTTCGAAGATGGTGATTTCTGCATGAGGGTCGATCCTTCGCGCGCGCGTCGCAGCCGAAGCACCCGCAGCTACGCCACCGATGATGGCAATCCGTTGGTTGGTTGTAGAGGTCATTCGTGGAATTCAAAACGGTTTCGTTGAAGTAAAAAAAAATGCCCGAAGAAATCTTCGGGCACATCTCGTGGTTTAGCAATTGAATCAAGTGTGAGCCGAGTGGCTTTAGGGCTTGAACTTGTCAGGCTTCAGAGAAACAGTGCCCAAGTCATTGGCTCCTGGCTTGAGCGTGAACTTCACGTTGCCCTTTTTCCAGCTGTCAGGCTTGCCGTTGACCGAAACTTCATCGAACTTGTTTTGCGCTTCATGCCAAAGCTTAAAGGTCAGCTCGACACCCGCAGGGAGTTTCTCAATTTTGATTTCACCTTTTTCGTTGCTGATACCAACGTAAGGGTGATCGGTTACGACGTGATAAGCGGTCATCCAAGGGTGGATGTTGCATTCGACTTTAGAAGGTCCGCTTTCGGCCTTCTTGATCTGAATGGTTTTGCTACCACCGGTCGGAATGACCTGATTCCATTCCTCATTGTTGAAGAAAACGAACTTGGCGTTGTGGCTGGTGCTATCGGAGTTCTTGACTTCGACGGTTTGACCAACCCGAATAGGTAGAATATGCGGGATGAATCGGCAATTCACATTGTCCAAAACCGGCTTGGTGCTTGGCACATCCTTCAGGGCTGGATGGATCTGATCGCCAGCGAGCTTGGTTTGCTTGCCATCGATCATGAACACCATGTTTGCAATGCCTTTGGTGGAACCATCGACGACCAAGCGTTCCGAGGGAATCTGTTGCTTGGCACAGAAGGCGTCGGCATTGGCGTTGACTGCAGCTCCCGCGGGCGAGGCCCCATCGAGAACGAATTTGATGGTTACATCGGCCCACTCTTGCCCATGAGCCAAATGCGACGTGGCCAAAGTTGCTGATGCACTGGTCGCCAGAAGAGCGACAGGGAGGGAATACTTCATAAGTTGCACCAAAGGTTTTCTTGGTAAATACAGTACGTTTTGCAAAAAAAGGATCGCAGCAACCCAACCGATGCCAGGCTGGCTGCACACTCCCCTAATCGTAACTATCCAAGGTTTTTTTTCAATCGTCCTGGCATTGTGCCCCGGGCAGTTGACTGAAAAACTCACTGTTACTAAACTTTGGGTCCACGACGGAGGTAGTAGCTCAGCTGGTTAGAGCGTCGGATTGTGGCTCCGAAGGTCGGGGGTTCAAATCCCCTCTATCTCCCTGATTTCAAGTGAGACGGTTTTTAAGTGATACGGTCTGGAATTCTTTTGCCGACCACTTCGAGCATCGACGGATGCAGCTTTTGATTCGAAGCACACACACTGCTTGAGTGATGAAGTGCCACTGGATTGCCTCTGCAATCGCTGAGAGTTCCCCCCGCTTCCTGGATGATTACGGCTCCAGCAGCGATGTCCCATGGACTTAGTCGGTACTCAAAAAAACCGTCGAACCAGCCCGCAGCAACATAAGCTAGATCCAACGCTGCAGCACCACAACGACGGATGCCGTGGATCTGACATCGGAACAAATCACCGATCGTATCGAGCGTCGAGCGCATCATCTCATCTCGGTCATAATAGAACCCGCATGCAATCATCGCTTGATCCAATCCCTCAGCACTACTGACATGGATCTGCTGGCCATTGAACCACGCTCCCTCTCCCTTGGCCGCCACGAACCAATCACCAGTGGCAGGACATGTCACGATGCCAAGAACCCCGACGCCCTTTTGGTAGTATCCAATCGAGACGGCAAAATGGGGAATCCCATGGATGAAATTATTCGTCCCGTCCAGCGGATCGATAATCCACGAATGCTCCGCGTCGGCCCGATCGCTATGAGACTCTTCCGAGAGAATCGCATGCGAGGGATAAGCGTCCTGAATCCTTTGAACGATCGCTGATTCAGCAGCTAAATCAGCTTGGCTGACGTAATTGGCAACCCCCTTGGCTCTGACCTCAAGGGGTTTGCGGAAGTAATCCAGAAGTGCCAGCGATCCGGCATGCGCCGCCTCGATCGCAACATGCGCCGTGGATACCTTTAATTTGCCTCGAGACTTGTGCTTGTTGGATTGCAGATATTCTTTCATCGGTCGAACTTAAGTGCCCTTTATGCATGCTCTTGGTACCTGAGATACCACAGCAATCCTACCAAAGTTTTCGCGTCTGCGATCTGTCTGTCCCGAAGCAATCGATCGATCTGAGGCCAACTAAGCAAAACATTTTTCATCTGTTCGCCCTCCTCTTGTGCAGTGGGCCCCTCTTTTAAACCCGTCGCAAGAAACAAGTGCATCTTTTCATCCAAGATCCCCGGCGACATCGCAAATGTATGAAGCAAAACAAAACGGTCCGCAAGAAATCCCGTTTCCTCCTGCAATTCCATCGCCGCCAGCTCACCTGGAGATACTCCCTTGTCCATCGTCCCTGCAGGGAGTTCCAAATGCCAACGGTCGATCGCAACTCGATACGTTTCGATCATGCACACTCGACCATCGTCAAGTATCGGTAAAATCACCACAGCACCCGGGTGCCTGACAATGGTTCGATGAAGATCGCTTCCGTTTGGAAGCGTCTCGACGACTTGCTCAAGATCGAACCGGGGAGCCTTGAAGACTACTTTTCGCCGAACCATACGCCCCACTGTCTTGCGAAAGAAAAAGGTCGATTCAGCCAGCGCGATCCCGGAAAACTTCTTCCGATGGAACTTGCGACTCCCAGGCCGCTTCACCGCGGTACTGCATCAGGAATGCATCCTCGGTGGAATCCTCGTAGAAACTTCGAAGTACCCCTGTTGCTCGGAAACCCAGCTGTTTCAAAAACAATTGAGCAGAAAGATTCGTTTCTCGAACCTCAAGTTGGATGCGATTGCGACGCTGATAGGCTAACTTGGCCACCAATTTCTGGATCAATGAAGATCCAACCGACTTACGCCTGAAATCCGGATGCACCGCAAACGACAATACGTGAATGCTGGTCGGTTGCAATTCATAAATCATGAACCCGACGACCTGCTCGGCGTACTCGGCAACCATTCCAATGCAGTCACGCTGCCGAAGGCAATTGATAAATTCGTCTTCGGTCCAAGGAAATTCAAAACTTGCGGATTCAATTTCCATCACCGCTTGCATGTCGCGTCGAATCAACCAACGAATGTGAACCGACTGCTTGCTATTTGGTGATTTTGACATCGAACCGATTCCTTCCGCACTCCAATGGCGACTCCATCCGACGAAAACGATCGGCTAACATAGCAATCCGAGGGCTTGGATCCAAGACGGATTCAAGTCAACTTCTACAAGAATAGCTAGCTTTTCAATGCCGAGGATTCACTCGCGGAGGGGATTTCCTGGCCCGCATGAAGCGAGCAAGTCCCCTGCGTGCAATGGCGACCTGCAATTCGATAACGTCGCTTGGCGATCTCTCGGTAGAGCCAACTCCAAAGCGGCATCGAACCCGGGATGTGCATGGCCGGAGCCAGCGGCCAAAGCAACGGAAGCGCTCGGGTCAAAAAACGAAGTGCATAAGCTCCTGCATACCGCTTGCCCGACGAAGCTACGACCCACATTTCACGCATCAACTGCTCATGGGTTAGATCCGGATAAGAGTCCGCCACTGACGGATCATGCAGCGATACAAACCTCAGATGGTTAAACAGATCGATTCGGCGAAGATTCGCGATTTGTCCAAGGCAGAAATTGCATTGCCCGTCGTACAATACGACGGCTTTGCAGACAGACCGTCCCGCTGCATGGATTGGATTTTCTACCGTCGGTTTCGTGGCTTCCATCGGCAATGCTACTCGTTGGTTCGTTGGAATCGAATTCCCTCCCCACATTCTAACCGGCGACCCGAGCAATCTTGCAAAAAAGACGGGAAAATCACCGTCTCAATCGGATGGCTGCTGCCGGTTTCTGATTCTGTCTGAACATCGTTGGAGTCGTTTTGCTGATCGAGTTGAAGCTCCATCCTGAGTTCTTTCGCGGAAATGTTCAAGCTGTGGCTTGTCAGAAAAACTCCGATCGAATTGCCAGACAACAGTCTCCAGCAATCCTTCATCAGGCTTACCAGGTCCCTATGGATTTCCCAGGCTTCTCCCTTGCGACCGTGCCCGTAGCTCGGAGGGTCCAAAACCACCAGTTCGTAAGTACTTCCTCGTTTGAGTTCCCTTGCTACGTACTTGCGGGCATCCTCGACGATCCAGCGAATCGGTTTGCTATCGAGTCCAGAGAGATTCGCGTTGACTCTCGCCCAATCGACAGCTTGTTTCATTGCATCGACATGGGTGATCGTCGCTCCCTGCAAGGCCATCCAAAGGGTGGTCGAGCCAGTATACGCAAATAAATGCAGAACTCGGACAGGGCCTCTTGCTAATCCTTGGGTGATGCTTTTGGCAAACCAGTCCCAGTGGTTCCAATGTTCGGGGAAGGCTCCTAATTGACCGGTTTTTTGGGGAACGATCTTCAGCTTCAAATCTCGATAAGTGCAATGCCAGCCCTCAAGCAAATCCTCTAAGCTTCGGCTCGCTTGGCTTGTGACAGTCCAACGACCAGCGCTAGCGTTCATTCGTTCACCGCTATAAATCAGTTCTGCTGATTCCCAGGCCTCTGGAAGCGATTTTGGCGTCCAAGCCCCCTTAGAAGGTCGATCTAGGGTGATTAGGCCAAATCGTTCGAGCTTGCGTCCGTCGCCAAAGTCGATCAGTTCGTACCCGAGTCGATCGGAGTTCATCTGTCTGTGTCCTGCTAACCCTTGAGAAAAAGCTCGATTGGACCTATGATTCCCGCTCCAGTATACGTCCTAACGCGGCAGTAACCGCGTCTGGTAAGGACAATCTTCCTAACCCATTCGATGAGTCATCCGTCCGATGCGACACGTGCTATCGGCTATCGTTCAAAATGTGCCCGGTGTTCTGGCGCATATTTCTGGCATGCTGGCCTCTAGAGGATACAACATTGACTCGCTAGCGGTAGGCGAGACACAGATCGCAGGTCTTTCTCGGATGACTTTCGTTGTCCGAGGTGATGACCGTGTCTTGGAGCAAGTCCGCAAGCAACTTGAAAAGATCGTCACGGTTGTGTCGGTGCAAGACATCAGTTCCAACGATTATGTCGAACGGGACTTGATGCTCATCAAGGTCTCGGCACCCACCGGTTCGAATCGGAGCGAAATTCGCGAACTCGCGGAAATCTTCCGCGCCAGAATCGTCGACGTCGGTCCTGAAGAACTGATGATCGAAATCTCCGGTCGCGAGAATAAAGTTCAAGCGTTCATCGAACGCATGAGACCCTACGGCATCAACGAATTGGTTCGCACCGGACGAATCGCTATGGTTCGCGGAAGCAATCCTGACGTGTGCAGCGAAGACGGTAACCCGTCTCCTGATCAACAATCCCCACAATCCTAAATCCTCTGGTTGACCAAGCATGACTGCAAAAATTTACTACGAACAAGACGCCGACCTTTCTGTTCTCAAAGACAAAACCATCGCGATTTTGGGATATGGGTCCCAAGGCCACGCGCAAGCTCAAAATTTGCGAGATAGCGGATGCAAGGTGATCATCGGCCAACGACCTGGCAGCAAGAACTACGATCTTGCCGTCAGCCACGGGTTCCAACCCATGGAGATCGACGAAGCTAGCCGCAAGGCGGACATCGTCAATGTTCTGCTCCCGGATGAAGTCCAAGGGGATTTGTTCCGATCTCACATCAAGCCAAACCTCTCGCCAGGCAATGTCTTGATGTGCTCCCACGGCTTCAATTTGCACTTCGGTCAAATCGAACCACCCAAGGGTGTTGACACTCTACTGGTGGCGCCCAAAGGCCCCGGCCACTTGGTTCGCAGCGAGTACACCAAAGGGGGCGGGGTCCCCTGCCTGATCGCCCTGGGCAATGGTGCCAGCGACACCACCAAGAAAATCGGACTCGCATACGCCAAAGGTATCGGCGGAACCCGAGGGGGCGTGATCGAAACGACCATCGCTGAAGAAACCGAAACGGACCTGTTCGGCGAACAAGTTGTCCTTTGCGGCGGTGTTAGCGAACTAGTCAAAGCGGGCTTTGAAACCCTCGTCGAAGCCGGCTATCAACCCGAAATGGCTTACTTCGAGTGCATGCACGAACTCAAACTCATCGTGGATCTACTTTACCAAGGTGGACTCAATTACATGCGTTACAGCATCTCCAATACCGCTGAGTTCGGCGACTACACCCGAGGTCCTCGAATCATCACCCCCGAAACCAAAAAAGAGATGAAGAAAATCCTCCGGGAAATACAAACCGGACAATTCGCCAAAGAATGGATCTTGGAAAACAAAGCCGGAGCACCCGCCTTCAAAGCCTCCCGCCGACTCGAACGCAAGCATCAAATCGAACAAGTCGGCCAGCGTTTACGCGGCTTGATGAAGTGGATCGATGCCAAAGTCATCGACTAAAGATCGAAGAACTTGCTCGCAAGCAGAAAAGACAAGACGCCGACTCGATGTTTGTTGGTGCATCGAATCGGCGCCCGTCTTGTTTCTAAAAAAGGCTTCAGCCGGTCTTTGGTTAAGTCACCGGCACTCTAAGCGGCTCTTCGCCTAGGTTGCTCTTTGGCTTGCTTGACCCCCAGCGGCCTAGGACGATCAAACTCCCCATCGATCGTGGATCGGTCGTCAGGTTCGCTTAGCTCCAATCGCAAAACGCGGACGTCCGAGGGTGCTTCGACCCCTATCCGCACCTTGTCAGTTCCCACGCGCACAATGGTCAATACGATGTCATCGCCCAAGTAAATTCGCTCTGACTCTTTCCTCGTCAATATCAACATGTTAGGTCCATTCCCTTTTGCTTTTACTCCTGATGCACAAGGATCTGAGCCTGACAGCCTATGCCGTCGGAATCAAATCCTTGACGCACCGCATCCCTGATCGTTGGCCAGTCGAGTCGTAAAACAACACCCTAGCCGAAGCAAAGTCCAATACCGCAGTTAACCGCACGCTGCGTGGACCATGCAAACAATAAAAAACACCACACGGACTCCCTTGCCTGACTAAACACTCCTCGGTCATCGGAAACGCGTTCGGAAGCAGTTGATGCATCCGACAAAGTTCCTCTAAAACCACATCCCGAATACGGCTCAAGTTTGGCAATTTTGCAAACCTTCGTTCTTGGGTAATGCCACACGCTTCCATGCCAGATGAAGCCTGTCAGCCAGGCAGGCTTATCTATCGGCAGCCAACGGCAGAAATTTAGCCCGAACCGCCAGTAAGTTGCCTCGGATTTCTTTACCAAGACTGCAAGCTTTGCATGCTTGGACCAAGCGATCCAGTTGGCAACGTTAGAACTATTTCTAGGGAATTAAAAAAGTTCGCTAGGATTGGCTGAAGCCTGAGGATTCACTTGGAAACCCTTGGTTGAATCAGCATGACTCGGGTACCCAGGTTCAATGCGCTTTTACTTGCGACCACAAACTTGATCTTTTTTTCCGAAGCAATACCAACTTCCACATCGATCGATTGCTGCTGGGCTCCAAGCTCTTTCTTGAAGGCGACTTGATCGTCCACCCATACTTCAATCGAAACAGGAGACTGTGCATTGGATTCATTGGCCCGTTGCAGGCGAGTTTGAAGTTTGGTCATCCCCGCCGGTGCGCGAAATACATACCCACCCGGGGCACTAAACAAAAGGTTTTGATTTCCACTCTCCCCCTCGACCCATCGTGGCTTGAAGGTGCTTGCAAGCACCGAGTCAAATTCTCCAAACCCAGTCTTCTTCAGTGCAAAGGCTTCAAGGGTCTCCAAGCTTGAAACCCACGACAGCTTGTTTAGACCACAATCGATCGACTCGATCCAATCCAAAGGAACTACTAGGGGGACTCCCCAAGGGCCCTGGATCTGAGCCGAACCATCGTTGAAAGAAACCTTGCGACTATTGAGCAGGCTGCCATTGGATAGCCGTACTTGAAATCCATCAGTGCCTGTAGATTGCT
>JAGWZB010000396.1 GCA_018969045.1 Planctomycetota bacterium | reverse complement strand
GGCCAAGCTTGGAGCATGATCCTATCGCTCTTGATGGCTTATTTGATGTTCGGATGGCTGTATGCGGACAAGGTGAAAGAGATTCTTGCCAAGTGACCAAAAGTAAACCACCAGGATGGCTGCAACTGCTAGCGGTAGGCTCTGCTCTTGGAGTCGTATGGCTGTACGTACTGCCGCACATTGCCGAGTTCCCATCGGTCAAAGAACACATCGAGCTGCTCGAGCGTCGCAATATCAATGCTGGGGCGATGTTCTATACCGAGGTTCAAGAGAAGCGTTAAGCAATAATGCTGCGGATGACTTCGCCCGCTACATCGGTCAGCCGGAAATTCCGACCATTGTACGGGTAGGTCAGCTGTTCATGATTCAGACCCAGCAAATGCAAGATCGTGGCATGAAGATCATTCAGATGAACTCGATCGACAGCAGCCTTGTAACCCACTTCATCGGATTGACCGTAGCTGGTCCCGCCGCGAACGCCACCTCCGGCCAGCCAAGCCGTGAAGCAGTGGGGATTGTGATCCCTGCCTGGCTTTCCACCCAATTGGGCGATAGGTAGTCGCCCGAATTCCCCACACCAGATTACAAGCGTATCTTCGAGCATGCCACGTTGCTCAAGATCGGCGAGCAAGGCAGCCACAGGCCGATCTGTCTCATCAGCAAATTGCTGGTGGTTGCCTGCGATGTCAACATGGCCGTCCCAAGACCTCTCGTTCTCCATTCCACCTGAATAGATTTGAACAAAGCGGACGCCTCGCTCAAGGAAACGGCGAGTCATCAAGCATTGCCTTGCGAAATGATCGCACTTGGGGTCCCCAATCCCATAGAGTTTGTGGATGTGCTCGGGTTCGTCCGCTAGATCCAGTGTCTCAGGGGCCTTGGCCTGCATCCGAAAGGCTAACTCAAAGCTTTCGATCCGTGCGGCCAATTCCGCTTCACCGGCTCGCTGTTCCAAGTGCATCTTGTTGAGCTGAGCCAGTGCATCGAGCTGCTGCCTCTGGATGGTGGTGGTCAACTGGACTGGCGGTTTGAGGTTTTCGATCGCATCTCCTGAGGGTTTCAAATAAGTTCCTTGATACACCCCCGGCAGAAAACCTGCTGACCAATTGGCTGCATGTCCTTTGGGTAGCCCCCGGCCTTTCGGGTCACTCATCACCAAGAATGCGGGAAGGTCTTGAGTCTCACTGCCCAGACCGTAGGCGACCCAAGAACCCACGCAGGGAAATCCCATGCGAGCCATTCCCGTATTCATCGCAAAAAGGGCAGGGGAGTGGTTGTTCGATTCGGTATAGCCCGAATGAATAAAGGCCATCTTGTCGACATGTTCTCCAAGTTGCGGAAAGATCGATGAGACCATCTTGCCGCATTTGCCCCTTGGAGTGAACGCAAAGGGTGATTTCATCAGGTTGCCGACCGCATTCCGAAAGAACCCTGTCGTATCGGAAAACGATGCATCGTACTCTTTGATCGATTTGCCGTCGGCTTTCTCAAGACCAGGTTTGTAATCCCAAGTGTCGACTTGACTCGGGCCACCATTGACAAAGATCCAAACGACCCGTTTGGCCTTGGCCGGAAAATGAGGCTCTCGCGGTGAGAGCGGACTTTGGAGACGATCTTCGACTCCATCGGCCAACGCCCAGGGGCTCCAAGCCTTCGGGCCCATGGTCGCGTCGGCCAGCATGGCGCTGAGTCCCAACCAGCCAAACCCGCATCCAGATCGTTTGAGCCAATCGCGACGTGAAGGCATCGAGGGATCAGTCAACATAAATGAACTCATTGCAACATAGGAGGATTTGGCAAAAATCGGCAATCGCCATTTTTTCAGCGCTGGGTACGTTCTGTTCTTGGCGAGTCGCTCTGGCTTGGGCGATAAAATTCATCGCCGCTTGGCGCTCTGCATCGGTCGCCTTGCGCGAGAGAACTTGCAAATAGATTTGATCCAACTGACCAAGATCGGAAATGGAATTGGCCAAGGCTTCGGCGCTTGATCGCGATACGGGATTGTTCATGAAGGCAAGTGCTTGGGGCGCGATCGTCGTGGATTGCCTTTGTCCGATACTGACTAGATGTTCTGGCCAATCAAAGAGCATCATCATCGGAATCAACTGGCTTCGCTTGATGAAAAAATAGACGCTCCGCCGCTTCATGTTTGGGTCTAGCGTCCCTGGACCGTACAAACGTCGATCGAGCAATCCGGAGACACTTAGCATGGAATCTCGAATCGATTCGGCCTCGAGTCTTCTTGGAGCTCGGTGCCACCACAACAGGTTATCGGGATCGACTTTAGACCTAGGGTCATCCATCATTCGATTCGACTGCATGTAGGTCTGGCTAGTCATGATCTGCTTGTGAATGGATTTCAGTTGCCAACCTTGGGAAATCAATTCACTTGCCATCCAATCCAGTAATTCCGGATGAGTTGGTTTCTGGCCCGTGGTGCCAAAATCGTTGGGGGTAGCTACGATTCCTCGACCGAAATGATGTTGCCATAAACGGTTGACAATGACTCGAGCCAATAGCGATCCGGTTCCGTCCTGGGTATCTGTCATCCACTTGGCAAGTGCAGCTCGCCGATAACTGGATTTGGGATTGGGCTTGTCTGCGTCGCTCCAATGCAAATCGTTTTTGGTCCCCTCATGGCGAACGAAGACCTGTGGGAAACCAGGGGTGACGATCCCTACCTTTTGCTCGACATCTCCTCGTCGCAGCATGTGGGTTTCAGGATAAAAGTGTGGGTAGCCTCGATCGTCTGCATGATGAGGAAGATGCGGCTGGCCTTCGGTCGTTACCAAGACCTTGGTCAATCGTATTTCGGGACCATCTTTTTCGAGTTTCGCGATTTTATTGCTAAGTTCGCTCCAGGTCGCATTGATGGGCTTGTACCAATTGGCAATCGTTTGCCATGCAGGATGTTTCGCTGGGTCGTTATCAAGCAATTTGACGACTTCCTGCAGCGCATCGATCACATCAGCAGGTGTTGAGTTTCCGCCAACTTCAACCGGAGGCTCAGGACTACTGGATATCGAAAACCTAATCCTCCCCATCGAATGCCTCGCGTTTGGGTGATGGAAACGAAGCGTCCATCGCAATTGATCCTCTTGCTGGGAGTCCAGGGGAGTTGCAATTCGAAAGACCGCCGCTTGGCTTTTTCCAATCTGCCCGTCGATCGCCCAGCCAGAGACCGGATCGGAGTCGATCGAAGCAGCAATCGAAAGCGAATCGCTGTTCTGCTGGTGGGTAGCTCGCGGTTGATCGAGCCTTAAGGGTTGAGCACCTCGAGATTTCGACAGATGTTCTAGAGTCAAATTCCCCAACGCGAAGTTGCCGTTGCCGGCTCGGCCTGGGCCTTGTCTTGGTAACGACGGATCGGCCAACGCTTCCATTCGTATCGCATTCCACTTTCCAGGCGGGATCGTTGCTGTGAAAGTCAGTGTTTCTTGGTTGGGAGCTTCGCCGATCGCCAAATAGGATCCATCGGGCTGGGATTGAAATCGACTTGTAGAACTCGATTGGATTTCACCCCGGATGTTTCTCCAGGGCTCGAATTCGATGGCCGATGATTTTGAGTGGTTCTCTCGAATAAATGCGATCAACTCCTTGTCGAGTTGCTCGGACTCGAAAGCCTGGAGTCGTTCTTTTAAACGACGAAGTTCCTGCGCATGGTTCTCACGGGCCTTTTCGTTCTCAGTTGGTGACAAATCGAACGTCTTTTCAGAGCGTATGGCTGCCGTGAACGAGGCCGCAAAACGGTAGTAATCCTCGCTGGAGATCGGATCAAATTTGTGATCATGGCAACGAGCGCATCCGATCGATAACCCCAAAAAAGCGACGCCGGTGGTAGCCGTCATGTCATCGAGTTCATTGTAACGCGTGGACTCGAATTCCCGCTCGGTCAATTGAGTGGGAAAAGCACCCGCACCGAGGAATCCGGTTGCCATCCAGGCCATTGGTTCGTCCGTGGCAAGCTCATCACCTGCAAGTTGCCATTGGACAAACCGAT
>JAGWZB010000030.1 GCA_018969045.1 Planctomycetota bacterium | reverse complement strand
GAGGTCTTTGTTGTGCCTGGGTTGGATGTCCTTGATCAAGCGATTCTCGGTCAGCAGAGCGTCGACTTCGCTGGCGCACTCCATGTAATCGATGTCGGCGATTTGGTGGATCCACTCTGCCGTCCGCGCCTCTTTCTCGGCCGTGGACTGAAAATAACTACCAGCCCTGGATCGCAGGTTCTTTGCCTTGCCGATGTAGATGACCACCCCGGTGGAGTCTTTCATCAAGTAGACGCCGGGCGTTTGCGGGAATTCACGGACTTTCTGGGCCGCTTTGCGGAACCCCAAGTTTCCTTCGAGACGATCGGTTTGGGGGGGCAAAGAGGCGGGTTCTGGGCCCGAATCGCTGGATTTTTCGTCGGACACGCCCCCTCCTTCTGGGTTGCTTTGGGATCTTTGCCTGTCGGTCTGGAGATTTTGCCCCTTGTGCAAGCCCCCGCCGGACTTTATTGTGATTTCCGCTTCAGTCCGGGTCGATCCGACCCGACCATTCTCTCCGTGCACATCCTTTATGAGCCAAAACGGTTCTCGTGTCGAGCAAACGAAGAAACTTTTTCGTGGCATCCGCCCCGCGGTCCTGCCATCGCTTCTTCTGTGCGACTTTGCCAATCTCCAACGGGAAGTCGAACGATTGGAAGAAGCCGGCGTGGAAGCTTTGCACTTGGATGTCATGGACGGCCAGTTCGTCCCGAACCTGACCTATGGTATGCCGATCGTCGAGTCCCTGCGAAAAATCACTTCGCTGAAAATCGATGTCCATCTGATGATCGCTAAGCCTGAAAGCTACGCAAAAGCCTTCGTCGATGCGGGTGCAGACCTGATCACTTTCCACATCGAAGCCCACCGACAACCGGTTCAGTTGCTCGACGAAATCCGCTCTCTGGGCGTGGCCGCCGGGCTTGCGATCAACCCATCGACTCCGATGGATTGGCTGATTGGGTTTGTCCCAAACTGCGATCTGGTCCTGATCATGAGCGTGCAAGCTGGATTTGGAGGCCAAGCCTTCAATCCCATCGCGCTGCAACGACTCAAAATGCTGCGGGAAGCTTATGGTCCCGAACTGTTGCTCGAGGTCGATGGTGGTATCAACTGCCAAACCACACCCGATGTTACTTCCCATGGCGCCGACCTGCTCGTCGTAGGCTCGGCCATTTTCCGCGAGGCAGATTATTGCCAAGCGATGACGCGTCTGCGATGCAATTTCAAGCCCTTTGGGGCTCAATCCGACGCGTAGTCCTCCTGGAGTTTTTGTTGGTATGTGCCAGATGTTAATCGTCCGTCCAGGCGCCACCGCCTTGGATGAGCAAGAACGAATGAAGGGATCTTTAGATATCCCTCTTTCGGATGTAGGAAAACAACAAGTTCTCAAGGCAGTCGATCAGATTGCCAAATTCCCCCTAGCCATGATCTACTGCGGACCCTGCGAGTCGGCAGTCGATACGGCAAAAATGCTTTCCGAAAAAGCCAACTGCAAATGGAAAACATGCGATTGGCTTCGCAACCTCGATCATGGTCTATGGCAAGGCAAATGCATCGAGGAAATCAAACGTCAGCAGCCCAAGCTGTATCGCCAAGTCCAAGAAAACCCAAGTTTTTTCAATCCCCCCGAAGGTGAATCGCTGGCCCAAGCTCAGCAGCGTGTCAGCAAACAACTGCAGAAACTGCAGAGAAAACATGCCTCAGAGGTCATCGCGGTGGTCATTCCCGAACCGCTGGCAACGCTCATCGCCACCCAGCTAAAATCCTCCAGCTTCGATGATTTTTGGAAATCCGAGTGCGATACCGGATCCTGGGAACTGATCGATCCGGCCAAGGATTCCTCAAAAGTCATGGCCCAGTCGGTCCGATAACTGCAACCACTTCATGGCTCGCTCTGGGCAGTCTCAATTGCCCAGGTTGGATAATCCCGCTAAAACTAGGGGACTTTCTAAATCCATCCCCGATCCAATCACCATCGCATGGCCATCGCAGACCCCTCTAGCAACGAACTTGAGCCGACAGGATCAAGCCCCCCAAAGCGAGGCATCCCCGAAGGCCTTTGGATCCGTTGCCCCGGTTGCGGAGAGTCGATTTACCGCAAAGAACTCGAAAAGAACTTGAGCGTTTGCCCCAAGTGCCGCTACCACAACTATGTCTCGGCCAAGGAACGTATCGCCCAACTCCTAGACGATGGGACGTTCGAAGCCCAAGACGAGCACATCCTGCCGACAGACCCACTCCGCTTTTCCGATAAAAAATCCTACGCCGAACGTCTGGCTTCCGAACAATCCCGCACCGGACTTACCGATGCGGCACTGTGCGGAACCGGCATGATCCGCGCCCGACGCGTTGCGATCGCAGTGACCGACTCGGCCTTCATCATGGGCAGCATGGGCTCGGTCGTCGGCGAACGGCTCACTCGCCTGATCGAAAGAGCCACCGAACATCAATTGCCTCTGATCATCGTCAGCGGCTCTGGCGGTGGTGCCCGGATGCACGAAGGAATCTTGTCGCTGATGCAGATGGCCAAAGTCTCCGCAGCCCTTGCGCGTTACCATGCATCGGGTGGTTTCTACATCAGCGTCCTTACCAACCCCACGATGGGCGGAGTGGCCGCAAGCTTTGCAAGCCTAGGCGATCTGGTCTTTGCCGAACCCAAAGCCCTCATCGGATTTGCAGGGCCTCGGACCATCAAAGCCACCATCAAGATCGAGTTGCCCGAAGGCTTCCAAACCAGCGAATTTTTACTCGAACACGGCTACGTCGATCGCATCGTCGAACGGTTTAGGCTCAAGACTGAAATCGCCGCTGCCATCGATTACTGCGGCAAACAGTAACACCGATGAACCTTTTGCGCCCGAAACCTACAACCCCTCAAGCCTCAGCATGACCACCGCAACCCTCGATTCCTCGCTCCCTTTTGCTCCCTATCGGCAACTAGGCAACGACGAGCTATGCCAAAGGATCGCTAAAGCCAAACAATCGCTTGGCAAGAGCCTGCTGATCCTCGGACACCACTATCAACAAGACGAAGTCATCTCGCATGCGGATCTAACCGGTGACTCTTACCAACTGAGCAAACTCGCCGCCGAAAGTCCCGATTGCCGTTACATCGTCTTTTGCGGCGTGCACTTCATGGCCGAAACCGCCGACATCCTTGCCAATCGCCCCGAAAAACGAAAACAACGCAAGGATCTGCACGTCAAAGTCGTACTGCCCGATATGGCTGCAGGTTGCTCGATGGCCGATATGGCCGCCATACGCCAAGTCGAATCGGCCTGGGATCAACTATCCGAAGTCATCGATACCGAGGATCTGACCCCGGTCACTTACATCAACAGCGCAGCGAGCTTGAAAGCCTTCTGCGGTAAACACGGTGGGATCGTCTGCACCTCAAGCAACGCCAAAGCAGTCTTGGATTGGTCGTTTGCCCAACGCAAAAGGGTCTTCTTTTTCCCGGACCAACACCTCGGAAGAAACACGTCCCTCAAAATGGGGATCACCAACCAACACATGCCCGTTTGGAACCCCCACGAAGAAGAACTCGGAGGCAATACTCGCCAAGCCATCGAGGAATCGAAAGTGATCCTCTGGAAAGGACACTGCTCGGTCCACCAGATGTTCCAAGCTGCCCACGTGGATCAGTTTCGAGAAAAAATCCCCGGCATCAAAATCCTCGTCCACCCCGAATGCCCCCAAGAAGTCAACGACATCGCAGACATCTCGGGATCGACCAGCAAAATCATCGAAACGGTTCAGAAAGCTCCACCCGGTACCAAATGGGCCATCGGTACCGAATTGCACTTGGTCAACCGCCTCAAAAAACAACACCCCGAGCAAGAGATCCATTTTCTCTCTCCCCTGGTTTGCATGTGCGCTACGATGTACCGAATCGATCTTGCACACCTTTGCTGGAGCCTTGAAAACATCGTCCAAGGAACCCTCGTCAATCAGATCCATGTCAAAGAAGATGTCGCCCGCTGGTCTCTGATCGCCCTTGAACGCATGCTGACCGTCAAGTAACCGCCTTACCAAATTTCATCCACACAAGTCCCCCTCTTTCGAAAAGTTACCCACGATGCTCAAACTCCCCTATGTCCTGATCGCTACGGCGATGACAGCCTTCTTTTGGGGCATCTACGGAATCGTGCTTCGAAACGGGACCAAGTGGATGAACCTCAAAGAAGATACCTTCCAAGGCGAAATCGGTGTCTCGCTTCGAGCCTTCGTCGGTGTCGGACTTGCCTACTTCTTAATCGCTGTCCTGGTTCCCGTGGCCTTGCTCAACCGCAAACGGGAAACAGGATATTGGTCCTTTAGCGGAACCATGATGTCCTTGTTCGCAGGTGCCGTAGGTGCCCTGGGCGCTCTAGGTGTGACCCTGGCCCTGGCCTTCAAAGCACAACCCATCATCGTCATGCCGATCGTTTTTGGTGGCGCTCCCGTAGTCAACACCCTCTTGACCTCCTACCTCAATAAATCGTTCAACCAAATCAAACCGTTGTTCCTGCTGGGAATGCTGATGGTCGCCCTGGGAATGGTCGGTGTGTTCCTGAATCGACCTGTGCCAAACATGGGCAAGGCCAAAGAGAGTGCCGACAAGGTGCAAGTGGCACAGACGGAGTCAGAGGCTGACCAAGCGGCGGCTCCAGAAGTCAAAACGAAAGAGAAACAAGGAACCCAAAATTGGCTCGCGATCGGCATGTCGATCGCCCTGGCCGTCGTCTGCTGGGGAGCTTACGGACCCTTCTTGCACATCGGCCAATCGCAAATGGGTGGTTCCCGCCTGCGACCCTTCTGCTGTGTCGGTATCGCTTATTTTATCATCGCCGTAATGATGCCGATCGTATTCCTAGAGTCGACGGCCATGCACCAATCCAGTGGATACACCGGCTGGGGCATGATCGGTTCGATCTTGGCCGGCGTATGCGGTGCCATGGGAGCTCTGGGAATCATCTTGGCCTTCACCTTCGGCGGAAAACCGATCTTTGTGATGCCCCTGGTCTTTGGCTTTGCACCGGTGATCAACACCGTCGGAAGCATCATCGAAAGCGGTAAATTCGACAATCTTAATGCGCTCTTTGCAGGCTCTTTGATTTTGGGAATTCTCGGAGCCGTCACGGTACTTCTGAACGCACCCAAGGCCAGTCATGGCAAACCCGCAGCAGCTCCAACACCACCCCAGGAACCGACCAAGGCTCCCGAGTCCCCCTCCTCCAGCGATCCATACCCCTCGGGAAACACCGACAACACTCCTAAGTCTTGATCCTCGAACCCCTGACTTTTGAGTTATAATCAAAGCTTCGTTAAGCCCATCCATTCCCATCCGAAAGTAAATCGAAATGGCCAAAACAAGACGCGACTTTCTCGGTGCTGTTTCTTCTGCCGCTGCGGTGGGAGTCATCCATACCCAAACAGCCTTGGCCTCATCTTCAAGCCCCACGCGTCCCCTGGGTATCGCACTGGTGGGTCTAGGTTCTCAAACCAGCTCGGATCTATTCGATGGGCTCGCAACGAGCCAACGCTGCAAGATCACAAGTCTTGTATCAGGGGATTTTAGCAAAGCCAGCACTCTTGCTAACCGCTACGGGATCTCCAAGAGACACCTCTACAACTACGACAACTTTGACCAGATCGCAAACGACCCCTCCATCGATATCGTCTACATCGCTCTGCCCAACGCCATGCATTGCGAATTTGCGGTCCGTGCAGCCCAAGCCGGCAAGCATGTTTTCTGCGAGTCACCGATGGCAATCGGCGTCGATCAGTGCCAAAGCATGATCGATGCATGCGGCCAAAACGCTCGCCATCTGGGTGTGGCCAGCTCCCCATTGTGCCGACCTCTAGGTTGCCTTGGCTCAATCCGATCGATCCAAGCCTCCAACGCCTTTGCGATCGATCGCCCTAAATCCTGGCGGCTCAGACGCTATCTATGCGGCAGCGGAGCGATGCTCCAAGCAGGCATCGATGTCCTCAGGACACAGCGCCTTTGGGCCGAATCGAATCCGCTTTGGGTAATCGCCCAAGAAACCAAAACCGATCCGATGCGCTACGGGCAACTCGAAGAGTCGGTGACTTGGACCCTCGGATTTCAAAACGGTACGATCGCTCATGGCGCCGCTAGCCTCAATTACCAAGGCCCCTGCCAACTGAGCGTTCAAGGCTCGATCGGCAGTTTCAACTCCGAGTTTCCTGCATCCAACCATGATTGGACCCGCGCAGACCAACTCGAAAACTTCGCCTCGACCATCCTCTCAGCCCCACGGTTGCCCGAGAATCGCTTCAATTCTCTGAGCCCCGAACAAGCCCTAGAAGATATGCGGTTGGTCGAAGCCATTTCGCGTTCGATCCAAGAGCAACGCCAAGTACAATTAAGCTAGCCGTTGCCTGTGCCCATCGACATCTTTGACATCGAAAGACTCTAGAAATTGGACGCCAAAGAATCTTGGGATCTTCCGTCCCTGGAATCCAACACCGAAGTCCAATTGTATCCAACCGTCGGATACCCCGTCGATCGCGGTTCGTTCTGGAGGATACAAGTCCAAGGGCGCATCTGCCAAAACAATGCCCCGTCGCTGGCGAAACGACTGTTGCTCCGAGGACTCATCCGAGCCCTCGACCTGGACGATGCGACCGCCAAAAGCGCCCTGTTTCACGACCGCATTCACGGATTCCTGGTCAGTCCCTTGCCTCGCCAACGCATCCAAGTCTCGATCAACGATCAAACGTACGTTCTTCCTAGGAAGTCCAAATCCAGCGGCCTTTTCCAATGCCGACTGGATCTCCCCAAAAAAATGATCGACGGCCACCCAAATTGCTCGATCCGGTGGGACAACGGGATCCGTCCGATTTCTAGCACAGTCTTTCTTGCAGCAGAACAAGGTGTCAGCGTCATCACAGACATCGACGATACCATCAAATACACCGACGTGTGCAGCCGCCGAAAAATGCTCAGGCGAACTTTCGCAGAACCCTTTATCCCGATCGAAGGCATGGCCGAAGTCTATCAGCAATGGGCCTCTCGAGGAGCAATGTTCCACTACGTCAGCAGCAGCCCATGGCAAATCTACGACTCCCTCGAAGACTTTCTCCGCGCCGCTGACTTCCCCGTAGGTAGCATGCACCTGAAGTGGTTTCGACTCAGGGATGAGCTGATCAAAAAGTGGTTGATCATCCGTCGCAAGAACAAATTTGGCGTGATCAACAATATGGTCAAACGCATGCCCGGACGACACTTTGTCCTGGTCGGAGACAGCGGTGAAAAAGATCCTGAAATGTATGCCAAAATCGCTTCGAAATATCCCAAACAAGTGGTTCGAATCTGCATCCGACAAATCGATGCCAACCCCATCGATCCTCCGCGATTGCACCAAATCTACAAACGCTACGGCATGATCGTCCCGATCCAAGTCTACTCCAGCGCCAAACAACTCGGCTCATCACCTGCCTAACGACTATGCCCCCGCGCAGCACCCTCGAAATCTCAGGATCGACATTCGCCATCGCCGCAAAGGCCCAGATCGGACTTGCACTGTTCGGACTTGCACTGATCGGACTTGCACTGATCCTCGGCTGCGATACCAAGCCTCACGCAAGCACCAACGCGACTGCCTCAAACCCGTCTGGAGTTCCCAGCCAAACGACGCCCGATTCTGCAACTCTGGCAGCTCGAATCGATAAGACCCTCGAGTTTAACCGCGATCGACGGATCCTATCGGTCGAAAGAAACGCCGCTTGGCAAGTCGCACACGGTGCCGTCGCCTATGGTAAAGACTTAAAACTACTGGTCGACGGAGAAACCGTCAGCGCCCTGGATTACCTCTTCCAAGGCGGAACCATGCGAGGTTGGCAACTCGCTCCAGGTCCTGCGATCCCTAAAACCAAACGCCCAAGTGTGCAAGCGTATGTCGAGGCTGGAAGCTACGTCGGTCAAGGACACGTCGATCAGTTCCTCGGATACCTATCCCAAGCCGCATTGCCGCTAAACACACCGATTCAAATCGATGATCAAACATTGACGATCGAAGACTGGGGCAGATCGGCCCAACAAAACGTTCCCAACAATCCCTACCGGGAATACAGCTGGACCCTCATCGCCCTGACCAACCTGTTCCCCAACGAAGTGACCTGGACGGCCGCCGACGGAAACCCCTGGACCCTCGAATCCATCGCCGAGTTTGAGGCCAAGCAGGACCTTGCCGATAGCCCCTGCGGTGGCATGCATCGTCTCATGGGACTCGCCCACACGGTTCGTTACTGCAGAAATCAACAGATCCCATTCAAAGGGGGTTGGCAAGCTGCCAAAACAACCGTCGAGAATGCCATCGAAACGATCCAACGGTATCAGAATTCCGATGGAACCTTTTCAGCAAACTACACGATTCGTCCCGGAACCAGCGCCGATCTAAGCACACGGATTGGAACCACAGGACACACCTTGGAATTCCTGGCCTACGCACTAGAGCCGCAGCAACTCAAAGAACCGTGGATGGAACGAGCCGCCTGGAAACTGTGCGAACTGCTCGATTCGGCCTCCCAAGTCGAACTCGAATGCGGAGGACTCTACCACGGACTCAGCGGTCTGAGGATCTATCGAAACCGTATGTCGGATTAAAACCGCCTGGGTCTGTCCGATGATTCCGCCTTCTTCGTCGGCGGGATGTCAACCAGTTCCGTTGCCGGCATCAAATCGCGAATCTTTTGACTCAAAACCGCCGCATCGTACCAGTTGAAAGACATCGTTGGGTCCGCAGCATAACGGCCCAACAATCGCAGCAATTCCGTCCGGCGCTTGGGGTCAAACACAAACACATAGTGCTCTTCACCCCGTACCAGAGCGATCACGTTAAGCTGTTCGCTTCGAACCGAATTGTCCATGAGTCGGTTTCCAATGCCTGCATTTGCCCCCGCGCAGACACTCAGCACAGGGTTGTTTGGAGCATCGGTTACGCAACCTGCAAAAAGTGAATCGACCTGCCACACCCCCGCCGACCGTCATGGTCGTCACAGTATGACAATCTCCCCTCCAAAGCAGAAATGCTATCATGGAAAGTGTCCGGCCCGCCGGGGCCTTACCGACCCCGGCAGAGGCTGTGTCGGCCTGCAGTGATAACCACCGGTAATCCCCTACTTCGATGCCTCAATCTCATTCATGGCTATGCAAGTAATCCTTCGTTCGTCGGCCGCTTGGTTGCTCTTGGGTGGTCTTGCCCTTTGCCAATCTCCAAGTTCAGAGTCCGCCCTAGAGATACTTCGCGACCGTTGCATCCAGTGCCACGGTCAGCGAATCGAAGAAGGCAAACTCCGTCTGGATCACCGCGATGGGTTGCTCCATGGAGGGGAGTCGGGCAAAGCGATCCAGTTAGGCCACAGCGCAGAGAGCCTTCTGATCGCACGGGTTTCGGCCACCGATGAAACTCGCATGCCCCCGGATGGACAAGCCTTAACCCAAGACCAGATCGAGATACTGCGTCGATTCATCGACCAGGGGGCTCCATGGGGCAACCAGAACCTTCAAGACTCTCGGATGGATCACTGGGCCTGGCAGCCTTTGCGTCCAACGAATGTCCCTTGGCTCGATACCCAATCCGATGCCAATCCCATCGATCGGTTTCTTGCTGTTGCAATGTCCAAACGAGGCGTCGAGCCTTTACCTAGAGCCTCTCGCAAAGAGTTGATTCGCCGATTGAGTTTCGACGTGGTTGGCGCACCTCCTAGCCCCGAGGAAGTCCAAGAGTATGAAACCGACTTGTCGGAGGATGCATGGGAACGCTTGGTGGATCGTATGCTTGCCAGCCCCCAGTACGGGGAGAGATGGGCAAGGCACTGGCTTGATATCGCGCACTATGCCGACACCCATGGCTTCGAGAGAGACCAGCGGCGCGATCACGCTTGGCCCTATCGCGATTGGGTCATCGATGCACTCAACACCGATCTTCCCTACGATCAGTTCATCCTGCATCAGATTGCCGGCGATGTACTGCCCGACAAAGACCCTCGCTCGACGATCGCTTCAAGTTTCCTAGCCGTTGGTCCTTGGGATTTTGTCGGCCAAGTCGAAACGCCCAGTCCGGTGATCAAGCGTTTAGCAAGAGCCGACGACTTGGATGATATCGTGACGCAAGTCATGACCAGTTTTTGTGGGGTCACAGTCCACTGCGCCCGATGCCATCATCACAAACTCGATCCGGTAGGTCAGCAGGAGTACTATGGACTCACGGCGATCTTCTCTGGTGTCAAGCGCGGCGACCGACTCGTTTGGCAAGACGAAGCCCAAGCGATCGAGGCGACACGAAGCCAGCTTAAAGGCCGCAAGTTAGCGATCGATCAGGAATTGCTGAAGCTCAGCCACGGACTGCTCCTGGCCGATATCGTCGGTGGTGGCAATGGCTTTGGAACGGGTTTGATCGGAGTGGGTGTGGATCCCAGTACCGCAGGGCTAAAGCAGCCGCATGAAAAAAGCGGATTCCTCGATGGTGTGGTCGCAAATCGACTCAACCCGACGGAAAACCCATGGATCGATTCGGTCTTTGTACCCGATGGTGGTGCCGGTAAAGAACTAGCGATCTCGCAATCGGGTAAGATCGCTCGCGGGATTCCCGCCACCGGAGCTAAAGTTTGGGATGCGATCCGAAACGGGCCCGTGAATTCGCAATTCTCCACGAGCCTCGATGGCGTCGATTGCGCTCCCCCAGGACACAGCATGCTCTCCTTGCACGCCAATGCCGGGATCACATTTCGCTTGAAAGCAGATCTGCTCGACCAATCGTTTTCACCCCAAGAAAACCCCTCTGGCCGTTTTGTCTTCAGCGGCATGGTTGGTTACTTTGGTCAGACTCCGACCCAAGGTGCCGATGCGTATATCCTGGTCGATGGACAAGTCGTGAACAAATTCCCGGGCCTTGGCCGAGACGACGGATTGAAATCGTTTCGGATCGAACTGCCTAAGGGTGACTCGCTCCTGACGTTGATCGCAACCGACCATGGCAATGGAATCGGCCATGACCAGATTTGTTTCATCGACGCTTCGATCGCACCTCTGGATCCCAATACATCAGCCCAACAAAAAGATCGCATCGAGTCGCTTGCCAAAGAGTCTGGGTTGCTGCAAGGGGAACTGGATCGATTGCCCGAGCCAAGAAAAGTCTATGGCGTCCTATCTGAAACGCCCGCATCGATACGTCTTCTCCATCGCGGAAACACCGAGGAGCCTGGCCAAGAGGTCTTGCCATCGGCGTTGGCCTGCGTTGGCCCAAACCTAGCGTCGATCGCTCGCTTGGATGCTCAGTCGACCGATGCACAAAGGCGTCTTGGGCTCGCCCAGTGGATTTGCTCGGAAGAGAACCCACTGCCAGCAAGGGTCATCGTCAATCGATTGTGGCACCATCATTTTGGGAAGGGGATCGTCGCCACACCCAGCGACTTTGGACTCGGTGGTGCACTGCCTAGCCATCCAGAACTTCTCGATTGGTTGGCCTTGCAATTGCAACAAGGAGGATGGTCGCTCAAACGACTGCACAGGCTAATCCTCCTCTCGGAAGCTTATCGACGCAGTTCGATCGACGCACACTCGGGCACCCAGGAAAACTCCGCCAGAGTCATCGATGCGGGCAATGAATTGCTCTGGAGGCAGAACCCAAGACGATTGGATGCCGAGTCGCTCCGAGATGCAATGCTCAGCGTCGCGGGCTCTAGCAATGGGACCATGCATGGACCAGGCTATCGGGACTTCGAGTATCAAGAGGAATACGCTCCGGTCTATCGGCATCAAGTTCTTGACTCACCAGAGGTCTTTCGCCGCAGCATCTATCGGTTTGTCGTCCGAACCACACCCCATCCTTTCTTGACGAGTCTGGATTGTCCCAATCCTGCAACCATGACCCCGGTGAGAAACACCACGACGACGGCCATCCAATCGTTGGCCACCCTCAACAACGCCTTTGTATTGCAACAATCCGAACGCTTTGCGAATCGATTGCAAAGCGACGTCGGTCAGGATGCAAGGCAGCAAGCCATCCGAGCGATCCAACTCGCATTTTCAAGATCTCCGACGCCTGAGGAAATCGACAGCGCTACCGATTTGATTCAAAACGCAGGTTTGTTTCATCTGTGCCGAACCCTACTGAACACCAATGAGTTTATCTATGTCGATTAAGGCTCCGTGCATCCTGCCGATGCAATCGTCGCGAAGAGACTGGCTTGGACGTATCGGGTCGGGTTTAGGCATGATCGCTTGCCAAGCTCTGTTGCATCGATCCTCCCATGCGATGGCTGGGCCGAGCCCAAGCGGTCAACGTGGTTTGCACCATGCACCCGTTGCCCAGCATGTCATCGAGATATTTTGTCCAGGTGGTTTAAGCCATGTCGACACTTGGGACTACAAACCGCAACTGGAGCGACTCCACGGTAGCCCATTTGATTCCGAACTTGGAAAACAAACCTTTGCAGGTGTCGCGGGTAAGCATGCCAAAAGCTTCTGGCCATTCCGACAGCACGGTCAATCCGGCCTGTGGATCTCCGAGCTGTTTCCCAAGTTAGCTCAGTGCATCGACGACATGGCATTCGTCCATTCGATGCAAAGCAAATCGGCGTTGCATGGACCGGCGATGTTCATGATGAACAGCGGATTTATCCAACCAGGATTCCCTTCGATGGGCTCTTGGGTGACTTATGCACTAGGAAGCCAGACCGAGAACTTACCGGAATTCGTCGTGTTGCCTGACCCACGAGGACTGCCACCTGGTGGGATCATCAATTGGGGATCAGGGTTTCTGCCAGCGGTTCATCAAGGAACCGTCATGGAGATCGGAGGTTCCGCAGAGGCCATTGGCGATCTGTTCCCGGCCCGATCGATGTCGGCACAGTCCCAGCAACGAAGTATCGAACTTTTGCAAAAATGGAATCGCGAGCATTCCAGCCAGCGACAAGCAGACACGCTCTTGGAAGCACGGATCGCCTCGTTCGAACTGGCTGGTAAGTTGCAAATGAGTGTCCCTGAGGTCGTTAACTTGGAGCAGGAAACCGAGGCGACCCATCGGCTCTATGGGATCGAAGATCCCGACGCAGGACCCTTTGGAAAACAGTGTTTGCTTGCAAGACGATTGGTCGAACGAGGAGTTCGATTCGTACAGATTTACTGCGGGGCGGAGAACACGTCGAAAAAAGCCATTCGACCGAATTGGGACTCACACGAAGACATTGTTCGCGATCATGGATACTGGGGTCGAATCTTGGATACCGGAGCCTCAGCCTTGATCGGTGATCTGAAGTCCCGTGGATTGCTCGAATCGACTCTGGTGATCTGCACCAGTGAGTTCGGTCGGCAACCCTTCATGCAAGGCGAACAAAAAGGGAGGGATCACAATCCGGGTGCCTTCACTGCTTGGATGGCCGGGGGTGGCATCCGAGGTGGCGTCGCCTATGGAGCCAGCGATCCGATCGGTTTCAAAGCTCAGGAAAACCCGACCTACTGCTACGACCTGCATGCGACCGCGCTGCACCTACTGGGCATCGATCACCAACGGTTGACCTTCTATCACAACGGTATCCAGCGACGCTTGACCGACGTTCACGGAAAAGTGATCCGGGAACTAATCGCCTAAAACAACTTGATCTGGTGGCTGTTCCAAGCCCAAAGGGCTGACAGACCCTATGCCGGTGGTGATAACCACCGGTAAGCGGCGACTCCTGGGCTATTCAAAGGCGTGTTTATGGCCGCGATGCATCCACAAACCTAGGCCGGGGTTGCGGACAAAGTAGTATTCCTCGCCATCGGAGGTGGTATGCCAGCCGTCCTGCAATCCATCGATGCGGTATCGATCCATCGCCTTTTGGCAATCTCCGTAACGGAAACAAACCCCTTCGATTTCCTCTTTGCTCAGTCCTCCGGGGCAATACTCGACCTCGAATCGACCATCGGGAGAACCATGGATCAAATGGGCTGCGATCGATAGGTTTTTGCCAAGTCCTTCATGCGTTCGAGTTCTATCCAAGATCTCTTGGGTCGTGCGATATCCATGCTCGCGGATGAGCAAGTCGCCTTCGGCATGTTCTCCGAATCGGTCCACCCCGGGTGCTACCACCACGATCGTTCCCCCATCGGCGACGGCCATGCGCGTCCGATAAATGGCTTTGTTTCCCACCCACGTTTTTTTGTACTTGGCAGGATCCATCCAAACAACCAATTTCTTGGGAGCCCGATCCAATCGAAAACAATTCACTTTTGCGGACAACTCTCCGGCTTCGAAAAAGACCGAGTGATCGTCTCCCACGAAAATGCCTCGGACAACTGGCCCGGAATCCACAGTCGATTCAACGACCGTCAGCACGTAGAGGATCGGATAGGGTGTTAGAAACATTTCCGCACCCCGATTGAGGATACGTCTTAATGGATTATCGCATCGGCCCATGATCCGCTCGCATCCATACAGAGCGCTCAAGTAATGGCTGTCATCGATCCCGGCATTGCCTCCGGTTCCGACGAAGATGTTTTTGGTGTAGTTGGCCATCCCAATGACTTCGTGCGGGACCACTTGGCCGATCGACAAAATCAAATCATGGCCTCCTTGGGAAATGATCCGATTGACCTGGGCTGGCCATGGTTTGTTGTAGATCCCTTCGGTGGCTTTGGTGACGAACTCTTGGTCCACGTAGCCCAGAGTATCGACATCGGTTCGAAATCGATGCACTCGGATCAAATCCCGAGGCAGATCGCCGAACATTTTTTGCAGCTCGGGCTCCTTCATCGCCTCGTGAGTCCCCAGAGCTGGCATGACATCCTTAAGGCGATTACCGAGGAGTTGCCAAGCGGCCCGGGTGATCGGTCCTGCTTGAGAGTCCATCCGCGTATGGTCCGGCGGGATGGCCAAGACACGTTGCGGGTCGGCTTGCCCCCGGGCCTTGCTGAACGCATCGATCGAGACTCGAAGGGCGTCCAAGTAATCGGGCATCCCAAGTACATGATTTGGACCACCGACGCGATAATAGACTGTCATAAGTGAAAAATGGGTTCTTCAGGAAATGATATGGTGAAAGCGATAGAGTGTTTGAGCCAGCGACTGTGTACTGGTAGTATCCCCGATAACTACCTTCAGAGGAAGGTTCCGTAGGTCATCTTGTGGATCATTGCATTGAATTCTCGTACTAAGGCCGAGAGCTCTACGAGGTTTGCATCACGGATTCCATCGATATCGCCAGGTGACACGTTTGGTCAACCAGCAGCGGTCATGGTGCGAACCTTGAAATCAGTACTGCCCAACAGTCCTTCCCTTAACAAAACGTCAAGCGATAAAAACGACGGACGCACAAAAGGCGATTGGAGGAGGCTATTTTACCTACCTTGGCCTCTGCAAATGTTTGTACCGACCTCATCGTTGGATACCACAGTACCACGAACAGACAACACCACAAAACCTAGTCCCAGTTTGGGCAACCAATCCCTGCTTTAGGAAATCGCTACGCTAGGGCAGCACGCTCTCGCAGTTTTTCAACCAGTTGCAACTGGTTGAGCATGATCCGTTTGAGTCCCTCCTGGATCTCAGCAGAATTCAAAGCTCGCGTACTGAGCTCCGTCTGAACGTCCATCGCTTCGATAATCGCATTGAGGATCTCTTTGGAAAGATCTGGCGAACTGGAGAATTGCTCTTTGGTGTTGTTGGCCGCCTGCCGCTGCAAAACCTTGGACTCCAATACCTTCTCATTCAACGTCGTGGCATGGGACAACTGATCCCCATCGGTCGTATCCTTGCCATAAAGCTCGTTGAGATGGTCAATGATCGCCGACAAGAAGGCCTTTTACCATCAGCACTCTGCCTGCTGGGATCAAAGTTGTAGAGCTACTTTTCAAACCGATCTCGGTGATGCGCTCTTCTGAGTCATCTATCGACTCTGACTTCATGTCCTTCGGGGAAACCCAAGGGATGTTACCGTTCCAGTAAGTCGCGTTTTCACGGCTTGGAGTACCACCACCAACAATCCTTGCCGCGTGTCTGATCTTCGTGAGTGACCAATGCTCCGGCACCTCGCCGAGCCATTCGACGCCGCTGGGTTTGTATTTGGGGTATCTTGGGAAGCTCATCGGTCCTCCAAAGATGTAGGCACATTCCATGTGCCGTCACGCGTTCCATTATAAGACTGCTTAGCCTCGTCTGTATCGCTTGTTGATGCGAGGGTTTTTGGTTTGTTTTGAGTCCGCGATGTGGCGGACGGCACATGGAATGTGCCTGCTACTGTGGGTGGTGAGGGGGCGGACGGCACATGGAATGTGCCTGCTACTTTCCTGGCACTCGCCGAAGATACGGGTGATTTCGTTGATGTGCTCGTCGCTGAGTTCCTTGCGTTTACTTCCAAGACTCTTGCGCATCTTCTGCCAAAAGCTACTGGCGTCGATCAGTTGCACGATCCCTTTGCGGTTGGCCGGTTTTCGGTTGCTGACGATCCAGACGTAGGTGCTGATTCCAGTGTTATAGAACATGTCGGTCGGGAGACCGATGATGGCTTCCACTAAATCGTTCTCAAGCACATATCGACGGATCTCGCTCTCGCCTGAACCGGCCCCTCCGGTAAACAACGGCGAACCTTGCAGGTCGCATCTTCGAGAGCAAGTGCAACAAGAACAACAAGGAACCATCGCTGACTCGGGGAAGCCCCGGTCCGAAACGGCCATTAAAACCTTTCTCTTCGGACTCCTTGCGGACTTCCTTTTCAATCTTCTTCCACTCGACGCCAAAGGGAGGATTGCTGAGCATGTAATCAAACTGTTTCCCTGGGAGCCCATCGCTTGAGAGCGTATTGCCAAAAATAATGTTGGCGATGTCTTGGCCTTTGATGAGCATGTCGGCTTTGCAAATTGCATAGGACTCAGGATTGAGCTCTTGTCCGAACATCACCAGTCGAGCTTCCGGGTTCAGTTCCGCCAAATGTTCACCGCTAACCGATAGCATCCCACCGGTACCGGCAGTTGGGTCATAGATCGAACGGACCACCCCCGGTTTGGTGAGGGCTTGATCGTCCTCGATGAAAATCAGATTGACCATCAGCTTGATCACTTCGCGCGGGGTGAAGTGTTCCCCGGCGGTTTCGTTCGAGATTTCCGCGAACTTGCGGATCAGTTCCTGCCCAGAGACGATTTAGGCCAAATCGCGGCATACCGGAAAATCGAGTGGTTTGTAAAACGCTAAGCATCATCGCCTCGGTCTTTCGTTGCCGCCTTGGGAGTCGGATTGGCGGCGAAGATGGTCAGTACCAATTCGCCATCCCCGATCGTCTCGTACACTGGCCGCCGACCGGAAAGCCGCTCGCTACGAAGCAGGATTTGATTCACGCCCTCTCCGCGTCGATCCATCATGAACTGCCGGGGTGTCTCGAATCCACGCAGCGCCAACCGCACCGGCGTTTTGGCCAACAAACTGGCAATCGCTTCGTTCCGTGTTGCTTGCCGTGCTGGAAGGGCATCAACATCCATTGAATTGGCTAAATCGCCAGGGATGTGCAACTTGATCTGGTCCGCGAACATACGCAACCGAATCTTCGAGCCAGGCATCGAGTAGTCGCGATGTGCCACAGCATTGACCATTGCCTCAAAAATAGCCGTGAGATCGTACTGCGGGAGATCGGTACGTCCCAAGTCTTTTGAGCCCGCAACGGTCATGTTGCGAAATACAAATTGACAAGCTCCGATCACCTGTTCGTCCAAAGGTCCCCTGATGTCCTCAGCGTCGCTTTGGTAATTGCTTAAATCATCGAATGCATTTGCGAAAGTTCCACGATACGCAACAGCTTGAATAAAAGCGTTCGGCAAAAAATCTCGAGGATCCTCAGTAGCGAAAAGGACTCCCGCTACTGTCGCTCGCATCACTCCATCAGTGTCAGGGCGAACCATAGCCAGTTTATTTGCGAACGTCTCCAAATCAGGATCCGAGAGCTCGGAACGATATCGCTCGACTAGCTTGGTAGATAATGTATTAATGGAAGTTCCAGGCACAACTTGTTCGTCAAATCGAATCAACCTCGCTTGACTTCGTTGCTGCATCAATCGAGCGAGATAGTCAGCCGCCATCGGCCGCTTACTGCTACCGACGCGAATTTGATACTTCCCCCTCGCAGCATGAACGAACAAGCTTCTGTCGATATCGACTCGAATGACTGCGACTGGATTTGCCATCGCATCAGGAATCTCGATTCGGTGAATCGTTAAGTACAGAGGAGGGTCAATACTGTCATTTGCGACATCCCGGATCAAGGTTTCGACTTCCTCAAGACGCTGTGCTGGGATGCCCAGAATGTCCTTGGTCTTGTCATCAACTCCCAGCACGAGCACCCCACCCTTTGCGTTTGCAAATGCGGCAAGTTCCTCAGCCAATTCATCACGCCCCGGTCCTTTCACCTTCGCGCCGCTAAAGACTACAGCCTTCAATTCAAGCGAACTGTCTTCGCCGAGTCTAATTGCTTGAAGCAATTCTTCGGTTGTTTGATACATTTGATTCCCGTTTTCTAAGTTTGTGAGCCCGGATATACGATGCGTTGGTATCGTTTCAAAAAGGCATCTCGTCCACCTTCCATCACCTTGCACACTTCGTCTCGAACTGCTGATTCTTGAAGTGCTCCACTCGCGGGTTCATTCACGACGCATTGCCCATGTTTGGACGCCATGGCGATGACCATCTCGGCATCACCATTGACAACAATATTTGGATTATGAGTTGCGATAATGATCTGACGTTCTTGCTTCGACTGTCGAATTTGTCGAACCACCAGGTCATAAATGAGATGGTTATCTAGGTCATCTTCAGGCTGGTCCAGAATCATCGGCTCTCGGCCATGGGACATGAGAAACGCCAGGATTGCGGCCGTCTGCTGCCCAGGTGATCCCTGTTCGATGGATGCCCAGTCATTGCCTCTCTTGTAATCCACTTCTAGTGAATCTTCCGGGAACCAAAGGCGAATCTTGTCGAGTTCATCGGGCGAGAGCTTCTGTAGGTAGTTCGTAAACCTCTGTGTAAACTCCGGATCGTTACCCGTCTCTGCCGCATGTAAAAGCTGAGACTTCAGATCACCGATTCTCGTTGCCAGTAAGGCGGATCTAGCTGCAGGATCAGACGGAAGATTGTCGTAGAGGTCGAATAGTAGGCCAGTTGATTCGTCTTCGGAGTAGATATCGCTCTTGAATCCGTCAGCACGTCCGATGGCATCGCGGAATGAATTCTCGCATTGTAACGGATTCCCTCCGAATGACATCACTCGTACTCGAACAAACGGATTGCCCTCGAGCACAGTCCGTAGAAAGGTTTCCCGACGAGTAGAAAGGTCGATCCGGTGTTGGACAATCTCGCGGAGTACGTCCTCTATTCCAACAGAAAGTCGCTGAATATCTCGTTCAGCAGATTCAATTTCCTTCAACTGTTTGTCGAGTTGCTGCCGTTTCTGGATTGACGGTGCGTACGCGTTCGCGTTGGCCACTCCGTTTGCTGCCAATTGCGCAACGAGTGTGTCGTAAGCTGTTTGTACGGACGCACCAAACGCTGTCCATGTTGACGCCGCCAACCTCTGTTTCCATTGTTCATTAAATTCATCAAGTTCAGTAACAAGCGATGTAAGTGAGGCAACAACGGCCAGATGTTTGGAATGAGATTCACGCAGGAAATCAAGTGCTACCTGATGCTCTGGTTTAGAGGGGTCAAATTGACCTTCATCAATATCCGAGGGCGCACCCGCATCTGCAACTCTCTTCAAGCCCTGGGAAAACTCGTCGATCTCCTCAGCGCGTTGCCCCAGTATCCGCTCTTGTCGACGATGAATCTGGAACTCGTGTAGCGTCTGCCTGTTCGCTCCTTGTTCAAAAATTGCTATGGCACCATCACAATCCTCATACTCCCCTCTTAGTCTTTGCTTAGCAGCGGTTTTGGCAACTAGTTCCCGTTGTTGACCGACCAACCGCTTATACTTCGCGTTCAGGAAATCTCGTTTCTCTCGCCAATCATTCAACGTGAAATCAGGTGATGAATCGACAAGGTTAATCAGCGACTGAGGTTCTTGAGCAACTTCGAAGATCTCCTTTTGACTCATGATTCGAATCGGAAATCTTTGTCGAACCATTCCGTCCGACGGTCGCCACGAACCGTCAGCTTCCATCGACTCAATTTTTGTTCTTGGGTCTTGACGATTCCATGTCAAGCGGAATCGACCATTGGCTTTCCGTAAAGTCACAACGATGGTCGAGTCTTCCAGCATGGCGCCCCGCGATCTGCGATCTGATGCGATCCTGTTGAAATCACCGAAATCAGCTTTAAGCGTGTCCGGTAAATTACCCACACGGTCAAACACGATTCGCAAGCAGTCGATGATGGTCGATTTACCTGTTCCCCGTCCTCCGATAATCGTCGTGAGCCATGGGCTGAAACCCGTTTCTGTTGGTCTTCCTCTGCCCATCAAGTAAAGATTGGATATAGAGATACTTTCGATGAACAGGTCTGGTTCTGTGTTGGGATTGGTTACAGCGTCATCGCTTCGCTGAACCGACAACGGTTGTCCATCGATGAGAGCCAGCTTCAGTCCTTCGAAGGATGGTTTCCCCATCTTGATCCAGGTAAAGCGAGTGCCAGGACTATTCTTATCGCGGAAATTGTGACAGTCCGTACCGACAACGAACGGAACCTTCAGATTCGATGCCGTGAGAACGTGGGGGGGAGCCCATGTGGAGTCAACAACCTCAAGTGCCGAGAGGCATTGGCATTGAAGTACTTGGCTTATAGTAGGCGTATCTTCTACCAGTTGTCCGCTTGGGGACCGTAAAAGCAACCCTTTAGGTCGATCCACGTGGGCAGGAATGCAAATGCCGCCCAATTCATGAATGATCTTGGCCACTTCAATTACTGACTTGCTGGTTCGTGGTTCGGGATCACCCTTCGCACCAGCGTAACCCGCTAACGAAAGTAAGTGGTTTATTTTAGCAGTCGTTTCATTGGGCGAGAATACTGCGAGTATATGTAAGCCGCCGAAGACAGAAATTTCGACCCCAGGGAAAATCGTAAAGTTGGGATTGAGCCAGGATGGATTATCCTCGACTCGTTGATGAATTAGACTTTCGAATTCGCTGCGAAGCCTGTCGATCCAATCACCTCCGTTATGATCGGTTACCGCGACGCAGTCGATTCCGGCCTGCATGAAATTGCGAAGCCAGTCGGTCGGAGTAAGCTCATCAACACCTCCAATAAGGGAATGCCAAGCCGAGTCAACGGAATGTGGCGTATGCGTGTGAAAGTCGAACTTCCACCAACGACTGCCTCGCTTTAATACGGACATTATTTTGGCTCCTTAAAAGATGCTTGTTTCAGATCGCGTGCTTGCTGCTTGAGCGCGTTGGTGTCGTGCAGGTCGTTCCAACGGTCGCCGGTGAACTTTTTGCCGCCGGTGAAGTCGGTGGGATCATCTTTTCTTTCATCCCAGCCCCAGAACCACGGGTAACCGACTGGAATGTCCGTTATAACGGTTTTCCGTGGTTTGTCGAATTGCAAGGGCCGAAACAACATCTACCGAAACCGAACGTACACTTACCGGTGGTTATCACCACCGGCATAGGGTCTGCCAGCCCTGACTAATTCTCTCAGGCAGAGTTTGGAGCGACGATCTCAAGCAGTTCGATCGCAGGTTCACGATCGCAGTAAATCAACGCCGTTCGACCAAAGGTACAAGCCCCCTGCTGCACACCAAAAAACTCCGCTAGCCTTGGACCACATGAAACCTTATACAAATCGAACAACTGGACTTCCCGCAATATCTCCCGCTCGATGAGCACTCGACCCAACGGCTTGGACTCCGAAAGGATCTCGGATCTGGCCGGTTGCGATATCAAATCCAACTTCAGCCGAACTATCCCGTATTGGACCACTTTGCCTGTCGCTTGCGTCGACAACAGTATCTCACGGCAGTAAACCAAATCGCTCGATTGCGATCGCAATACTCGGACTTCCACTCGGTCCTTGTAAAACGACTCGACCGTCACTGTCATGTGACTGGAATGACTGAGCAACCGCCGATAACTCTCCGGAATTCGTTCCGATTGGCGATGCTCGAAACGACCAAGCTCCAACGCGTCGGTGTAAAAAATCGCAAGAAGCGATTCCAAGGAAACTTCGCCTGGTCTAGGGTGGATCGTATGAGTCATCGCGGAATTTAGGTCAGTGGAATTCGAAGTCCATCATACGCCAAAGCGACATGTTCTGGCAGCTGGCGGTGAAAGGTCGTATAGTCCAACTCGTGCGACAAATGGGTCAAATAAGCCCTCTTGGGGCCAAGCTGCTCGATCATATCGAGAGCCTCCCCAACCGAAAAATGGGTCGGATGGCTAGAAAGTCTCAATGCATCCAACACCAATACATCCAAACCCTCTAGCAACGACATGCTCGATGCCTCAATCCGATTGGTATCGGTGCAATAAGCCACATTACCAATCCGATATCCATACACCCGGCAATACGGTCCATGCACCAGCGGGATCGGCGTGAGCCTAGCTCCCAAAATCTCGATCGGACTGTCGTCGATGCGCACCATCTGCATGCTGGGTACCGCTCCTGCATGCGTCGGCTCGCGCTGGTCAAAGGCATAATCAAAAACCCGTCGAATGCGGTTCTCGACCACTTCCGATGCATAGATCGGGATCGGACGCCCAAGCTTAAACGGAAACAAACGTACATCATCCAATCCGTGCAAATGATCCGCATGCTCATGAGTATATAGCACCGCATGCACTAGCTTGATGTTCTCACGCAGCAGTTGCATCCGCAGATCCGGAGGCGTGTCGATCAATAAGTTGCCTTGCTCCAACTCAAGGATCGCGCTCGAACGAGTCCGCTGATTGCGAGGATGACCTCCCGTACACACCGCACATTCGCAACCCAAACATGGCACGCCAACACTGGTCCCGGTCCCAAGCAACCTCAGAAAGCCCAAATGATCCTGTGTTGTGCTCATCGATTTGCTTCCCAGCTAGACGTACCACTCGACATACCCACGCGATCGACTATCAAGCTTGCGAATGTCATCGACTCGGAACCGACAACCGTTGGCATCAATAAAATGAACCGTCCAAGCACTTACGCGCCGGACATCCTCCTCGGACTTGAGCACAAATCGCGTACGTCCATGGTTGGTCTGAACGTCCCACTCGCACGGCTCCTGTGTACCAGAAACCCAATGCACTTGGGTGATCTGCGGAACAAACTCCCGCAGCATCAACTCCTGCTGCAACTCTTCTTGATCCTTAGGACCAAGCCCCTCGAGATTGCGTAGGCATACGAGTTCCTCTCCCTCTTTGGACAAAATCGATACCCATTCCTTGGGCGCAGCCACCGGATACATCGGCAGTACTTGCACCTCAGGATACACCGTGCCACAAGCATCGATCAAACGCAAATGATTCCAAGCGTCGCGATCAAGCTTGAATGTCCACTGCCCACCCTCGCTTCGTAAAGCACCGGTCCGTGCAAATTCCGCCGGTACTCCAAGACCTGTTTGGCTAACTGCGCTAGGGTCCATGGTTCACTTTTCAGTAGATGAAA
>JAGWZB010000395.1 GCA_018969045.1 Planctomycetota bacterium | reverse complement strand
AAGTGTCCACAGACGGTAACACGTGGGTGCAAGCAGTTTATGTTGGAGAGCCCCGCATTTTACCAGAGGTTTCGAAGCAGGAGAACGATACGCTTTTGAATGGCATGTAATAAGAAATCAATCAACTTTCAAGAGCATGAGACTATGCTACTACCCGATTGCGTAAATCCGATGCCGAAGTTCCGCCTGCTGCTTTCCCTCTATGCGTCGAATAAACATCGCAGATAGCCCATAAAGTCATTGTAGATACTTTCCAGAAGCCAACCAAAGATGGTGCAAAATGCTCCGCTATTGTTCGTCTAGCAAAAGACTTGCTTCTTATATGCTGCAGACAGTATCGAGGTGCCCCATGCTTGGCATAAGCATATCTATGCGGCACACCAGGTTTCCTCTAACCCACAAATCTCTTCCATGAGCCATTTCGTTTTCGAATGCAATAGCGACACCTATCTCGATTGCATGTCACATCTGGTCTTTGCGTCGAATACCGCTTGGCCGTTGCAAGTGGCCCAAGGTGACTATTTGTTCTTACACCACTACGAGACCGGTGTGCTACTGGGTCTCTGGATAGCAAAGACCAACGGCGCGCGGGGCTTGGTTCCTAAACTTTGGCGTGGCAGGTTTCCGTACCAAGTCATGATCGAACCTGCCATCGCTCGCCCTCGAGATGTCCCTCGCGAGATTCTTACAGAGCTCGGGATCAATCCCTCCGCCGGACGTTTCGAAGGTCTCCTCGATGCATTTATTGGCGAAAAACTAGCGAACGCATTGCTCGCCCAATAGCCCTAGCACTCAAATTTTGGATGCTTGGGGGTGGTCACTGGTAGCTTGGGATTTCGCAAATCGCGAATTTTACTCGGATGGGTTCTATGTTGCCAGCCTCTCGGTTTTGGTAGACTGATTGCACCGATGGCCAGCCGTCGGCTGTGTGAATCTGTGAATAAAGGCAACGAATAGAAAGCGTCCGCATGGCTCTGAAGAAATCCGAGCTCTACTCATCCCTTTGGTCTAGCTGCGATGAACTCCGTGGCGGCATGGACGCTAGCCAGTACAAAGACTACGTGCTGGTGCTGCTGTTTATCAAATATGTCAGCGACAAGTACGCCGGCCAACCGTTCGCTCCGATCAAAATCCCCGACGGTGCAAGCTTCAAGGATATGGTCGCCCTCAAAGGCAAAACCGACATCGGTGACCAGATCAACAAAAAGATCGTTGCGCCGCTTGCCAGTGCAAACCAGTTGTCGGACATGCCCGACTTCAATGATCCGTCGAAGCTCGGTAGTGGCAAGGAGATGGTCGATCGCTTGACCAACCTCATCGCGATCTTCGAAAACCCAGCACTGGACTTCTCTAAGAACCGAGCCGATGGGGACGATATCCTCGGTGATGCTTATGAATATCTGATGCGGCACTTCGCCGTTGAAAGTGGCAAGAGCAAAGGTCAATTCCTAACGCCTGCTGAAGTCAGCCTCATCATGGCTCGGATCATCGGCATCTCGACGACCAAAACCAGCGCGAACACGACAGTCAGCGATCCGACCTGCGGTTCGGGCTCGTTGCTCCTCAAAGTCGCGCACGAGGCTCCGACTCCAGTGACGCTCTACGGGCAGGAAAAAGACTCGGCCACCGCCGTTCTGGCCCGGATGAACATGATCCTGCACAACACCCCAACGGCCTCGATCGTCCAAGGCAATACGCTCACTGATCCGAAATTCAAAGAAGGGGACTCGCTCAAGCAGTTCGACTTCGTGGTCGCCAATCCTCCGTTCTCCGACAAACGCTGGAGCACGGGCCTCGATCCCAATAACGATTCGTTCGATCGTTTCTCAGGGTTCGGCGTCCCTCCTGGCAAACAAGGAGACTACGCCTATTTGCTCCACATCGTGCGTTCGCTGAAGTCGACGGGCAAAGGAGCATGTATTCTTCCGCACGGGGTGTTGTTTCGTGGGAATGCCGAAGCTGATATTCGTCGCAATCTGATCCGTAAAGGCTACATCAAGGGAATCATCGGCTTGCCAGCCAACTTGTTCTACGGCACCGGCATCCCCGCTTGCATCGTGGTGATCGACAAGGAGTACGCACAGGCTCGCAAAGGGATCTTTATGATCGACGCGAGCGCGGGCTACATGAAGGATGGAGCCAAGAATCGTTTGCGAGATCAGGACATCCACAAGATCGTCGACGTGTTCAACAAGCAGACCGAGCTGCCTCGCTACTCGCGGATGGTGCCGCTCGAGGAAATCGAAAAGAACGATTTCAACCTGAACTTGCCTCGCTACATCGACAGCCAGCAAGCCGAAGACTTACAAGACATCGCTGGTCATCTCCAGGGCGGTATCCCCGAAGTGGACGTCCAAGCCCTCGATCGCTACTGGGCGGTGTGCCCCAAGCTTCAGCAATCGCTGTTCAAGAAGAACCGCAAGGGTTACCTCGACCTCAAGGTCGACAAAGCCGACATCAAAAAGACCATCTACGAGCACCCCGAGTTCACAGCCTTCATCGATGGAATGAACAACCACTTTGCTGCTTGGCGTGAGAAGACATCCAAGACGCTCAAGGCACTTAAGCCCGGATTTCATCCCAAGCAGATGATCGCCAAGTTGTCTGAGAGCCTACTAGAGCACTACAGGCCCCACGGCGATGTGTCGATCCTCCATTCCCATCTGTCGATCCTCGATTCCTACGACATCTATCAGCACTTAATGGACTACTGGTCGGCAGCGATGCAGGACGATTGCTACGCGATCTCTGCCGATGGTTGGAAAGCCGAGCCGACGCGCATCGTAGAAACAGACAAGAAGGGAAAGCAAAAAGACAAAGGCTGGACGTGCGACTTGATTCCGAAATCGCTTATCGTCGCGAGGTACTTTGCCAAAGAGCAGGAAGCGATCGACGCCAAGAATGCCGAGCTGGAATCGCTTTCGAGCAAAATGGCCGAGATCGAAGAAGAGCATGGTGGCGAGGAAGGGTTACTTTCAGAGCTGGAGAAGGTCAACAAAGCAAACGTAGCGGCTCGGATCAAAGAGATAAAAGGTGACAAGGAAGCGAAAGACGAGCTGGCTGTCTTGACCGAGTGGCTTGACTTTAACACCAAAGAGACCGACCTCAAGAAACAAGTCAAAGACATGGAGTCAGCACTTGATGCCAAGGCTCTGGCCCAATATGCCAAGCTGAACGAAGTTGACGTCAAGACATTGGTGGTCGACGATAAGTGGTTAGCGACGATCGATGCGGACATCCACGGCGAGATGGATCGGATCAGTCAAACGCTCACGCAGCGAGTCAAGGAGCTTGCAGAGCGATACGATAAACCGCTGCCGGCGTTGTCAGAGCAAGCCGATGCGATGGAATCCAAGCTGCGAGCGCATCTAGAGAGGATGGGATTCGCATGGCAGTGAAGAAGGGATACAAGCAAACGGAAGTCGGGGTAATACCCGAAGAATGGGATGAAGTTCGCTTCAGTGCTTTGGAGCCATTCATTACCAGCGGATCTAGAGGATGGGCTCGCTACTATTCGGATCGCGGGGAATTGTTTATCCGAATTACCAATATGTCACGCGCAACCATTTATCTCGATCTCGACGACCCGCGATTTGTCAAACTTCCGACAACGTCTCATGAAGGAGCACGTACTTGTGTACAGGAAGGAGATATACTTATTTCCGTTACCGCAGACATCGGTATCATAAGTTTGGTTTCACCGATTGTCCCAAAGCCTGCATATATCAATCAGCATATCGCACTGATTCGCTTTCCATTAAGAAGGGTCGACAGCAAATTCGCAGCCTATTATTTGGCAAGTTCGTCGCCTCAAAAGCGATTTCGCGCCATTACAGATCAAGGGGCTAAAGCGGGGATAAACCTCGCGACGGTCCGTGACATTCCCCTTGCCGTTCCCCCCACTCTTACCGAGCAAGAAGCAATCGCCGGCGCGTTATCGGATGCGGATGCATGGATCGAATCGCTCGAGCAACTGATCGCCAAGAAGCGTCAGATCAAACAAGGTGC
>JAGWZB010000394.1 GCA_018969045.1 Planctomycetota bacterium | reverse complement strand
CCGGGATTCCAGGAAACGCGCCTTTGGTTCGGAAACCCACGTCACTCTCGCTGGGTGACTCTGCAACCTCTGCGGCTTTGCGCTGTTTTCCATCGAGCATTTGGTAAACGCCATTGGCAGCAAGAGCTTGTTCCCAAAAAACATTGCCTGGGTGATCGGGACCTTCGTCATCGGAGTTGGCTGCATGCCCATAAAAAATTGGGCCGCCAAACGCTACATGCTTTTGAGTATTGCCGTCGCATCGCAGGGTCGAGTGTCGGCCGGTAAGCACGAATTCGAATCGATCCGAGCCGGGTACACCGAAGATAGCAAGACTTTGGCCTTTGCCCCAACCTCCCATGTCATCTTTGAACTGCTTGTAAAAACGATCGTGCCAGGACGGATCGATCATGCCTTCGAAAATCGCTTTGACCAAGTCGCGTTGGTCGGCGTTGTAAAAGTCGCTCAGCAAAGTAGGTTTGGTGATGTTCCAGTTGTTGGCCACGCGGGTTCTGAGCAGTCCTCGGTCTTTGGTCGTATGGTCCCAATCGAAGCAAACCGCCTGACGCTGCGTCTCGGAAAGCGAATCATAGAGGGTCTTGACCAAGGTTTCAGGCGTCGAGGTTGCTGGAGCAGCCAGGAGATTCTTTCCTGGATGATTGACACCGCTTGCCAGCCCCGTCAAAGCTAGCGCACTGGCCGAAGCGAGAAAGTCGCGGCGTTGCAAACTGTCTCGTAAGATTCTTGGATTGGAACTCATAGGATCACCTCGTAGGGGAATCGAGTCAGGGGATAAACAGGGAGGAAAGAAATCCAAAGCCACTTCGATGAATATCGAGTATCGATCGGTTGTTGCAGATCACCGAGTATACCAAAAAACCAGGTTACCTGGACTCTTCCCTCAGTATTGTAACTGAGGAATCCAAATTTCCAGAATCAGGGATTTTGTGTTATGATTCGATGCCAAACAGAATGTTCATCGCGGATCGCCGCCCAGGACCAACTACCGGAACGCTCGACACACGCTATGGGTGCCCAAACCCCACTGGACCTGACAGCCACGGTGATGACCCCGGAGAACGTCCAGTTTGAGTATCGGCTGGCGGGTCCATTTCGACGCTTTCCCGCATTCTTTCTGGACCTACTGGTTCGCTTAGGAGCAATAGTCGGTTTGTTTTTCTTCGTCCTGTGTGCGGGGATTCCCAACTATCTTCCCCTTGCAGGCACATTGGGAACGATCCTCTTGATCGTAGGCTACTTTCTATTTGATTGGTTCTATGGATTGTTTTTCGAGACAATCTGGAATGGCAAGACGCCGGGCAAGTACGCAAGTGGGCTACGGGTGATCTCGATCGACGGGAGACCCATCAGTGCTTACCAGGCGACGATTAGGAATTTTCTCAGGTTAGGAGATTTGGCACCTTTTGCTTCGCTGCAAATGTTCAGTGCCGAAGCACCCCCGGTTTACTGGATTCCCACGGCGGGGGTATCGATTGCATGCATGCTGCTGACGCGTCGAATGCAGCGACTTGGAGATCTCGCGGCCGGAACCATGGTGGTGATCGACCAACGAACCTGGGCTCCACCGAAACTCAAACTCAACGATACAGCGATCGACCAGTTGGTTCCGCAAATCAATGCGAACTTTCGAGTCTCTAGGACGATGATTCGTACCATTGCGATGTATGTGGAACGCCGCAATGGCCTGACCCTCAACAAGCGGCGTGATTTGGCTTCGCTTCTTGCAGGTGCATTGACCGAGAGTGCCGGAGTGCCTTCCTCGACGGACCCCGATTTGTTCTTGTGCGCTTTGTACAAACGAGAATACGATGCCAACTGGAAGTCGCTCGACAAGACAGACGTTCCAAAGGGGAAAGTATGAGAACCGCTGAATTGGTTGAGCAGCGTCGCAAAGCTTGGATTTCACTGGACGAATTGTGCGAATTACCCGTGAGTCGGTGGAATCCCGAGCAGTCGATTCGCTTTGCTGCCTTGTACCGTGCTGCTTGCACGGATCTTGCGATGGCCGAGCAATTGAAACTTGCACCTGCAACCGTAGAGTATCTTCACCGACTCGTAGCGCGTTCACACAGCAAGCTGTACAGTTCGAACACCTTTCCGGTATCTCGCTGGCACCATTTTATGTTCCAGACGGCCCCACGGGCTATTTTTAGCGATGTTTGCGTACGGGTTGCGTTCTATATCTTTTTTGGAATGTTTTCTGTGGCTGCGATACTAGGATGGGCAGAGAGTCTCTTTCCGAATTTCGCAGAAAACATCCTTGGCGCAGAACAAATCAACGCCTACGAACGGATGTACGCTGCTCCTTTGCCTGGAAATTTCAATACCTACGCGATGCAAGCAGCCAAATACATCCGGCACAACACCAGCATTGGACTGGAGTGTTTTGCACTCGGACCGCTGATCCTGCCGACTTTGGTCAAACTGGCTTACAACGCCATGCTTCTTGGCGCCACCTTCGGATACATGGCAAGATCCGGGGTCAGCCAGGGGAATAACTTCTTCGAGTTCGTGACCGCACATGGTGTGTTCGAGCTGACCGCAATCGCCTTATCGGCTGCAGCAGGGCTTCGACTAGGCGTGGGTTGGATCGCAACCGGAGGACTTACCCGCATGGACTCATTCCTGAAAAATGCCGAAAAGGCTTTACCGATCATCATGGTCTCAGTCGTGCTGTTTTTCCTGGCTGCGTTGACCGAAGGTTTTATATCACCATCGGCGCTACCCTACTGGGTTAAAATCCTCTGGGCAGTTGCCAGTTCCACCCTTCTGATGTTCTATTTCTGTGTTCTAGGTTACCCCACGGAAGATTCACAATCGGTAAGCTCCAAAGGGTATTGAGATATGGAATTGGATAAAACAGCGATAGCGATCACTCAGAGAAATCTCGACGAACTACTGGACTTGGGGCTGTCGGTCTTGCGACGCTACGGGTTGCAGTTGATCAAACCGGCCTTGGTTGGCGTGCTTCCCTTTGCAATTCTCAACACTCTGTTGCTCTGGTCCCGAAGCACCCTTGGAGGGGCAATTCCAGACCCACAAGGATGGACACATATTCTGCTGCTGTGGCTCATGGGGATCCTTGTGTACGTCGAAGCCCCCCTTGCGATGGCCGGGGTTACAATCGTCTTGGGCAACACGATGTTTGGTATCACCAACGCGCCCGGTACCGTTATCGAAACACTCAAGAAGCAATCCAAGGCGGTGCTATGGGTCATGGGATTTGTGCGAGGAATCGTCCCTTTGATTACCTTGATCGCTTTCCTGGAATTCTCAGGAATCAACCAAGCGTATGTGGACTCGGCCGGCATGTTCTGGGTCTTCCTGATCAGTTTATTGATAATTGCAATCCGGAGCTTTCGACCTTATGCGCCGGAAATCCTGCTGTTGGAACGCTGTAAATTAAAGCCAGAAAAGTCTGCCCAAGCGAAAACTTCGCTGATCTACCCGACCCGATCTGCGAGGTTGCATTCAGCCAGTGGAGAACTATTTGGTATCGCTTTTTTTATGGGAATCGTCGCGTCGGTTTTTCTCTTGATCTTAAACCTTAGTGCAACGTTTATGGTCGGCTCTCTGACTGGCCAATGGTCATGGGGTTGGTGGATGGACTTAATCTTGTATCCAATGGCGCTTTGGATCTTGGCGTTCTGGGCGACAATCATGAGATTTTTAGTCTACATGAACATGCGAATACGAGGGGAGGGTTGGGAATTGGAATTGAAACTCAAAGCCGAAGCTCGGCGTTACCGCGAAGCTAAGGAGAGAAGTTATGCCAAGTAAACGGCCCCTCTTGCTTTTCTTGATTCTCATTTTATTTGGTAGATTCGCTGCGGCCATTTGGGCAGCGGTCCCTCAGATTTCACCTAAGCCAGAGCGATCCGATGAGGATATCCTCAGGCGCGGTACGAGTTCCTCTTGGTCCGATGTCACCAACCAGGATGTTCACTACAACGGGTCCCCTCTTGAGCGTGACAACTTGCAGAATCATGATCGGTGGACCCAGAATCC
>JAGWZB010000393.1 GCA_018969045.1 Planctomycetota bacterium | reverse complement strand
CGCGAGAAACCCATCCAGGTCCACATAGCTCTTGGTTCTGGAATAAAGAACTCGCTGGCGGTGGTGCGATTGTGGATATGGGTTGCCACTGCATCGAAATCGCCAGGAACTTTATTGGAAAAAACGTTCGCCCCGTCGAAGTCGTCTGCTGGGGAGCAACGCAAGTCCATCCCATCGATAGCGAAGACCATGCGATCGGGTTGGTGCGATACGAGAATGGAGCCATCGGGCAATTCGAAGTTAGCTGGTCGTTTCGCGGTGGAATGGATCTAAGAGACGAAGTCGTTGGGACCGAAGGCACAATCTGGCTTAATCATTGGCTCCGCACAGGTATCGAAATTTTCTCCTCAGTAGGTAGCCAATCGTATGTCGCGGAAAAATCGGAAAGTTCCAAAGGATGGATGTTCCCGGTTGGTAACGAAGCAAGTGCGCTGGGCTATCTTGATATGTTTCAAGACATGCTCAGCGCTTACGAATCGGGCGGGCATCCTCGAGAAAACTTCTTCGACGGCTATGTCGTCAATGCTATTGTCGATTCGGCGTATCGCTCGATCGAGTCCAAACGCTGGGAACCGATCCACCTGGAACGCTGGGATCACTCCTTGGAAACTCAGTCATTGGGCACTCCGGGGCACAACGATACGGAGATCATAAAAAAAGAATTGCTACCAGATGGAACCCAGAGACTGATAGTCAAAAACCTCAAAACCGGTCAGATTGAAAATCGTTAGTCCTCTTGCTCATCCATCGCAAAGGTCGGTTGCTCCATCGCCGCGACGATTCGCTGCAGGTCGTCCTTGGTAATCCCATCCCGCCGGACTGCAAACCCTCTGAAGATTGGTAAGCCTTGTTTCCTCGACAAGATTTCTCGCCGAGAGCGAAACTCGGGATCCTCAGGCCATTGCTCTTTCAATTCATGCCAATCAAAGAGCGCTGGCATTGTCGCGCAAATGTAATCCCAGTAAGCCTTTCGATCGGTCTGCAAGAAGACCTTGCCTTGAGGAATCAAGCGACCATGCATCCACGCGATAAACTCCGGCGTGAGCATCCGACGTGTTGAAGCGACTGGATCTGCATAAGGCTGTGGATGGTAAATATGAATCTCCGATAACGATGCATCCGAGCACAGTTCCGTTAAGAAACGCCATCCATCGACTACGGCAAAGCGGACATGATTTAATCCACGCTGGTTGGCTCGCCGGGTGCCGTAGCGGATCACCGCAGGGAGTAAATCGATTGCAAGATGATTGCACTCGGGCCTGGATAGAGCACTAGCGATTGTGAATCTACCGTTTCCACAGCCGATATCGACTACCAGGGGTGCCTGTCGCGAGAACAACGTCGGCCAATCCACCGGCGTTTGCTCGGGGATGCGCTTCAAAGCGCACTGAGTCCATTGCTCCTTGGGGACGATCGTACCTGCGATTGGAATACCGAATTCATATTCAGTTTGTCCGGTCTCTAGCACCGGTGCTGCAGGAGCTTTTCGACGCACTCGACGATGATACCTGCTAGGACGTTTTGAACTCATTTTTCCTGATCGCATTCAAGGTAACGCTGGCCGATCTGGACGTAATGACGCCAACCTCGATCGATCATTCCAATCTCTTGCTCTCCGCACTCACGGACGATCTTACCAGGAAGTCCCATAACTAGCGAGCCAGGCGGAATGATTTGTCCTTCTCGTACCAACGCACCAGCGGCGATCACCGAACCGCGTCCGATGATAGCTCCGTTGAGCACCGTCGCGCGCATCCCTATGAGACAATCCGATTCGATCGTTGCTCCATGGACGATGGCTCCATGGCCCACCGTGACCCGCTGACCAATGGATACCGGATAGCCTGGGTCGGCATGCAGACAAACGAGGTCCTGGATGTTGGAAAAGTCTCCGATAGCGATCGCATCGGCATCCCCTCGCATCACTGCACCAAAAAGAATAGTGCATGAGTTTCCGATCCGAACTTCCCCTCGCACCGTTGCGTTGGGCGCGATGTAGCAATCCGATCCAACCAACTCCCTGCGAAATGACAAATCAAGTGAATCGTCCATGGCCTCAGTCCAGGATTTCTAAAGTGCTACTAAGACTCCACCGCATTCCCAAGCAGCGGTGCGCTATTCCAGACGCGTTATCTTAGCAGGATTATAACGATCCTAACGACTCTGCCTGAGCAACCAGCCTCTAATTTTCGCCGGATCTATAAGTACCTGTCCTAGTGTAGGGAAAGCTTTGATATTCGGTAGAGTCCTTTTCATGGGTTAACTCCAGGCTTTCGAACAAATGCCAGTTATGATCAACGATAAACCCGTTAAGAAAGCCGAGCGGTCGGTCCGATGGGACATGCTAGGGGTTGCTTTCTTTGGCATCACAGCATTGGTCTGGGTCGCGCTTTTTACTCATGACCCTGCAGACGATCTAAGACCCTCGCTTGGCTACCAAGCCTCCGATGAACGATCCCCGTCGGTAGCCCCCACTTGGTTAGCTCCAGCGATCTATCCTGCCAATGATAAAATTCAAAATGAAGCTGGATTTATCGGTGCTTTGGTAAGCCAAGTTCTTTTCCAGGCAACGGGCCTGGGGGCCTATTTGATCGCGTTTCTACTGCCAATCGCAGGCGTGGTCTGCTTCCGAAAAACTCCCTGGGCAAGTCCCTTGGGACGCAGCATTGGGTGGAGCCTACTGTTGGCATCCCTTTGCGCCCTCCCTGATCGAATAGGACTGCCGATCCCGGTCAGTGTTCCTGTCGGTCGCGGCGGGTATCTAGGAGCGCTGATTAACACTTGGCTCAATGAACACTTGGCATTTACCGGTGGCTTGATTTTCTTGCTGGCCACCTTGATGATCGCTCTCTTGCTGAGCACCGAGTATGCATTGATCCGCTATTTGGGCTTTGCTACCAACTCGGGTGTGACGCTATTCCAAGCATTACAAACCAGGATGCGTCAGGGTTGGTCGTTTACCCCCGGAGGTTCGGGTATTTTCAGTGGCAGACGAACAGACCTTCCTACGTCGGTCACCCTTCGAGATGGAGTGCCAGCTGTTTCCTTAGAAGGAAACCCGATACCAAATTTTAGTGATCTAGCGAAACGACCTTTTGGGATACCCGACGGGAATCGAATAGACAACCACGAGTCTGTGGACGAGGTTGATGGACCATCGATCCGTATCGGTCGTCGCGCCACGACCTCGTTTAGCAGCCAAGATCTCTCCGGTGGCAGCAAGCCAATCGGCCGCACCGACTTGTCAACCTCCAAATCGAAATCAACCGGAACGGTACATCCAAATGCCATCGAGCACGAAGATGAATATGATGCAGATGAAGAGGAAATCGAGTACGAGTCAGACGCTCACACCGAAGCTGCTTCGACGAATCGTCTCGATCCAAATGATCTTGAACAAGAAGAAGATGTCGAAGACCAAAGCGATGAAACCAGCGAGGAATTGCAGGACGATTCGAACGAAACAGCTACCGCAGCAAGTGGAACACTTCGGGCTGATCCTTCGCATGGACAGAACTTAAACTCACCGCGCATTCGAAACTCAAAGAACCGTAAGAAGGAAGAGGAGGAAGAGGAACGCAACTCGCTGTACAACTCATTGAACGATACCAAGCTTCCTGCTGGAAGCGAGGAATATGTACTACCTAGTGTCGAACTATTAGCCGAAGGAGATAACTTTTCCTACGATGAACAGACAGAGGAGGTCAAACGAAAAGCAAGGGTGCTCGAGCAAACCTTCGCTAATTTCGGGTTCAATATTCGAGTTGTTGAAATCGAAACCGGACCGGTTATCGCCCAGTATGAGATTGAAATGGAAGCCGGATTAAGGCTCTCAAAGATCACTGGACTTGCCGATGATTTGGCCATTGCTCTTCGTGTACCAAGCGTTCGGATCGTCGCACCGATTCCGGGAAAAAACACCGTGGGAATTGAAGTACCCAACGAGAAACGGCAAGTAGTGCGAATGCGGGAAGTCATCGAAGAGGGGGCAGCACAAGTCCGCAAGATG
>JAGWZB010000392.1 GCA_018969045.1 Planctomycetota bacterium | reverse complement strand
GTATTCAACCGCCCTGCTGGTGACATGAGGAATCCCCCCAAAGGGGCTTCGAACCCAGATAGATCCTGGCTCGTCAACCGATCGACTCGAATCGACGGACCGGTTGCCATGGGATCGTCGACGCACCATCTTGCTTCGAAAAGATCTCGCTCGTCCTTGCTTGAGAAGAGTCGAAGGGCAGGGGCCACCGTCCAAAAGGACTCATCAAGTGACCGCTGCGCGGCGTTGTAGAACGCATCGGCTTGTGTAAAGAACTCGATGTAACGCCACGACAGGGCCAAACGACTGCCAGTGATCGGCGTAACAAGCCCTGCGGCAACGCGCGATGAAGTCTCCTGAGCACACCGATCGATCATCGCAACTTGCAATCCCCGAAGGGTGGCTTGCCAAGCCATCGCGCAGCCGGCTAGGCCACCACCTACGATGGCAAGATCCACCTGTTTAGAAACTGAATTCGCCTGAGATTTCATGGTTTTGGTGGATTTCTTCGATTGCGTTTGCCTCGGACAATCCGAAACATCTACAATATTCCCATCGATTCCTTTTCAAGAAGGCTTATTTGAGCACTACCCCAAAGGACCATTGCGCGTGGACCCTTTTCGTATCATTTGTCCAGCATGTTCCACGAAATTGGTGGTACGTCAACCAGAATTGGTCGGACGGACCGTACCGTGTCCTAAATGCAAAAACGCCATCCATGTCGTACGCCCCGGCGAAGTCGCTTGGAATCCCGGAACCGTGGGGCCGAACGATCCCAAAAAGGGACCAGATACGAGAAAAGCCCAACCCACTTCAAACGCTCCTAAACGCCCAATCAACACCGTCAACTCCGAAGCCATCACCAAAGCAGATCCCGGCGATTGGGATCTGGAATCTCTCGAATCCGCCTTGGCCCAGCAGTCCGATGCGACCGCAGATACTCAACCCGGGGAGTTCTTCCGCGAACCTGGAGTCGAGACTCCCGCAGATCGCAAAAGAACAACGGAACCTTTTGAAATCCAACCCTTAGATCCCAGCGCCCAAAACCCAAGCGCTAGCTCTGTTGGGCCATCTGCTTGGCAAAGCCCCCAAGCAAAAGCTCGACGTCAACTCCTGACAGTCTTCATCGTCGGGATAGCTGGTTGCTTGTTAGCTGCACTGGCCTTCATCGCCTTCCTAAATACATACGGGAAGAAAACCAGAGAAAAACCCAACCTGAATAACCAGCCGGCCGTCGTAGCCAATGCTCCAGAGGCCGCCAACGCAAATCCTATCGATCCGGCAGCCCCGCCTGAACTGGTCGTCAACGCAGGTCCTAAGATCGAAGCGGTCCAGCCCGTCGATCCTGCAGATCCCAACGAGCCCGTCGCCCAAGAAGCTCCTGGTTTGAAAGTCAATCCACTGGGAATCCCTCCCGAAAACATCCAACCCACTCCGTTAAACCCCGACGAAGAGCCATCGGCCCAGACCTCCAAAGTCCAGGAAAATAATCAAAAGCAGTCCTCGCCTCAATCCAATCCAGATCAACCAGCCGACGACTCCCTGCCAACGATCTTCAAAGACTTCCTGCCGGTCTTTGATCGCTCGAGTCAACCCGGCTGGAGCGATCTGGGTAAAGAAGGTGACAAAACCATCGATCAGGAATTGTCGTTAGAGAATTCTCAAGTCGCATTTGCGCAAGAATACTTCCCTCAACCGATTCCAATACCAAACTGGACAGAAAGGTCCGAGCGAAAACTAGGCCGAATTCGGATGCCGGCCATGAACCTTCCTCGATTCGCTCACTGGATCCATCGGATCTCAGGACACCCGATTTCTTTAGACTGGTTTTTGTTCAATCTTTCAGATATCCCCTTGGACCAAACATTCGAACTTCAGTCCGATGGCACCACCATCGGCGGTGTCCTGGAAGACTTCAAAAATAAAATCGGCGCGATGGTCGATGTCGACACCAAAGGATTCGTCTACCTGCGCCCAGCACCTGAAAAGATCGCTTCGAAACTCAAGCTCGATGGATCCACCGAGCTTGGTCCTTTGGCCAAAGGACTTCCAGAAGGCCAGGACCAAGCGATCCTGAAACTGGTTTTGGAGATGCTCCAAATCGACGGCTGCGAGTACAAGGATGGTAAGCTATCTTGGGGACAGTCTTCGAACCCCTATCAGCAGGCCCAAGTCTTAGCCGCACTGGATTCGATCCGTGAAGCGATCCGAGTTCAAGGGGTTCAAGAAGCTAACACCAATTCAGCAAACCCTCTCTTCGACTTCAATCGACCATCAGCCTGGGTGGCTTTGTTCCATCAAAGCCAAACGAAACTCGCTCCTCAAGAGGTTCTATACGAGGAGCGTCCGATCGTCGATATCATGGCCCGCGCTGCGCAAGCAAGTCAAACCGAATTGTTGGTTGATTGGCCATCTGCATGGTCTCATGGTCTCCACTCCAACCGCATGGCATTGTCCTTGCTTCGTGGACGAACCCTGCTCGAAATTTCCAATCGATTCCTCGATGACCATTCGCTTGAACTAGTACCGCTGGATTCCAAGACCTGGATGCTCACAACGGAATCGCAAAGACGCTCGATGATTCGTCTGATCGCAGTTCGGACCGACCGTGGCGTTAGCTTGGACGATATCAAAGTTTCCCTGCGAGGGTTGGTACCTCGCGACAGCAATGGAAAGTCGCTTTTTCGTTCTGCGAATGTTCCAGGTGCTGATGGGGTTGTCCTGCTACGTATCTGTCCACCAAGTTCGAATTTGATGTTCGATGACGAACTCGCTTCATCCTTGGGCTTGGGCCGGTAAGACCATGTTTACTTGGCATCGCCAAGCTTGACGATGCGCTGGATCGGTAATTTTTCTTGGGCTCCACATTCATACCAATAGATCCGATAACGGAGCTTTAAGCTCTGGTCTGCTTCGATCCGCACCGCACTTGGAGCTCCTTGGGTGAAGGCCTTGTTCCCAAAACTGTTGGCGACCATCAAACCGTAATCCCGATTATGAAACCAGCTTGGCTTGAAGTTCCCTGCATCAGGAACGAGCAAAACACCGATCCGTCTACCGTCACTGACTTTGGAATAGTCGACCCAATCGGCTGTTTTTCCCCATGTTTCTTTCGCACCGGTAGTGCCGTGGCTGCTGGTAACCGCTCCACCGTTTTTCTCGGTTAGATCCGTTGCGACACGCACCCCAAGCCCCATCTCCTCTTGGTCGCCCAGGACCAATGGCATCGAGCCAGCTATGAGCGTCGCGGTCCAAACCAAGCAGTAACCGAGTTCCAATCGAGTGAGATGATACGACTGCTGGATCGATCCGATAGAATTGCCCTTGGAGTCGATCAGATCATCTTGGCTCTCAAATGCAATTCCCGCTGCGCTGACGGCAGGTTCTTTTGAAAACTGCTTGTGAACGATACGGGCTTTGTTTCGCCAAAAGTCCTCCGAGTTGATATCGCCAAACCCCAACCAGATTCCACCATGCATGCTGGCATGATCATCCGGATCGACACCCACGAGCGGTGGATAATTCCTGGTGACTTGTTTGCCGGTCACCGTGCGGGCATGCGAAAAGAAAGGCCTTAAGCATTGCTGGTCTTGATAATGAAAAATGAGGATCGGTTGATTGCGTTCCTTGAGGATCAGTTTCCCAGTGTCTTTCTGAATCGCCCAAGGAGACTCGCTCCCGAGGTCCAAAGCGGTTTCTTGCCCCAAAGTGTTGGCAAAGCAAACCAAGAAAAGTATCCAGAAAGCGAATTGGATTCGGAGTTCAACCATGGTCGTTTGCCGGCATTAAAAAAGGGTCGTATCGAAGTTTTCCAGGTTTCATGATACCCATTTTTAGGATCCAATCAGTGGGCTTTCATAGAACTTGCACGCGAGATCTCATTGAAAGATCCCAGTTCAAGAGCTCAAATAGGTTTCTTAGAAAAGACAGTCTCTTGAAGTAGACTCGACAGAGCCTTTAGGTGCTCATGCTTTGGTTTTTAATTGGATAGAACGATGATAAATAGATCTGTGCTCAGCCCGATTCTGCGTATGGCGTTTGTCTTGACCTGGGCAAGCAGTTGGGGGTGTTTT
>JAGWZB010000391.1 GCA_018969045.1 Planctomycetota bacterium | reverse complement strand
AGCGTGGGGCTTTCCGGGATTTTGAACGTCGATCACGATTCAGACCATTTGGAGTCCTCGACTCCACTGCAACCTGAACTAAGGGCCATCGATGCGTACAATCCGCGAGAGGAACTCATCGAATACGTGCGAGGTTTTGGGATCACCACGGTCCACACAGGGCATGCGCCCGGGGAGCTCATTTCCGGCCAAACGATGATTGCCAAGACCCGCGGGGCAACGGTAGACACAGCGATTTTGCAAGACGGTAGAGCCATTAGTGCGACCTTGGCCGAATCGTCTCAGAAACCCGGTAAACAAAGTCCTGGAACGCGGGGCAAGCAGATGGCAATGCTCCGGTCGCTGCTGATCGAAGCTTCCGAGTATCGAGCGAAACTGGCCAACTCAACCAAAGACATCGACGACAAACAGAAAGACTCCAAACAGGAGAGTGGTAAAGACAACCAAGAGGAAGATGAGAAAGGAGAGGTTGAAGAGACCAAGTTGGCGCGCAACTTGAAGCTTGAAGCGTTGGTAGAGGTCCTCGATGGAAAGAAAGCATTGATGATCACGGCCGATCGGGCTCAGGATATCGCCAGTGCACTTCGACTAGGCGAGGAATTCGGGATACGCGTATGGCTTGATAGTGCCGCAGAAGCCTATGAGCTGATCCCTCAAATCAAGAAGGCACAAGTCCCGGTGTTGTTGCATCCGTCGATGGCGCGCGCAAGTGGCGATCGGGAGAACATGACGTTTCGATCGGCAGCTTTGCTCAAAGAGAGCGGGATCCCTTTTGCAATCGAAGGTGGTTTCGAGGCTTATGTGCCCAAGGTCAGGATCGTATTGTTCGAGGCGGCTATCGCGGCAGCACATGGATTGTCCAAAGCGGACGCGTTGGAATCGATCACACTCTCCCCTGCGAGGATACTAGGGATAAGCGATCGGGTCGGATCGATTGCCGTGGGTAAAGATGCCGATCTTGCCCTCTTTGATGGAGATCCGTTGGAATACACCAGCCATTGCATCGGGGTGCTCATCGACGGCGTGGTTTATCCAGGAGAAAACAAGTAATCGATCTGTCCGATCCGTCCGATCCGTCTGTGATTTCACAGCAAAGCCTCAAAGGGCTTGGTCCACGACCAAGCCCTTGAGCATGGCGTTGCCCTTCGAATCTACCACCACTTCCGCCGATAGACTCTTGTTTCGCATAGCCTTTTCGTACTCGAGACCCACACCCTCTTGGACAAAAAAAGATTCAATTCCATACTCGATCGAAAAGCGATTCTTGATACGCCCACGAAGGTAAATGCCTTCGGCAGGCCGGCTCAGTCCAAAATGAGTCGCTCGATAGTGCCGGCCGTCTTGCTCTGGCTCGAGCGTCACGAAAATGGTATCCGATGCAAGCTTGCCAGAAGCCATTTCAACCGCGATCTCGTTGGGAACTCGACTGAACTCGTAACTCAAAATCACATAGTCCCCTCGAAACAAATCGCGAGGATCGACTGGCACGACACGCAAGAGCACCGACTGTCCGCTAAGGATGGTCCTCAATGGAGTTGCGATCATCACGGCAAGAATCGCGATTTGCAGCCCTACTCCAGCGACCAGAATGGGAATCTGATATCGACCGATGGTATTGCTCCAGCGACCTAGCCATGTCGAGCTTACCGCCGATGGAGCAGGAGCCTCAGTGGGAAATTCTGACATCTTTGCGCCCTCCACGCCGACTCCAATAGATCGATACCGCAAACAGAGTACCACTGCACAGGAAGAACATCAGCGCTGCACCGAGCAAGCCTCCAAAGTCACCAAATAAATCGATGTACCTGACAGTTGCCCATAGAAGGAAATAGAGCACTCCTGCCAGAAACGGAAGTCCTCGATCCTCCTTCAATCCCAGTGAGATCAACCATAGTGACAGTGCAAGCATCCCAATATTCGAAGCGATCGTCGGGAACCACGGGCTACCTTGGATGAATTGCCAATACTGAAGCAAAAACATCAGCCCAAAAAGGCTAAAGGGAACCCACTGCCGCCTGACTAGCTCATAGACCCGTTGATCTTTCAGCGCGTTGCTCTTGTCCGAATAACCCATCGCTAAACTAAACACAACGAAGATGGCAATTCCCACAGCAAATAGTACCAGAGCCTGAAGGAACATCGGAATCTCGCCCCCCGCTAGCCGGACCGATTTGTTGAAGCCATAGAAACTCAACAAGAGTAGGGCACTTGCCGACAGAAACGATCCAAGTATGCGAAAGGGTATAGCAAAGCGGTCTTTGGCTCGATGGCACTGGGCTACCAACAGCATCAATGCCCCCATCGTACCAACATAGATTCCTGTTCCATTTTCAGACCCCCATTGGGTCGGCTGAAGTATCAGCCACCAATTGAGCAACAAAGCAACCATCCAAACCGCCCACAAGGACCTTTTGCTGTAAGCCCAAATGCATGTTGGAAGGACCAATACGGGTAGTGAACTGGCCGCGAAAAACGATCTCCAAAGATCCTTTGTTTCGGGCGGATGGAAATCAAATTCAGACAATTCCATGCCACACCACACCGCAAGCAAACCACATAGCAATGCGTGAATGATCAGCGAATCAGCAGCCATTGCGATCGGAATCACGCCCAACGCCCACCACCAAACTCCATCGGGATAATGAGCATTGAGATGGAAGATCTGTGCAATCAGAAAAATTCCAATGCCATAAAAAAGTGAACCTATCAGGAATAGAACTTCGGAAAGCAGTTCCAGTTTTTTTGAAATGCGAACGTAAAATGCGCTTGCATACGTGGCAAGTATCGCACCGAATATCACAAGCAATTTCCAAGTCGCAGACATCCTTTCCCAGTTGTAACCAACCAAGGACAACACACCCAAACCAAGCAGCAAGGCTGCGATGCCCATCACCGTTCGCAGCGCCATGGTTCGCTTGCGATCGGACGACTCTAAAGCCGATTCATAGGAGTCAATAATCAGGGAAGCTTGCTCTTGAGTAAGGATCTCCTGGCCTCTCCATTGTGCGATCTGAGCCATCAACCAGGCTCGCTGCTTATCGGAAATGCGAAGTCTGGGCATGATGACAAACCTTGTTGGGCACTGGGCACGGGAGTCCATGGACTCATCTCGGATTTTATTCTACTCGGAAGAATCCTATGCAGCTGTTTCATTGGAATCAACTTACAAGGCAATCATCTGCGCTTTGGCCTTTTTGCGACATAGATCAGGCGATAGGGCCGTGCCTACGGGTTATTCCCGAGAACCGCTTGCTGGCCCATATTTGAGCTTTGGGGAGACAAACCTCAAACTCAGCCTATTTTGCCTGGATGGAAAATCAAGAAGGATCGTTGAGTTTCCTACAATCGGATATCGATGCTAAGCGATGACGGGTTAATGCGGTTGGCTGCAAAACAAGCGATTGCTAGCAACCCCAAGATCCTCTGGGTTCTCCTTGGCCTCAAGTTCATGCGTTCGATGGTTTCAAGACAAAAAGCGCTGGTGCCGCTTACGACCTGGCTACTTGGTAGCTGGCTGTTGGCATTCGTTGCTTTGGCACAAGTCGAGGACGCCCAACCTGGCAGTACAAGTCAGACCGATAAGGACCGGCTGCCCGAAGCCGGTTTGGCCGACCAAGCCTTTTGGAACAGCAGACAGGCCCAAGGGATCCAACCGATGCTACGGACTTGGTCAGCACCCACTACCTGGTCATTAACGCGCAAGAAACTCGACGAGCAGCAGCGTGTATTCTTGGTAAAAGTCGCTAAAGACTTGGAAACACAGGCTCGTTTTGAATCAGCTGTCGCTGCTTTGAAACTGCACTACGGCATCGCGGCTTGTACGATGGGTCTTGAGATCCAATCCCAAGCCGAATCGTATCTCAACGAACAAATCGCAGTCGAAAAAGAGCTGATCCAACTCGGTGGCCAAGTCGACGATACGACACTGCTCAAAAGAACGGCTTTGGAACTTAAAGATCAACGGGTGGAACTGGAAACCAAACGCTTACGACTTCAAGAAGAGCTATCCTCGCTCGTGGGCTCTGATTTGGCTTGCAACTACCATGCCCGCTTGGTTTGC
>JAGWZB010000390.1 GCA_018969045.1 Planctomycetota bacterium | reverse complement strand
CGACAAGGACCGACATCAACTTTTTCTCGAACCCGAGGGTCGCACCACGCAAGAGGTATACGTCAACGGAATCTCGACGTCGCTGCCAAGGGATGTCCAAGACCAGATGTTTCGCATGATCCCCGGCCTATACAACGCTCAAATCATGCGCTACGGATATGCCGTCGAATACGACTTTTGCCCGCCCGACCAACTGTACCCATGGCTGGAAACAAAACTGGTCAGCGGCTTGTACTTCGCCGGACAACTCAATGGTACCACAGGATACGAAGAAGCCGGAGCACAAGGGCTCGTCGCAGGAGCCAATGCAGCCCTGCGGCTATTGGGTAAGTCCGAGTTCGTGCTCAATCGCGACGAAGCCTACATCGGAGTCCTCGTCGACGACTTGGTCACCTGCGGGGTCGATGAGCCGTATCGTATGTTCACCAGCCGTGCCGAATACCGAATGATGCTGCGCCAAGACAACGCCGACCGGCGATTGACCCCCTTGGGCTACAAGCTCGGACTCGTAGATCAGGATCGCTACAATCGCTTCACCAACAAACTCCAGCAGATCGAGTCGGCTCGGCGGGCCGTTGCCGATTTACGGTTTGGGGATATCCCTGGCGATAAATACCTTAAGCGCAATGAAATTACATGGCAGCATCTCCTCGATAGATTCCCCGAATCGCTTTCCATGTTCCCTGAAGAGATCGGATTGCAAGTCGAATACGACACGAAGTACGAAGGCTACGTCGCACGGCAGCAGGTACAAGTCGAGCGCCAGCAAAGGATGATGGACAAAAAGATCCCAAGCGATTTTGATTACGCTTCAATCGTTAGCTTGCGAAACGAAGCTCGTCAAAAATTCACGCGAGTGCGACCGCAAAACCTTGACCAAGCCTCCAGAATCAGTGGTATCACACCTGCTGACATTTCGCTGGTGTTGGCTTACCTGGAAAACCCAAAACTCAGAAACAGGAAACCCACTGTGTCTGAAACTCCAAGCGGAGAGCACGAGTGAAAACCACGGGGGAAGTGAACGATTCACCCAAGGGTGATCGCGTGCATGATGCGATCATCATCGGAGCAGGACTTGCCGGTCTAGTCGCCGCCAAGTCCCTGATTGCACAAGGTCTCGATGTCGTCGTGCTCGAAGCCGACGACCGCCCTGGGGGGCGTCTCAAGACCGATCGCGTCAACGGTTTCTTGCTTGACCATGGATTCCAAGTCTATTTGACCAGTTACCAAACTGCAGGCCAAATCCTCGATCTCAAATCCCTAGGTCTAAAGTCCTTTCAACCAGGTGCCATGGTCCGATGCTCAAACCGTTGGCATACCGTCAAAGACCCACTTCGCTCACCACCGAAATCGATGCTCTGGGATGCGATCAAGACGATCGCTAGTCCGATTGCAAACTGGGAGGATCTTTGGACCCTGTTTCGTTATCGGCAGGGACTCATGAAACTCACTGCGCAGGAAATTCTTGAGCGTCCGGGGATCCAGACCATCGATCGATTGCGTCAAATCGGCTTCTCGGAGCGCATCATCGATCGCTTTTTTCGTCCGTTCTTGGGCGGGATATTCCTCGACGATAGCCTCAGCATGGACTCCTCAAGAATGGAGTTTGTCTTTCGCGAAATGAGTCTTGGAACCGCCGCCCTTCCCATGGGTGGAATCCAATCGATTCCAGAGTCACTTTGTAAAGACTGGAAACCGGGTGTCCTAAGGCTGCGCAGCACCGTAGCTGCTTGCGACCAAGAATCTGTTATCACTTCGGATGCGAAACGAGTCCGGGGGCACAAAATTCTTGTTGCCACGGAAGCCACCGGCGCAAAGCGTTTGCTCGGAGCACGCCTTGCAATCGCAGAGCCATTGGCTTGGAACGGAACCACCTGCATGTACTTTTCGATCGATCGCCATGCGGCTCCGACCCGTGAGCCAATCTTGTTCCTCAATGGAAATCTACCATCAAAACCCGCCGGATTTTCGATCAATCATGTCGCCTTTCCGAGCCTGGTTCAGCCCAGCTATGCTCCCGATGGAAAGGTGCTTGCCAGCGTTAGTATCAACGGGCATATTGAGATAAGTGGCCAGCAGTTCATCGACCAAGTCCAGAGCGAGCTAGAGCATTGGTTCGGTTGGACGGTTTCAAGATGGGAGCACCTACGAACCTACAGTGTGCCGTGCGCTTTTTCTAGCCCCTCGGAACCACTTTTGCCGTCGCCCCAGCGTGGACTTTACAAGATCGAAAACAATCTGTTTGCATGTGGCGATTACACAACCACCGCAAGCATTGAAGGGGCCATGCAAAGTGGACTTCTCGCGGCCCAAGCGATCCTTGAGTCCAACTAGTCGGTTCAATACTCCCAAGGAACAAACTCACCCAATGGGGCAAGGTCGAGACTACTGTCTTTGCCACCATTGATCCTCAAGGATGATTTATCCATTGGGGTCTATGTCGATTTCAAGATCTCAGTGATCACACGCGCAGGGTCGACACCGGTCAAGCGGGCATCGAGACCTTGGAATTTGGCCGTAAATCGCTCGTGATCGATTCCCAGGGTGTGTAACAGCGTCGCGTGGAAGTCTCTGACATGGACAGGGTTCTCGACGACGTTGTAACCGAAGGGGCATGTTTCTCCGTGGACGACACCGCCTCGAATTCCGCCACCTGCCATCCACATTGAGAAGCATCGAGGGTGGTGGTCTCGGCCATAATTGTCGGCGGTTAACTTGCCTTGCGAATAATTCGTCCTACCGAACTCGCCTCCCCAGATGACCAGCGTGTCGTCGAGCATTCCGCGATCTTTCAAATCTTGAAGCAATGCCCCGGTGGGCTGATCGGTCTCGGAGCATTGGGTTCGCATTCCGCCAGGGACTCCCCCATGATGATCCCAACCCTGGTGGTACAATTGGATGAATTTGACTCCGCGCTCGGCAAGTCTTCGTGCGAGTAAACAATTCGCCGCAAAGGTTCCTGGCGTTTTTGCCTGCGCTCCATATCTCTCGAAAGTGTCTTGGCTTTCGCTAGAAAGATCGGTCACCTCGGGGACACTGGTTTGCATACGATAAGCCATCTCGTATTGGGCGATCCTAGCGGTGAGTTCCGGGTCGGCAGTCCGCTGAGCCTGTGCCTCATGCAATTGCTTGAGCCTATCGAGCATTTGCCTTCGGCTCGATGAATCGATCCCGGGTGGATTGGTCAGATACAGGACCGGTTCTTTGCCCGATCGAAACTGAACCCCTTGGTATCTAGCAGGCAGAAACCCGGATCCCCACAGTCGCGAATAGAGTGGTTGATCGACCTTGCCTTTGGTGATCAACACCACAAAGCATGGAAGGTTCTCGTTGTCGCTTCCTAGACCATAATGCAACCAAGCTCCGATGCTTGGACGCCCCGAGATCTGATTGCCGGTCTGAAGGAACGTGATCGCCGGATCATGATTGATGGCTTCGGTCGTCATCGAGCGAATGATCGCCATGTCATCGACATACTTGGCAGTGTGAGGGAGCAGCTCGCTGACCCAAGCTCCATTGCCGCCGTGCTGAGCAAATTTAAAGATCGATCCGGCTAGGGGTAGGGTTGCTTGATTGCCGGACATTCCGGTGAGTCGCTGACCGGCACGGACCGAGTCCGGCAGTGGTTCCCCTTGTTTCTCGTTCAGAAGAGGTTTGTAATCAAAGGTCTCTAATTGCGAAGGGCCCCCGGCCATGAACAAATAGATGATTCGTTTGGCGGTGGGTTGATGATGGGTCGGGTTCAGAACGCCATGACTGGCCGCTTGTTGGTCGCCCCTGGCGGGTTCCTTACCGAGCAAATCGGCAAATGCGACACTTCCGAGTCCCATACCGGCTCTCATAAGCCACTGGCGTCGATCGGTTGAGGATGGATGGTCTTGGTCTGTAGGATGTTGCATCGCGGGCACCGGTGGATTGGAGGTTCGTTGATCTTTGTAAAACGTTATAGCGTACCACGGATGGCTTGCTCACGCTCGATCGCTTCGAAGAGGGCTTTGAAGTTCCCTTTGCCGAAACTCTTTGCTCCCTCGCGTTGGATAATTTCGAAGAAAAGCGTGGGTCGATCTTG
>JAGWZB010000389.1 GCA_018969045.1 Planctomycetota bacterium | reverse complement strand
TGCCTGGGCCGACAATCCAATCTGCAACATGTTCAGTGCAGGCGGATTGCCTTTGACTCCGTTTCGAACCGATGACTGGCCAGGTGTCACCTCTGGCCGTGAGTGATCCTATGGATTTTGAGCGTTGCCTTTCAGGCAAGTCGGCTTGAAATTGAATCCGTTGACTAGCAACCCATCGGTCGCATTCGATCGTGACCGATGGCTCTCGGGTGCTCCAATGCAGGCCCCCCCGGGGTGCCTGGCACCTAGGAGAAACTCCCTCGGCCGACGGCGGACGTGGTTTTTTGACGGCATTGACCTTAGTGACAGCATTGACGGGACTGATCGCGGACATTGTTGACGAGATTGAGGACTCCCCGGGGTGCCTGGCACCTAGGAGAGAGGCTCCCAGGGGTGCCTGGCACCTAGGAGAAACACCGTCGGCCGACGGTGGACGTGGGTTTTTTGACAGCATTGACCTTAGTGACAGCATTGACGGGATTGACCGCGGACATTGTTGGCCAGAGTTAACTGTTTCTCTTGCGCAACCGGGGACAGTCCCCGAGTAGATGCCAGCAATGCTAGTTAGCTACTTGGACTCTTTGAATGACGCGAAAAAAGACTCGTCGATGTCATAAGACTTTCGCGGTATCAGCCCTAGCTCTAGGCTCTCGAACATATCAACTAATTTATCCCCATGAACTAACTCAAGTGGCGGCGCTCCATCGCGTGTAGCTTCCCTCTGAGCGTCTTGAGTGAATGATCCTGTGGTGATGATGATCCCCTTGTCGGCTCTGCCAAGCATGGAGCCGCGAAAGTCTCTAACATGCGAGGCACCTACAGAACCACTATATTTCTTGCACTGAAAAAGCACTCTGAAACTTACGAATGGATTCACCTCCAGAATTCCAATTCCGTCTATACCGCCATCACCTGAACGTCCTGTAACAGTAACTTGCGTAAAACCGGATTCCCGTAGCAAGCGTTGGCATAATCTTTCGAATCCAGCAGGTGAAAGCTCTTTGATTATCTCCAAAAGACGACTTCGGTGTCCAAAGGGAACACGCTCTATGGCATCATCGATGTCTTCGTCGTCGACATCTTGATGTTTATTCGCATTATCCTGTTTTCTCGCTTTTGCGAAAATATCAACCCACTTCAGAAAAATCTCACGTGACTTTTGATAATCAAGGTTAGTTTTCCATCCTTCGGGGGTTAGTGCCCAAATCCCTCGCTTTGACCCATCAATAAGTCCCTCGCGAACCAAATAGAAACGGGAGAACTGGACCTGATTGTGGAATCTGGGGGAACCGGACTCCAGTAACTCATCTTGCTGCGCTTTGGAAATCTTTAGGCTCTCAGCAATCTTTGTTGATGCTTCAGTAGGAGTCGCTGATCCTCCTAGTTCCCGCAGTGCATCCAGTAAAGGCCCGAAATACCTTACGAATTGTGCACCTTCCTTATTCTTGGATTTCATGCTACGAACTTTCTACCTGGTGACCTATCGGAAGAATGTGAGATTTTAAAAACCTACCATAAATAATCTAACCCTCGGGATACGACCCGCAACGGGATTGCAAATCCCAGACAACTTTCAGCATTTAGGATACGGTTTGAGAATAGAATCCTCTATTGCCCTCAAGAAATTATTCCTGACCAAAGACCATGATCTCCGCAATCTTCGGACGTGCCTGATGGTCCTTCAACTCCGGATGCGGTAACGTCGTCAATCGAATGTATCTGGCTCGCCGCACCGGAATCGAATGATCATATACCTTTCGGAACTCGCGATTCTCCGAAGCATCCGCAAGCGACTCCCAATCAGTCCTGTCTTGCGAACTTTCAATACGATAGCGATAAGCGATCTTGGCATCCAAGTCTTCCTTGGCCGCAATCCACTGCACCTTCGATACCAATTCGACCCTCTCCAAATCAACAATGATCCACTGAGGTGACAACCCGTTGGGGAACCACTTGACATACCAATCGTCAGGACCACCGTAATTCCCATCCACCGCCTTTGCCGACCTCATGAAGGCTTCCAAATTACTCCCTGCAGGCTCAGGCGTCGAACACTCCGTAGGTTTTCCCAACGCCAAATTTCGCCCTGCTGAATCACCTTGCTTGGGTGCTTTACCAAGCTGCCAATACCCAGTGAAAAACTCCCCGGCCCCGATCTGATAGTAAGGCCGAAAAAACAGCCTTAATCCCAATGAATCCTGGCCTTCCAAATCCAGCAAATGACTCGGGGATGTCGCATCCGACACGGGCCTAAGCCACCCGGAAATCGCATTGTTATCCGCAGGATCAAACGGTAATTCGATCCAACCACGCGTTTGATTGGCACCTAACCCAACCATGACCAATGGCCCCTGCATGAAGGCCACCTGATTCTGATCGTCTGGCATCGAAGCAATCTTCATGCGATAGGGATACTCATACTCGATGCGATCTTGATCCTGCCATTGCCTATCGATCAAGTAAAATTCGCCCGGAATCAGTTTGCTTTCACTCCCCCTACCGGCAATCAACTTACCATTGACCTTTAAACTACTGCCTTCATCAACCCAACTGGGAACCCTAATCGATACACAGAACCGTTTGGGCTCCCGGCACTGAATTACCAGTCGACCATTGGACTTCTCAGGGAACTCCGACTGCTGGACAATCGAGACACCCCAATCATCGATCCGTAATGTCGATGGAACAAACAACTGCACTCGAATCTGATCCGACCGCTTCATATAAATCATTTGTGTAGACCGCGATGGGTTCTCAAGCCCCGTACCATTGCAGCAGTAACAGCCCACTTCGTTGGATCTGAAGTCCTTGACCGAATTGGAACCAAGCGGCTGGTAATAAGTCTTGTAACCGGTCTTGGGGTCTTGGCTTCCTAAAATCGCGTTCCACAAAAGCCGTTCGTAGTACTCCATGTATTTGGCATCGCCCGTGATCCTATAAAGACTTCGCGTTACCTTCATCAAATTGTACGAGACGCAAGTCTCCTGAGGCATCCTCAGAGCTGTATTTGCAATACGCCCCTTAGCTGGCATCCCTTCGTGCACGCTGGTACCGCCAGTCGCATAAGTCTTGGCACCACCGCCACAGACGTTTTCCCAAAAATTTTCGCAAGCTTTGAGATGAAGTTCTGAGCCGGTCAACTCCGCGATCCGTGTAGCCCCAACCATCTTGGACAAAAGCGTGTTGGCATGCTCGTTGAAATCTCGACCTTGGGCAAATTCCTTTAGAATTCTCTCAGGCTCCTCCCATCTTAGCGCCATTTGAAGAAATGATTCGCGACCAGTTAATTCATACAGATTCGCAAAGGCTTCGGTCATTCCCCCGTACTCGGTTCTCTTGACCTTTGCGAAATCCTCACCGTAGCTGTCGACTCTCTGCTGGATCCACTCGGCAAGCTTCACTGCAATCTCCAAGGCTTCATCGCTCTTTGCAAACACATGCGCGGCGATCAATCCCTCGAGCAGCTTATGCATCCTGTACCAGACGACTCCATCGAGTCGATCGGCTTGGAATTCTTCTTCAGGTGAAGCAAACAAGTACTTGCCACCCATGGCTTGCTGGCACAGCGCAAGCCCGTTTACCATTTGCTGCACCCAAGCAACAAGTTCATGGTCATGAACCGACTGCATCGAGATGGCTGATAGAAAGTGGGATTCGAAAAAACCGGGAAACGGCCCGTAGGGTTCCGGGCCTGCCCACCCCCCCAACGGCTTTGCATCTTGGGTCGGCAATCCGGCTTGGATTCGAAAAGCCAACAGAGCCCGATCGACTCCAATGGCATCGAGCACCTTGCGATTGACATCAAGCCCTTGGGCAATCGGTCCACTTTGAGTCAGTGTTACTGAACCGATCGCAGGATCTTGCCAATGGTCTTGGGCAAAGCCGCACTTGGCAGCGATCCATACTGCGGCAACTGAGGAAATCACAATGAACGATTTCATCTTCAACATAGAAAACCTATAGAGCCCCACCTAAAAAACAAAAAGGGCAGGGGGGACTCCTGCCCTTTGCAGATTTTCAAGACCACATGCTTAGCGATAATTCGCTTTACAGCAGACCCTTGAGAGCCGCTAAAGCAGCATCATAGTTCGGCTCGCTTG
>JAGWZB010000388.1 GCA_018969045.1 Planctomycetota bacterium | reverse complement strand
CGTTGCCCTCGATTCCCGAGATCTCCTTTGCAAAAAAGGATGTCAAAAGTGCCGCTTCGAAAATCGCTGTGTTTGCTTACGATCGAGAAACTAGGGAGCCCCTCTGGCAGTCGGGAATCGCTCAGGCTGGTAGCAATGCCAAAGATACCTGGTTCCTTGGAATCGGACCAATCCAACAAGGAACAATCTATCGTGGACCCCGATTTGCAGGCCGACGCATCGGACGCGATCGAGTGCTTAACGACGAAGTTCCCCGAGGCGATAGCCCTAACGGTATCGATCCTCGAACCCAAATCACCTTCGCCAACCCGCTGTTCCAGCCTGCTGACGAAGAAGTCCTGCCTAGCGAAGATTCCCAAGAAAAGATCGCCTCAGGTACCGCTACCGCTAAAGAACCCTACGGTGCCAAGAAAGGCGTCAAAGCCAAACTGGCCAGCGATGTCAAGTAATCCGAGTGTGCAAGTCGATCGCTAGGGAAGTGTGATCACGGTCCCGTCATTCCTCGCTGCCATCGCCCGGAAAACTTGAATGTCCACATTCGTTGGGATCGTGTGAACAGACCCATCCATAAGCAGGAACAAGCATCCGCCAGCGTGTGGACTCCAAAAGCCACCCGGACTGCCGGTCGAAGCGTTCGGGCCACCTGAGCGAACGTGAACTGTCGCCATGGTAATCGCTGGTCTTGCGGTTTGACCTACTACCTGACCTCGACTCTGAGCGGTCGCAGGCGCAAACACTGTCTGGCCATTAGGGATCACTCCAGCCCAGCCGTTGGGTGCAAACATGCTGGCTCGCTCTCCAATTCCAATGGTGTTGGATGTCCCATCGGTAATCGCAGCATGCTTGATCGGTTGATTGCGATGGAACATTCCATTGAAGGGTGTCTCTTCATACAGAGCCGAATACCCAGGCGCGTTTGCAGGATCGCCCCCTCCGAGACACCCGATGTAGCTAGCGTGAGCCAGATCTCGAAGCCCTAAAGTGCTGGGCCAAACCGTCACCGGCTCATTCCAAGCATCCGAGGGGCATTGGTAACCCGGAACCTTGGTGCTGCGTGCCGCTTGATTAACAGGATCGCTGATCGGTAAACCGAATCGAACCATCTGGTGCAAACTTCCTAACTCCATATTCGGAAGTAGCATCGCATAAAAACTCCAACCCGGCCCAACTTCAGGTATCGGATCATTGCCACGCCCAGACCATTGGCCTGTCACACGAGAGATAAACCCAGGAGGATAGGTTCGATGCCCCGCTTCGTAATTATGAAGCGCTAGCCCGATCTGCTTAAGATTGTTCGTGCACTGGATCCGACGCGCAGCCTCTCGTGCCGCTTGGACTGCAGGTAGCAACAATCCAACCAAAATTCCAATGATCGCAATGACCACAAGCAACTCAACGAGGGTAAACCCTCTTGGCAAAGTCCTACTCGGAAGTCGAACGTTGAAAACACGCATTGAAGCATCCCCCAGACGCAAAGAGTTAGGTTACGAAACCGAAAGCTCTGGCTGGCTATGGGTAATGCGATTGCGGGAAACACCACCTTTTGCTTGCTCGATACCCTATTGTTACTGAGACTCAGTCTCAGTACAATCCCCCGCAGAGGATTTTTCGCAAGAATCTTTGCGGAAAAGGATTCAAGCGATGACCCACCTTAGTGGACCTACAGAACCCATGGGTAACCCAAACGACCAAGCATCTCAAACCGATTCCCAAGAGCCCACTGCGCCCTTGCACAACAGCCAAGAAGAATCGCTCGTTGCTAAGTTACCCAAAATCATCCCGTTTACTGAATTGTGCCGCTGCGGTGATGAAGTTTGGATCGAATACCAAGGCCAACTCTATCGGCTCCGAAGCACCAAACAAGGCAAGTTGCTTCTAACGAAGTAACAACTACTGCGGTCGTTCCATCTGAAATAAATCGGTGCTACGACACCAATGCTCTCCACCCAAACGAGCAACAGATCGCAGTCGGCTCGGATCTACCTTACCGTCCTTGCCCAAGATCACCGGATCGATGTGCATCATTACCACATCCCCTATGATCAGATTCGACGAGATCGGTCCATTCCCTACCGGCACGATCTGCCGCAATTTGCACTCGAGTGCAAACGGTGCATCGGCCAGCCTGGGTACCTTCACCAATACGCTTGGCAATGTCCTCTTTCCTACATATTCAACTTCACTTAACTCAGGTGGCAGCGAGGCGCTCGAAGCGTTGATCGCATCGATGTCCCTTTCCGTGGAAGCATGAATGACAAACTCGCCGTGACGCTCGATGTTGATAAGCGTGTCCTTCTTCGTCGAGTCCCGCTTGAGCGTCGGAGAAAAAACCACCACCGGAGGATTCGCACCAAACACATTGAAAAAGCTAAACGGTGCTAGATTGATCACCCCCGATGCAGACAACGTCGTCACCCAAGCGATCGGTCGCGGAGCCACCAATGATACCATCCACTGATAAGCTTCCGTGACGGGAATTTTCGATATTTCAATCTGCATGAAATTACCTAATTAGCGAACCTTAAAATCGAATTTAAGTACAAATACATTCTAGTGATTACCAACCTCTTCCTCCCCCTAGCCCGCTGGCGGGAGAGGGGGCCGGGGGGTGAGGGAAGTCCACTTATATCCAAGAAAAAGGATAACTCGGATCATCCAAGGCCAACGATGCTTTCGTGCGATGAAGCGGCCGAAACGTATCGATCATGACCGCCAACTCGTCCGTACGCTTCGCTTCCTTACTGGCCGCGATCGTACCCGGATGCGGTCCGTGAGGGATCCCATGCGGATGCAAAGTGATCGAATCAAGCTCCACACCTCGGCGACTTCCGAAATTGCCCGCAACATAATATAGCAATTCATCGGATTCGACGTTGCTGTGCGCATAAGGCACCTTGATCGCATCAGGATGCGTATCGAGCATCCGAGGTGCAAAAGTGCACACCACAAAGCCATCGGTCTGAAACGTCTGATGGATCGGAGGTGGCTGATGCACGGTCCCTGTGATGGGCTCGAAGTCCATGGCGTTGAAGGCATACGGATACACCATCCCATCCCAGCCCACCACATCGAAGGGATGGTTCGCCAGAACATACTCACTCCATCGATCCCCATCTCGTAAATGAATCACGAATTCTCCTTCTTGGTCGATCGGTTCGACCAACTCTGGACCACGCAGATCGCGCTCGCATAAAGGTGCACCCAAACGAAATTGACCGTCGGGATTAAGATACCGACCTGGAAATCCAATCGTACCCTTGGATTCGACGACCAACATGTCGGCTTGTTCAATCTCATCGAACTCAATCTGCACGGTGGTGCACCTAGGGATCACCAAGTAATCCAAATCGCGAAAAGCCACCGCGCCAAACATGCTCAGCAAGCGACCTGACCCCGACCGAATAAACCAAAGTTCATCCTGGGACGCATTGCGATAGAGGATGTTTTGCTGCACAGCGGGCCTGCATCGCCCAATCCGTAAATCGTTGTTCTCAAAAAGAGCCAATCGGCCGTGAACGGCATCTTTAGATCTAGGAATCTGCGCTGTCTTCAAGTGGATATGCCTCAGCGTTTCGGGCTTCGCAAGTTCCACATCGATGGGAGCCATCGCGTTGATTTTAAGAACCCGTGTTGGAGGTCGCAGATGATAAGCGATACTATAAGCCCGATGAAATCCCTCGGTCGAGATGACTTCCTCGTAGTAGATCCCCTCTTGGAGATATCCTGAAATCGTGCGGTGAGCGATGTGTCGCTTCGCAGGTAACAAGCCACGCGTCAGATATTGCGGCATCCAGTATGCTCCTTTCTACGTTCCTTAGAAATCGTTGTGGGTTACCCGAAATCTTAGCATTTTTACAGCCTACCTTCAGTCTCAATCCGCCGAATGCGTAATGATAATCTTCACCATGCATCCACCCCGTGGGATAGTCTTCCAGACGCAAAACAGCCAGGACGATTGAGACAATCGTCCGACGGTTACCACCCCGTAGCATGGGCTTATCTGACGCGCCCGACAAAAGTCCGCGAACAAACACCATTTGATCTAGCAGTTTAAGGGAGAGGGCGCTAGAGTTTGCTAATGGTATTTTTTTGAGGGAGCGGCAATGAAAACCATCAGAAATCCTGCAGAGCGGCGCTTGTTTGACCC
>JAGWZB010000029.1 GCA_018969045.1 Planctomycetota bacterium | reverse complement strand
CTCCTTGACCGGATCCAATTCCGTCAATAGTTTCTCGGCGCGGTCGGCCTGCTCGCTCCGCTTGTTCCGGGGCGCAAAACGGACCTGCTGATCTCTCAGTTCCCTAATCAGTGCAATTTTGTAGTCGCTATTCATCTTCTTTTCGCCTCCTGCCATACCAACAGAACAGGAATCAGTATAAGACCCGATCCTCTGTTGCCGGCTTAACGGGACAAGCTCCACACGTTGGAACCAAACGATCTCCTTCTACTGGTTCGACGCCATGGGAACCGGATTGGTTCGCCAATTCGACCTTTAAGGAGATGAAAACAGGTAGATGCAAGTGCCGGACCAAAAAAACAAGTTTCCCGCAGAGGCGGTTTTTTCAGCGTTTTGCAATGGCTCAGGCTAAGGATTGGTAGTTTTGGTGCCTAAGTTGTAAAAAACGTTGCCATCTCTTGTAAATTTGTTACCGCGAATACCACACTTTTTGCTTATCTTTCGAAGCCCAACTGCCAAATTTACTAATCCCATGTCTCGATTCGAGACAAAACCAAACAAATTGATTTTTTCCAGCTCCAAGTCAGCTTGCCAGGAACCCTGGGACAATCCCTAATGAACTCTATTCCAGGTCGCTTCAGGGGTCGAATCTCCCGTGCGGCCACTGACCACTGAACGGATGATTGCCACTTAAAAACCCCTAAGACTCATGAGCCAATTGCCAAGGGTTGGAATAATCGATTACCAGATGGGAAACCTTCGCAGCGTTTCCAAGGGTGTTGAACGGGCAGGAGGGATCCCGATCGTCAGCGAGTCTTATGCGGAACTTCGGGATGTAAACCATTTGATTCTCCCTGGCGTCGGGGCTTTTCGCGATGCGATCGATCAATTGCGACGTCGCGACTGGGTCGGCTTTATCACCGATTGGGTCGCCGCCGATAGGAACTTTCTTGGTATTTGCTTGGGGCTACAACTCCTGCTTGATATGAGCTTCGAAGGAGGTGAGTTTCAAGGACTTGGGATCGTCAAGGGCAAGGTCGTTAAGTTTGAGTTTGGCGATCGTTCTTTGAAAGTGCCGCACATGGGCTGGAATCAAGTGGATTCACGAATGGGCCCAAACGATCCGATGCTCCGTGGAATGGGTCCTAAGCCATACTTTTACTTCGTCCACAGTTACCACGCAGTTCTGGAGAACGAAAGCCAAGGCTGGCTGACTAGTCAGTATGGATACGAGTTTTGCGCAGCGATCCGACGTGGCAATTTGCTTGCCACTCAATTCCATCCGGAAAAGAGCCAAGCCAATGGTATCGGCTTGCTGCGGAACTTTTTAACCCTTTCAACGAACCAATCCCAGGCCTATCAGGCTACGACCAACGCTGGTTAAGGACATTACTTGATTATGAACGCATCGTTTTTAAATCGTCGTCATTTTGGTGGCATGCTCGGTTCCGTCCTTGGAACTGCAGCGCTTGGGGCAGCCAGCAGCATGGGGCCTGCAAGTGCCATCGCCAATGCAGCAGAACCATCGGGTGGAGCCCGAACGACCTTGCCGATCGGGATCTCAACCTATTCGCTCTGGAGGTTCAAGAACGAGGAGTTCAAGGATGTCGGCAAGTGCATTGAAATCGCGGGCGAATATGGTTTTGATGGGGTTGAGATCCTGCTTTATCAGATCTCTCAAACCGAAATGCTTAGCCGAGCAGCCTTGCAGGACATCAAACGAAAAGCCTTGCTCTCGGGATTGGCTCTCTACGGGATGTCGACCCACCAAGGGTTTGTCTCGCCAGATCCCGAAGTCCGCCGCAACAATATCGAGCTTACGATCGGTCAGATTGAGCTTTGCTATGCGCTTGGGATCCCGACGATGAGAGTCAACACGGGACGTTGGGGAACCAGCAAGAATTTTGATGAGCTTATGGCCAACCGAGGCATTGAACCTCCTCTTGCAGGTTACACCGAAGAGGATGGCTTTCCATGGGTGATCGATGCCCTCGAACGCTGTTTGCCAGTTGCGCAGAAATGCGGAGTTGTCCTGGGACTAGAAAACCACTGGGGCTTAGGCCTGACCCCCGAAGGAGTCCTTAGAATCGTCGATGCAGTCAATTCGCCGTGGCTTCAAGTCACACTCGATACGGGCAACTTCCTGGAAAGCCCTTACGAAAAACTCGCGAAGCTAGCTCCTAAGGCCGTGCTCTTGCAAGCCAAGACTTATTATGGGGGGGGCGAGTGGTACACCCTGGATTTGGATTACCAACGCATCGGTGAGCTGATGCGTAAAGCGAACTATCGTGGGTGGGTATCGCTGGAATTCGAAGGAAAGGAAGACTACAAAACGGCGATTCCTAAAAGCTTAGAGCTCCTTCGCAAGTCCTTTACAAGATGATTCGATAGCCCAATCAACTCGACACCAAATGGGGCTTTAAATGTTCATGCACGTTATAGCGATCGAGTTTGCATCGGCCTTGAGTCCAATGCACGGTCGTCCAAGCGGTGTTGATAACCGAACCGAGTCGATCTTCGATGTCCAGATCCTCGAGCAGTGATTCGAGCAATCGGATTTTGAAATCGGCATGAATCACTAGCATCACGCGTGCATTGGCTGGCCAAGGATGCTCGCTGAGCCATTTCGAGACACTTTTGGCTCTCTGGCGTGCTTGCTCGAGGTTTTCGTAGCTGGTCAGTTTGTTCCAACCCGACTGATCGATGGCTTGGTCGATTTTCCAATTTGGGTGAAGGGACTCGATTTGCGATCGTCCCAACCCAGGTTCGGGAGTTCGATCGTCGATCCGATAGCCTCGGTAGCACCCACCTTGCTCGTATAAATCGGCTTTGACAAATGGGGTTATTTTCAACCGATTAGCAAGCGGAGCGGTAGTCTGAAGCGTTCTTAAAAAAGGGCTGGTGTACAGATGGGTCGGGGCAAGTTCGGGTGCTATGCTCGCAAGGGCATGAGCCTGCTGAATACCTAGGGCGGTGATGGGAGGATCGGGGATTCGCTGTGGTTCTGGGTTGGCATTGTTTGCCGACTGGGCATGACGCACTAAATAGAAGGTAATTTGTTGTGAGTTCATCCGATTTGCCCGGTCTTGCATTGGCTTCTCGTTGTATTCCGACCAACCCTACGGCACAATGGGTGCCGCGGTGATACACATCATATACCAGACATGTAAATCAGGAACGCAACGATGTCCCATACGATGGTCATTTTCGGTGCATCAGGTGATCTGACCAGCCGTAAATTGATTCCAGCACTCTACCGACAATTCCAACGGGGACGTTTGCCCAAGAATTCACGTATCGTCGGTGTGGCCCGAAGCAATTTCACTTCGGAGCAATGGAGAACCGCCTTGAGCGAATCGACGGCCCAGTTCTCTAAAGGGGATTTCGATGCAACGAGTTGGGAAGCCTTTGCCCAAGCCATCTACTATCACCCGGCCGATATTTCCAGCACGGAAGATTTTCACAAACTAGCAGCATTCCTCAATCAGATAGAAGACTCCAAGCCGGCCGATCGAACCTATTATCTCTCGACCATGCCACAGTTGTATGCGACGGCCATCGATCAGCTTGGAAAATCCGGTTTGCACGACGACTCTGTCGGCCATAGGCGCGTCGTGATCGAGAAACCATTTGGTACCGATCTTGCAAGTGCCCAAGGGCTCAACGAATCGATCCACCGCACCTTTCGCGAAGATCAAATCTACCGGATCGATCACTACCTAGGGAAGGAAACCGTCCAGAACATCCTGGTCTTGCGGTTTGGAAACACCATCTTCGAACCGATCTGGAACCGCAATTACGTCGATCACGTCCAGATCACGGTGGCTGAAGAAGTCGTGGTAGGACGGCGAGGTGGTTACTACGATAAATCGGGGGTTCTGCGGGACATGTTCCAAAACCACCTGTTTCAATTGATGATGGTTACCGCCATGGAAGCCCCGGTTCGCTACACAGGCGAATTCGTTCGAGACGAAAAAGTCAAAGTGCTCCAAGCGGTCCGACCCTATCACGGTAGCGACTTTTCCGAGTTCGGGATCCGAGGTCAATACCAAGGCTATCTGGACGAAGAGGGAGTGCCCAAGGAGAGTCAAATCGAGACCTTTGCAGGTCTGAAGTTCTACATCGATAATTGGCGTTGGCGAGGCGTTCCTTTCTACCTGCGAAGCGGCAAAGCCATGAGTTGCCGAACCACGCAAATCGTTATCCAGTTCAGGGAACCCCCTCATCTGCTATTCGGAGAACAAAAGTCCTATCGACCCGAAGCCAATCGACTGGTGATTCAGATCCAGCCCGCCGAAGGTGTTCAGATTTACTTCCAGTCCAAAGTCCCCGATTCCGATATGCGGCTAAGGCTCAGCGAACTGGATTTCCGATTCGACTCCAGCGGCAAAGAACTACCCGATGCCTACCAACGCTTGCTCCTTGATGCAATGCTCGGTGATCCAGGTCTGTTTGCACGCAGCGACGAAGTCGAGCAAGCATGGCGAATCATGGATCCAATCATCGCTGCTTGGCGAAGCCCTGCGGCACCCCAGCTTTTCACGTACGAACCTGGGATGTGGGGCCCAAGCGAATCGAGCGAATGGATGGAACGACAAGGCCGGTCCTGGTTCGACATCTGCCCAATCTTGCTGTAACTCCAGCCTTCCTGGTAATTCACTTCTGAGAACTTAGACCTAAAACACGATCGAAACTATATGCTTCTAAAGCTCGTTGGTTGCCGCATCCTGGCACTTGTTGTTCTGTTGATCGCATCGATTGGGCTGTCGCTAGACCAATCGGCTTTGGCACAAAACCAATCCGAACTGCCCCCGTTGCCGGATCCTCCGCGAGAATTCCGCGGTGTCTGGGTCGCAACGGTTGCCAATATCGATTGGCCCACCAAACCAGGACTTGGCTCTGACGAGCAGAAATCAGAGGCCATCAAGATCCTGGATCGATGCCAGGAACTCGGGCTCAATGCGATCGTCCTACAAGTTAGAACCTCATGCGATGCGTTGTACGAAAGCAAGCACGAGCCTTGGAGCTATTACCTCACCGGCACGCAGGGGCAGCCCCCCGAACCATTCTACGACCCGTTAGCCTTTTGGATCGATCAGACTCATCGCCGTGGTATGGAGCTCCACGCTTGGTTCAATCCCTACAGGGCTCGCAACTCCGGACAAAAGTACACCGAATCTCCCGATCATATCAGCAGCAAGCACCCGGAATTGGTCAAACGGTATGGAAACGACAAAACCTCGTACTTGTGGCTGGATCCAGGTGAACCGAAATCACGGGAACATACTTTGAAAGTCTTCATGGATGTTGTCCAGCGATACGATATCGACGGGGTACATATCGATGACTACTTTTACCCCTATCCCATCGATGATATCCCATTTCCAGACGATCCAGCCTGGGAAAACTACAAACGCTCAGGTGGAGATCTCGCTCGAGACGATTGGCGAAGGGATCAGATGAACCAGTTCATCCGAAGTCTGTATCTTCAAATCAAAGGGACCAAGCCTCATGTGAAGTTTGGAATCAGTCCATTTGGAATCTGGAAACCAGGCTATCCTGCAAGCGTGCAAGGATTCAACCAGTACGAGAAACTCTATGCCGACGCCAAGCTATGGCTCAACGAAGGCTGGTGCGATTACTACTCTCCCCAACTGTACTGGCCCATCCATGCCAAGCAACAGAGTTTTCCCGCCTTGCTACAATGGTGGGTCAGTCAGAACACCCAAGGCCGGTTGATCGCTCCTGGAATTTTCACCAGTCGAATTGGTGATAAAAATCGTCCCTTCACGGTCGAGCAAATCGAGGATCAAGTATTCCTGGCGAGAACTCTTCAAGGTAGCTCCGGTACCATCCACTTCAGCATGAAAGCCATCATGGAGAACCGTGAAGGCCTTTCGGACCGATTGAAGTCCAACACCTACCTGACACCGGCGCTAACCCCTCAAACACCATGGCTTAAGGTTGAGAAAATTGCAAAACCTGAGCTTTCCCAAGTCGCCCAATCCTCAGACGCATCCCCCACTAAAGTCGTTTGGGAAGTTTCGAATCAGCAAGCCGTGCGCCGATGGTGCGTGCATCGATTCATCAACGGACGCTGGGAAACCTCGATCCATGGCCCCGATACCTTGAGTCTTGAACTTGGACCCCCAGAGAGTCCCGAAAACAAAGTCCAAGCCATCGCGGTTGCCGGGGTCGATGGAGCAAGCCAGTTGGGCCCTTACTCGGTGCTAGCTTTTGAATAATCGCAAGCTGTACTACTCGATGGCTGTTTGAACCGCTGCGATGACGATGATTGAGCGAAGCGGTCCACGGTAATTTGTTGACTAATTGGCTGAATCGCTATACTAGACCACTTCGAGTACGAGTACCATTTTATTGAGTACGAGTTCGATAACAATTCGATAAAAACCGGTAACATACACTCCTAGCCACAATAACTCCTGAAGAGCTAAATTTTTTATTGACGGTCTATCCTAATCCTCCTGATTTTCCAAGGCTTTTGACTTGAGCTCACTATCTCGAAGCGGTGTTTTCTCCGGTGACATGGATCAATCGTTGGCAAAGTTCAGCGAGAGTATTTCGTTCGACCACCGACTCTACAGGCACGACATTCGCGGATCGATTGCCCACGCAAGGATGTTGGCCCAACAAGGGATTCTCACCCAAGATGAGTTCGCACAAATCGAAGCCGAGTTGATTCGAATCCAAGGCTTGATCGATCGCAAGGAACTGCCGTTTAAGATCGAACTTGAAGACATCCACATGCATATTGAGCAAGCGTTGATCGATGCCCTTGGGGATGTTGGTCGAAAGCTGCATACGGCTCGTTCCCGCAACGATCAAATCGCAACGGACTTGCGCCTATGGGTTCGAGAAGGACTCGACACCGTGGATCGCTTGTTAGAAGAACTCCAACGGGCTTATCTTTCACGCTGCGAGCAAGATGCCGGTGTGATCCTTCCAGCCTACACTCACATGCAACGCGCCCAACCGGTTTTGGCGGCCCACTACTGGCTGGCTTACATCGAAAAACTCAATCGGGACCGTTTGCGCGTTGCCGATTGCCGTCGGCGAGTCAATATTTGCCCTTTGGGTGGCGCAGCCGTGGCGGGCACTAGCATGCCGATCGATAGGCACCTGACCGCGGAGCTTTTAGGATTCGAGTCGGTTGCAGCAAACAGCATCGACATCAGCAGCGACCGGGATTTCGCCGTCGAATCGGTTTTCGTTTTGAGCATGATTGCAACGCACCTGAGCGGTTGGGCCGAAGAGTGGATCCTTTGGTCAACCACCGAATTCGGCTTTATCAAATTGCCTCAAGCCTTCTGCACAGGCAGTTCCATCATGCCTCAGAAGGTCAATCCCGATACGCTCGAATTAACGCGAGGAAAATCTGCCAGAGTGATCGGGTCGCTGCAAACTCTGCTGGTCCTGCTCAAAGGTCTTCCGCTTGCCTACAATCGCGATTTGCAAGAGGACAAACCACCGCTTTTCGATGCGTTCGATACCGTAATCGCATGTTTGGAACTTGCCGTGCCGATCGTCCGAGGATCTGTGTTGCAAGTCGAGTCGATTTCTAAGAGGCTTGATCAAGGCTACCTCGATGCGACCGCCCTGATGGAGGCCATCATGATGCAAGGAGTGCCTCAGCGAACCGCACACCACAAAGTGGGCGCGTTGGTTGCAATCGCTAAAGAACAGAACAAAACACTCAGTCAGCTCAGCGATGATGACTTTAGAAAAGTGGATTCTGGATTCGATGGTGCGATCCTTCGCAAAAGCTTAGGTGTCCATGGCGCGGTGGCCAGCTACCGATCCTATGGTTCTAGCGGCCCGGATTTTGTCACCGATCAAATCGCATCTTGGAAGAAGAAGCTCCAAGTCGAATCTGATTGAGGAACCACAATCGGATCAGGCGTGCATCTGAAAAACTTCGTGGCTTTCAAACGCGTCTTGGATATGCCGAAAACTCGGGTGCCCGGGATCACTCCCTAAGACGACTTCGATGACATCGAATCGACCCGGCGTATCGAGCAAGCCATGTCTTTTGGCGTAATGAAGGGCAGTGCGACAGATTTTTCGCTGTTTGACATCATCGACCGCATCGGCCGGCCCTCCTTGGTTGTCTTTCTGCTTGCTCCAAGTCTTGACCTCCACAAACACGACCTTGGTCGCTTTCCAAGCCGCGATGATATCGATTTCTCCCATCGGACTGCGGTAGGAGCGTTCCAAAATGAAATAGCCGCAACGCTTCAAATATTCCACCGCGAGCCTTTCGCCGTAGAGTCCTGTCGACTCCTCTAACTTCGGTGGGAAATAACGCATCGATGCGCGAAACGCGAACCATCGGCTTTCGAACTTTTCCCAAAGTGTGCGGGAATGTTTGCGCAAAGACCTTCTTGCGATCCGGTAGCGGTGCATGAGTCGTGCAAGACCGGTCATATTTAAAATCCTAATCCAAGTGCCCTGATCTATCTCGATAGAAACTCGAAGGGACGTTAAGTCCCCAATGCTTCATTGTGGGCTTGTAGAGATTTTGTCAACGAAATGGTTCGTTTTTTATCTGGCACTTGCTGCGTTTGCAGATCGCAGAAACTCGGACTTGGAATTTTGTCAATCAGATCAGGCCAAGATGGCCTGTAGAACGTTTCCATGGACGTCGGTCAATCTGAAATCGCGACCGGCATACCTGAATGTCATGCGCTGATGGTCGTAGCCCATCAAATGCAGAATGGTCGCATGCAAATCATGGATCGACACCGGGTTTTCGACCGCTTTGAATCCGAACTCGTCGGTTGACCCGTAGACCATTCCGCGTCGGATTCCACCTCCTGCCATCCACAACGAAAAGCCCCAGTGGTTGTGGTCGCGACCCTGACTGGCACCACCACCGTCTTGACCCATCTCCACGGTGGGAGTTCTTCCAAACTCGCCTGTGCAAAGTACCAGCGTCTGGTCTAGCAATCCACGTTGTTTCAGATCGATCAGCAATGCGGCAAGTCCGGAATCGCACTCGTTAGCAACTTTGCGATGCTCTTGCTGAATGTTTGAGTGGCTGTCCCATGGTTGCATCTCACCGTGCCAGGTCTGCACAAAGCGAACCCCTCGTTCGACCAGACGCCGGGCGATGAGCAATTGTCGATTCTGTGGCCCCTCCCCGTACATTTTCAAGATGTGCTCGGGTTCTTTCGAGATATCAAACGCCTCGCTTGCTTCGGTCTGCATGCGATAAGCAAGTTCGAAACTCTTGCGCCGTGCCTCGATGGCCGCCTCCCCAGGACGCTCTTCGAAGTGCTTTTGGTTCAGTTGCTGCAAAAGCTCAAACTGCTTGGATTGCTGGCTTGCCGAGAGTCGCTTGTTCTGCAAATGGTCGATCAGTTTGGATGTGTCGGTCTTGGACGTATCGACACGCGTGCCTTGGTAAGCTCCTGGTAGAAAGGCGCTTCGCCAGTTCCCGGCCCCTCCTACGGGCAAGCCTCCTGGGCATAGGGCAACAAACGCTGGTAAGTTCTCGTTGATGGTCCCCATGCCCCAAGTCAGCCATGAACCTAGGCTTGGGCGTACCAGTCGCTGATCTCCTGTGTTCATGAGCATGAGCGACAGCTCATGGCTTGGCAGCTCGGCATTCATGGAACGAATGATGGTCATCTCGTCGACGCACTGGGCGAGTTTAGGAAACAGATCGCTTACAGGGATTCCACTTTGCCCATGCTGCGCAAAGGCAAAGGGGGATGGCAAGGCCACTCCGGTCTTTCGCTCGGTCTTGAGATTCTCGAAGGGCAGGATTTGGCCGGCTCGTTTGGTCAACTCGGGTTTGGGGTCAAACGTATCGACTTGCGAAACCCCACCATTCAAAAACACATGGATAACATGCTTGGCCTTGCCCGCAAAATGCAGAGGCAAAGCACCTTGGGTCGCCAAGCCTTGCGATCCGTCCTGCGCAAACCCTCTGGATGACGATGCGAGCATGCTTGAAAGAGCCAGTCCACCAAAACCCATCCCACAACTTCGCATCCAATGCCGGCGCGGCATCGAGCTATTGGATTGAATTGGGTCCATGGGAAGGCTCCTGAGATTCCAGAGGTTATTAATCGATGAAGGTAAATTCGTTGGATGCCAGCAGAGCATGAGCAAGTTGCGTCCAAGCGATTTGTGGATCTGAGCTTTGGCCTTCGAGGCTCGGCGTGTTGGACTCCTCGATAAACTTTAATGCCAATTGCTCTTCGTCGGTTTTCGGATCGCGACCTAGGATTCTGCGGAACAACTCGGAAACTCTTTGGGTGTTGTTCTGATCCGAATCCTTTTTGGAGGCCGAGGCGATCTTAGCCGCGCGATCTTGGATAAACTCGCTATTGAGTGCAAAAAGGGTTTGCTGAGGCACGGTGGTTTCCGGACGTTTAGCGGTACAAGAGTTTGGGTTTGCTACATCGAAGGTGCTCATCAGTGGAGATACGATATCGCGGTTAACAAAGCCATACACGCTCCTGCGTACCGATGTGGGATTGGCTTCAAAGTCCACGGGTCTACCACCTTGGGTCAAATCCAATTCCCCAGAGATCCAAAGCATCGCATCGCGCATGGCTTCAAAATCCAGTCGCCTTCGAGGCATGCGCCACAAAAGCCGATTCTCCGGATCGATTTGTCGTTTGCTGGGATCTTCGATGCAGGCTTGACGGTATACCTTGGTCGCTAGAATCTGCTTGTGCAACCATCGCAACGACCATCCATTCTTGCGAAATTCGTCGGCTAGGAAATCAAGCAGTTCCGGATGAGTTGGTGGCTGACCGCGCGTTCCGAAGTCATCGGGAGTGCGAACCAGTCCCACACCAAAATGCTGCTGCCAAACCCAATTGACAATGACTCGAGCCGTCAGCGGATTTTCCTGAGCGATCACAGCGCGAGCCAGGCCCAGTCGCCGCTTACCGTCTTGGAAGGACTCGGATTTGGTTCCTTGGCCAAGTGCCGTTAGGAATCCTGGCAAAACGACAGCACCTCGGGACAGAGGGTTGCCTCGAAGATAAACAGTCTGCTGCGGTGGCTTGGGAGTCTCTTGCAAGACCATCGCGCGCGGAGGAGCACCGGGTGAAGAAAGGTTCAATTGGTGGATTGCACCTTTCTTGCCATTGATCATGTCGGCGATGGTCCTGTTGGTCAGTTTTGAAGCTTCGTGGTCGGGGATATCAAATGGGGTATCTGGCCCGTAGAGATGATGTCGGAGTTGTCGATGCGAAGGGCTGTTGATGGTTTGGTGCTCGGGGTGATCGTCGGGTTGAATGGTCGCTCCGGGTATCGCTTCGAGCGACGTTTGTAGCAATGCACTCAGCCACTGCTTGTGTTCCTGAGCAAAGACGTCACCGTAGAGATTGGCCAACTCGTAGATCGACTTGGGAGGCTTTTGGGAAAGAGCATCTAGCAGCAATGGATTCCATTGAGGTGGGTCCCCAGAGAGCTTATGGATCGTCTCGGGTTTAACGCCGGCGGCATCTAGCTCAGTCTTGAGTTTCGCGACTAACTCTTGGAGTTTCTTAGCAAAGTCTTCTTCGCTGATGGGTTCCCAGGCACGGGCTTGGAACCAAACGTAAAAAACCGGATCGTCTTGATTGAGTTCCTTTAAGTACTTAAGCCAACGATTGACAATCGCGGGTCGGACTTCATCGGTTCGATAGGATAGAAACGCGGTAGCAAGATCTGCTTCGACGGCTCCTTTTGCGATTTCCGTCAGATAGAGACCAACTTGCATTCGCAGACGGCTTCGCATGACCTCGCTTTGTTCTCTTGCAAACTGCTGATGCCTATGGGTCAAAACGGCCAGTTGTTTCTCGTAATCCGATTGAGCGTTCGCATCGGTTGCTTTTCCGATGACAGGAAGAGACTCCGGAGGGTTGCTAGGTGCGATCGAAGCCACCAAGGCGTAGTAGTCGGAGGTGGGTATCGGATCGAATTTATGGTCGTGGCATCGAGCGCAGGTGACTGTCAGTCCCATTAAGCCACGCGTGATGACATCGATCCGATCATCGATCGTATCGTGATAGTTGCGAAACTGCATTCCGACGGTTAGAAATCCCAGGGCCGCAAGCCTCGGGTCGTTCTCGGGTAATTCCAATTGGTCTGCGGCGATCTGCTGAAGAATGAATTGATCGAAGGGCAAGTCGTTTTGGATCGCTCCGATGACATAGTCGCGGTAAGTGTACGAGAACGGAAAACTTGTAAATCCAATAGCTGCTCCGCCATGGGTATCGGCGTATCTAGCGATATCGAGCCAGTGTTTACCCCATCGCTCGGCGTATCTTGGAGACTCTAGCAATCGATCGATCGCCTTGTCGATCGAGGCGGGATCTGCATCGGTTTTGAGTGCGTCGAGTTCCTGGCTTGTCGGTGGCAGTCCCGTCAAATCCAGCCAAACGCGGCGAATCAACGATTCCTTAGACAACTCTTGCGAACGTTTCAGTCCGGCCTTATCCAGCGAGCGTTGGATAAATCGATCGATTGGAAGCTCGCTTGCCGTCGATTCATCGGTTGCCTGCTTGAGCAGTTGGCTGGAATCTCCGATGGGTTCAAAAGACCAATGCTCGGAGTACTTGGCACCTTGGGAGACCCAGGCTTTGAGGATCTCCCGCTGCTGGGTACTTAGGGGTTTACCCAGATGCCCAGGTGGCATCACTTCATCAGGATCCGCAGATTCAATGCGATGGATCAGTGGGCTGTTTTCGACTTGGCCGGCAACAATCGCCGATTTCATCGCCTCTGAAGAGACATCCAGTCGCAGGTCGGCTTGTCGATTCTGAGCATCCGGACCATGGCATTGCAAGCAATGATTGGCCAGAATCGGACGGACTTGCTGATTGAAGTCGATTTGCGCAATGCTTGGCCTAGCGGTCGCTGCGCCAAGAACAATCGCCAGTAGGATACTTAAAGAACGCAAATGCATCATGCGAATCATTAGCTGATCGATGGCAAGCCTATGGACCTTTGGAAGGGTTGCCATCGGAATGCAAAGAGTTGGGAAAGCCGACAATGAGTGTCGCTAGGGGGGGAAGGCGTCGCGGATCAGTATAACTGCAAAGGGTGGTCAAAATCAACCATTTGCAATTTCCAATGGTTATCTACTAGATCATGTAGGACCAGTCTGTAGTATCGAGGTGCTCTGGATGGTTGGGACAATGGGCGCAGCGTTGGGAGCCCAGGAGTCGGTAAGCTGCTTTGAGAGCTTGGATGGTACTTGCCCAGATTTCCGATTCCTCGCGGAATACGTTGGAAGCACCGATAAGCTGGAGCATTCCGACGTTTGCAAGGACGCCTAGCACATCATCATCGACACCGCTGAGCATGACCGTCACGTTTTGGTCATGCATTTTTGTGATGAACTTTTCGAGGATCTGCATGCAGACCGAATCAGGGTTTCTTGCTCGTTTAAGTCTCAAGATGATCACGCGCCAGCTTGGCTGAACCTGAAGTTCGATGGAATCTAGAAGATCCTCGAAATCTGGAGCGCTGCCAAAAAACAGTTCTCCTTCGAGGTTGTAGATTCTTACCAGAGAGCATCTTGGGTCATCGGGTTGGACTTCGCGAATCACTCGATCGGTCGTTACGGCAAGTTCGGTCATGGTGATCTTGGCGGCCTTGGGAATGTATAGGGCGAACGACAGGGCTACACCGATCAAGATGCAAAACTCGACCGATACCAAGATGGCCGAAAGGGCGGTGATTGCTAGGATCAGAGCATCGAAGCGAGTGGCTTTGGCGATGTACTTGAGGGTCGCGACCTCGGTCATTCGAAAGGCAGTTAGAACGAGAATAGCAGCCAGGGCTGGGCGAGGAATGTAGGCAGCAAAAGGTGCAAACAGCAGGATGGTTGCAGCAACTCCCGCTGCGCTGATGACTCCGGACCACTGGGTTGCAGCACCTGAGGAGTGGTTGATGTAGGTTCGGGTCAGCGACCCGGATCCTGGGAAGCAATTGAAAAAGCTACCGATGGTATTGGCTAGACCTTCGCTCAAGCATTGCTGGTTCATATCGAGTTTCTCTCCGGTTTTGGAAGCGATCGATTTGGCCATGGCCATAGCTTCCAAAAGTCCCAGAAACGCGATTGCCATAGCGCTGCCTGAGAGTTCACGCACCATCATCCAGTCCCATTGTGGGATGGAGAACCACGGCAGTTTTCGAGGTACATTTTCGGTGAGTTTGATTTGGAGATCCCCGGACGGATCGAACCAATAAAGTCCCAATGCAACGGCAACGATGGCGATGAGAAATTCCGGAAGCCAGACCGAAAACCGTCGATTGATCCAACGCATCGACAGGGCGATGACCGCCGTTGCAAAAGCGACGCATAGAGTCGGCCAGTGAACACCTTGCCCGGTACTGATCGTTTTAAAAAAACGGACTAGGAAGTGATCATGTGGATCCGTAGCGACTTGCAATCCCAGCACGTTCTTGAGTTGGTCCATCAAAAGAAGGACTGAGGCACCGAGGGTAAAGCCCACGATGACGGCTTTGGAGATAAATCGTGAAAGATCGCCAAATCGACCCAAAGAAATCGCGGTTTGGATCAGACCAACAAGCAGGGCCATCAAAATCGCGGCGCTGCGTCGGCGATCGTCCCCATCGATGCTTGCCAAAGCACTCAGCATCGCGATCGAAATCGCGTTGGTCGGTCCGTTGATCAGTTGCTTCGAGGAGTCCAGCAACGCCCCTACGCTGGTCATCACGATCGCCGTGTAGAGACCCATTTCAGCGGGCATGCCAAAGATCTTCGCATAAGCGATGGCTTGTGGGACCGCCACCGCAGCGACGGTCACTCCGGCGAAGAAATCCCGCTGGAGCATCCAGGTCGTGTAGCCTCGGAGCGAGCCAATAGCTGGAACCCATCTAAAAATGGTCTGTGTGATTGGTTCCGGCATGTCGAATGAACAAATCCTCTAATGCGGGGTCTCAAGCAATGTTGGAAGACGAGCCTACATGGTACCTAGTTGGGGTAGTCTTTCCAGCGACCTATCGGGGGCATGATCGCGAAAGTCCCTGCAAATCGCCCAAAAAAGCCTTGGTTTTTGGTTGTTAGGAATCGGAAGCAAACGGGTTATAATCCTTGGAATCGATTCGCAGTGAAGCAGTCAAGTCGGAAGAAAGTCCAAGTGAGCATTTCAGAATTTAGCAAAGAGATCTATCTGGACAATCACGCGACAACGGCGGTTGATCCAAGAGTTCTCGAAGCGATGGTTCCATGGATGCTCACCGAGTATGCGAATCCCGGGAGCGTGACTCATCAGGCCGGTAGGCGGGCTGCAGGGATCGTTGAGCAAAGCAAACAGAGGATGCTCGAATTGCTTGGCAATCCCGATGCGGACTTGGTTTTCACCAGCGGTGCGACCGAGAGTATCAACTTAGCCCTCCTGGGTTTTTGTCTCCATCCGCGACAGAAAAGGCGAGGTGTTTTGATTGGTAGTATCGACCACAAAGCGGTACTGGACTGCGGGAAGAAACTCGGCAAATCGGGCTTTCAGGTACGGGGTATTGAACCCACATCTTCTGGTCTTTACGATCCGGATTTGCTTAGCGAGTCTCTTGAAAATGACATCGCTATGGTCTCGCTCATCCTTGGAAACAACGAGATCGGAACATTGCAGGACATGCGAGCGATTGCTCAGCGTTGTCGGTCTCACGGAGTGACTTTGCACTTGGACGCAACTCAAGCGGTTGGGAAAATCCCGATCGATGCACGCTCCATTGGAGCAGATTTACTGAGTTTTTCCGCTCATAAATTCTACGGTCCCAGGGGAGTTGGAGGATTGCTGATTTGCAACCCAGACCTCCGCATCGCACCGATCATCGTCGGCGGCGGCCATCAAAACAACCTGCGGTCAGGAACTCTAAACACACCGGGTATTGTTGGAATGTGCCGGGCTTTGGAAATCTCCATCGAACAGTTACCTAGTGAGCTACCTCGCATTGCAGGCCTTCGGGATCGGCTTTGGAGCAAGTTACAAACTGGCATCCTGGGGCTCAAACTCAATGGCCCAATGTGGTGCGAGCAAAATCCAAAGGATGGTTCGGCATGGAATCGTTTACCGGGTAATTTGAATGTTGAGTTTCCCAAAGTCGATGGCCAATCTCTGATGCTCAAGCTCCCGAATCTAGCCGTTAGCAGCGGCTCTGCGTGCACTTCTGCGGAGCCTCATCCTAGTCACGTTTTGATGGGGATCGGATTGAGCCAGGACCAAGCTCGCTGCAGCCTGCGATTTGGCATAGGAAGATTTAATACTGAAGCGCAGATTGACATCGCTACCGAACAAATCCTCTTGGCTTACCAAGAACTTTTGCAATTCGTTGGCTGAAGCCTTTCATCGCTTGACCGCTTTGGTGTCGCGTCGACAATAAAGCTCAGGCATGAACCATTCAGCCGTCCTTTCCCAGCCACTTCAAGGAAACCTCGATGAGTACCGTCGAATCCACATCGCCGAGCGTGACCCCTACCAAAGCACAAGCTTCGATGCAGGTCCCTGATGCCACGGGGCGATTCGGGGATTTTGGAGGCCGGTATGTTCCCGAGACTCTGACAAGAGCGTTAGATGAACTGGTTGTCGAATACCAGAAAGCTCGCAGGGATCCGGATTTCCAAGCCGAGCTCGATGAGTTGTTGCATCGTTTTGTTGGTAGACCTTCGCCTCTTTATCATGCCAAGCGGCTCAGCGGAATGCTTGGGGGAGCTCAGATTTGGCTCAAGCGAGAGGATCTCAATCACACCGGCGCGCACAAGATCAACAACACGCTAGGTCAAGCGTTGCTGACTTTGCGGATGAAGAAGACCCGCGTGATCGCTGAAACCGGTGCTGGTCAGCATGGTGTAGCAAGCGCTACGGCGTGCGCTCACTTTGGGTTGCCTTGTGTGGTCTACATGGGAGCTGAGGACGTACGCAGACAAAAGCCGAACGTTTTTAGTATGCGACTTATGGGAGCCGAAGTCAGGGCAGTTGAAAGTGGATCGAAGACTCTGCGCGACGCGGTCAACGAAGCGATGCGCGATTGGATGTCGAGTGTCGAGCACACGCACTACATCATCGGCTCGGTCATCGGTCCTCATCCATTCCCACAAATGGTACGTGACTTTCAAAGCGTTATCGGGAAAGAATGCCGCGAGCAGTGCCTAAGCAGTATCGGGCGACTTCCCGATGTGATCGTCGCGTGCGTTGGAGGGGGGAGCAATGCGGCGGGAATGTTTTATCCATTCATCCAAGACACCAGCGTTCGGCTCGTGGGAGTCGAAGCCGGTGGGCGTGGCCAGATCGCCGGGGAGCATGCATCGCCATTGAGCTTTGGATCTCCGGGAGTTCTCCACGGATCCTACAGTTATGTGATGCAAGATGACGACGGCCAGACCAGCGACGTGCATTCGATCTCTGCAGGTTTGGATTACCCTGGGGTTGGTCCTGAGCACTCTTATTGGAAAGACACCCAACGCGTTCAATACACCTCGTGCCGAGACGATGAGGCGCTTGGTGCGTTTGATCTATTGGCTCGCAACGAAGGAATTCTCACGGCGCTGGAAACCTGCCATGCTTTAGCCAAAGCAGCCCAGATCGCAAAGTCCATGTCGAAAGATGAGCATTTGGTGATCTGCTTGTCGGGCCGTGGCGATAAAGATGCTGCTGAGCTCGCTCGACTGCGCGGACAGCAGTGGTGATCGGCCAAAGGGCCCGCAGCCCCATCAATACCTCAACGAAATGCGATTAGTATGACTGCGATCGATGATTTGTTTGCAAGATTAAAGGCATCTGGCAAGAAGGCTTTCATGCCTTTTGTGACCGCAGGTGATCCGAACATGGCCTTTACATCCAAGGTGATCACTAGGCTCGGGCAGCTCGGCTGTTCCATGGCCGAAGTGGGGTTCCCTTACAGCGATCCGATAGCCGACGGGCCGGTAATCCAAGCTTCCTACACACGAGCTCTGGGCAATAAGCTTAAGCTTCAACAGATCTTCGACCAGATCCAAACGGATCGCGCTCAATGGTCGATGCCACTGGTTGCCATGGTTTCTTATGCGATCATTCATCGGCAAGGCCCCGAGTCGTTCATTTTGGCTGCCAAACAAGCGGGTTTTAGCGGCGTGATCGTTCCGGACTTGCTGGTCGAAGAGAGCCATGCGATGTCTTCGCTTTGCCGCAAGCACGACTTCAATCTTGTCCAACTGGTCACACCCACGACGCCACCCGAGAGAGCCCTTCGGATCGCTGAAGCTTCCAGCGGTTTTCTGTATTTTGTGAGCGTCACGGGTATTACCGGAGAGAGGGCCCAATTACCCGAAGGGCTCGTCGAGCGAGTCGGATGGCTCAAGTCAAGAACGAGCTTGCCGATTTGTATCGGATTTGGTATCTCCAAACCCGAGCATGTTAAGTTGCTAGCCCCGGTAAGCGATGGATTGATTGTAGGGTCAGCCATCGTCCGATGCTTGGAGAGTGCCGCAGAGTCCCAGGAGCAAGCCTTGCAGAGTGCAAGTCAGCTGGTGTCGAGTTTGATTGCGGCATTGGAATCACAATAGGATTGAGAGTTTCCCGTGAGATACCGACAACTGGACAAAATTATTGAGTTAATCCCAGGACAACGAATTGTCGCCACTAGGGAACTGCACAAGGACGAAGACTACCTTCGCGATCACTTTCCACTTTTTCCCGTGATGCCTGGGGTGATGATGCTCGAAGCTCTGTTTCAGGCATCGATGTGGTTGGTCCATGCCACGGATAACTTTGAGAATGCGATGTTGACGCTCGACGAAGTCCGAAACGTAAAGTTCGCTGATTTCATGCAACCAGGTCAAGTTTTGACCGTCACGGTCGAGTGGGACAAATCCGATGACAAGAGTGTTAAAGTCAAAGCTCAAGGGATGCGCGGAGATGTCGTGGCAGTAAGCGGACGATTGGTCATTGGAAAAAAGAATCTCGGCGATGCAACGAATCCACAACTGATGGCTGCCGACGAATTCGCTCGATCAACGATGCGTCAAGAGATCGAGCAATTGATCGCTAAGCACGCGAGCATTTAGGAGCTCTGCAGCATCGGTTTGAGAATCAGCGCTCCCAAGGGAGGTAGGGTCAGTTCCAACGAAGCAGATTGACCGTGGTAAGGTAGATTGCCATCGGAGTGGAGCAGACCGTGATTTCCCACTCCTGATCCTCCATAAATCGGAGCGTCGCTGTTAAAGATCTCGCAATAGGATCCTGCAAATGGAACACCCATCCGATACGGTCTTACCACAGGGGTAAAATTGCAGCAGACGAGCAAATGTTCATCCTGGTGAGCGTTATCTTGGGTTGCGTGCGATTTGCGAAGATAGCCTAGGACGCTATCGTGGGCATTTTGACAATCGACCCATTCAAAGCCCTCACCGCTGAAGTCATGGCGATGGAGGGCTGTGTGGGTGGTCATGATTCGATTCAAATCGGCTATCAAACGTTGAACTCCCGAGTGCGTTTCCCATTGAAGCAGTTCCCAATGGAGTTGGGAGTCATGATTCCATTCATGCCACTGCGCCAGTTCTCCTCCCATGAAGAGCATCTTCTTGCCAGGATGAGTCCACATGTAGGAGAACAAAAGTCGCAGATTAGCGAATTTCTGCCAGAGATCACCTGGCATTTGTCCGATGAGCGATCCTTTTCCGTGTACGACTTCGTCGTGCGAGAGTGGCAGTTGAAAATTTTCTGAGTATGCGTAGATCAGACTAAAGGTCAGATCGTTCTGATGATGCTTGCGGTAGATCGGATCGCGTCTCATGTACCCGAGCGTGTCGTTCATCCATCCCATATTCCATTTCATGGAGAAGCCCAACCCTCCGACATCCACAGGGTGGCTCACACCTGGCCAAGCGGTCGACTCTTCGGCAATGGTCAGAATCCCTGGGAACTGAGCATGGCACTGGCGGTTGAACTCGCGCAGGAAATGGATCGCGTCGAGATTTTCGCGACCGCCTTGCTCATTGGGTATCCACTCTCCATCTTTCCGCGAATAGTCCAAATAGAGCATCGAAGCAACCGCATCGACTCTCAGTCCATCGATATGGAATTTATCGAACCAAAACAAGGCGTTGGAGATGAGAAAATTGCGAACTTCGTGACGTCCGTAATTAAAGACCATGGTCCCCCAATCGGGATGTTCGCCTTGGCGAGGGTCCTGGTGTTCATACAGCGCGGACCCGTCGAAGCGATATAGACCGTGGGCATCGCGTGGGAAATGGGCTGGTACCCAGTCGATGATCACACCGATACCATTTTGGTGACAGTGATCTACAAAGTACATAAAGTCTTCGGGGCTACCGTATCGACTCGTTACGGAAAAGTATCCAGTCGTTTGGTATCCCCATGACCCTGTGAAAGGATGCTCACTGATGGGCATGAGTTCCAGGTGCGTGAATCCTAACTGTTTGCAGTAATCGACCAATTGATGTGCAAGTTCGCGATAACCGAGCCATCCATGGTTTGAATCTTGGCACTTTTTCCAAGAACCTAGATGAACCTCGTAGATCGACATCGGTTGATCCAAGGTGCGACTTTCTGAGCGTTTTTGAATCCAACTAGAATCGTTCCACTGGTAGTTCAGTTGGTGAACGATCGAAGCGGTCTTGGGGGGTTGTTCTGACCACAGAGCCATTGGATCTGCTTTGTCAGTGATTTGTCCGTCCATGGCATGGACACGAAATTTGTATTTCATCCCACAGGAGATATTTGGAACAAACAATTCCCAAACACCCGAGGGTACTTGTTTCCTCATCTTGTGGGACTGTCCATCCCACTGATTAAAATCACCGACGACTTGGACACTTTGTGCGTTGGGGGCCCAGAGAGCGAAGTTGACGCCCTCAACGCCAGCGAGGTTTCGGGGATGCGACCCTAGCTTTTCATAGATTTTCCAGTGCTTTCCCGAACCAAACAGGTAGCGATCAAAGTCGCTCAGAAAAAAATCAGCCTCGCTTGATTCGATAGGATTAGTCACAGCACTAGGGGTTCCAGAGGGATTCAAAAGGGAATAACGAATCTAGGCTTCAACGTTTCGCCCGATAACTATCTGGACTAGGGTCGATCATCAACGCGGACTTCAGTGCATCGACCAGGACCTTATCGACGCGGAGGATGCAATTCCAGATCCAAAAACCAGGTTGGTACAACCTGGTAGGGCTGGTAGGGCGATTTTTTTGAGTTTGGGGTAAGTCATCCGCGAGCGAGTCGGACCGAGACCCGGATCGGGGCGACTGATAAATTTGATTCTGCATCGAGCACTCTTGGGAAGCGGTTGCTCCGAGCGTTTCAACTGGAACATCGCGCCTGTCGCCGTCGATATGATCTTGCTGGGCATCGTAAGCCATCCAGCGGCAAGTGACTTCGTGGTACTTCAAAGCAACATCCACTCGTCGCCATAGGTCCTGGTTGCGAATCGGTTGGATCGACCCAAAGTGCTCCCAGCAAAAATCGTTTTCTCGCCATTCCACAAGTCCGTATTGAAGTCCACGAGCGACATAGCGATTGGTCGTCACGAGGGTGACTTTGCTGGGTTGGTCCAGGGCTTCGAGGCCCCGGATGACAGCCATCAACGAAATTCGATCCGGATGAAGGATTTCCTCGTGATCCCAAGCTTCGATTTTCTGCCCAGTTTCGACGTTTTCCAGAACAAATCGCCAACGGCTTGCGTCGTCTTCGGGAAATCCAAACCCAGGGCCAGCATTTCCTTCGCAGAACAACAAATAGTGTGGCTTTACGGTGGTAATCATTGCGTCGTAGGGCTCGGAATGCAAAGACGGTGATTGTTGAAGCGATCGCACTAGGATAGCTTGCGCGATGATATAGTTCGCGAGCGGACTTCGTAAGTCAAACTCTAGGGATTGGCTGAAATAAAACGCTGGCGATCAGAATGTAGCGATTGGCTCAATTGTAATCGCTGAAGCGAAAATGCAAGTTGGAATTTACGATCGAGTATGTTGACGACGATATCGCCCAGGAGGCTGGCCAAAGGCTTTTCTAAACGCAACGCTCATGTACTCAGCGTGCTGAAAACCGGCTTTACGAGCGATCGCATCAACGCTCAGATCGGTTTGCTGAAGCAGTTCTTTAGCGCGTGTCAAACGAATCATCGCAATCATCGCATGCGGAGTCTTGCCGATCGCTTCAACAAAGCGAGTTTCGAGCATTCGTCTCGACAACGCGACGTGCCTGAGAACATCCTCGACTTGAATCCCATCACAGGCGTGGCTGCGGATAAACTCGATAGCTTTGGCAACAAGGGGGTCTGCCACCGCAGTGATATCGGTAGATTGTCGCAAGACCAATCCCAACGGGGGCATGAGTCGAAAGGGCGCCGAATAGTTGCTCCGTTTGATAGTTGATCGATCCGACATGGCTTGGTCAAGCCACTGCGCAGCATAGTACCCTGCCCCAAGAGCATCTGGCGCGATACTGGTTAAACTTGGTCTTGCCAGTTCGCACAAAAGTGGGTCGTTATCGACCCCGATGACCGCAATTTCTTCGGGCACTGCGATGCCTTGATTACGGCAATGGTCCAAGATGACTTGGGCTGTGATATCGTAAGCACAGAAAAGACCGATGGGTTTGGGAAGTTCGTTTAGCCAATGTGCCAACTGGCCCTGATTAACGTTGGTGCTGGTGGTGCGAAATGGAGAGGGGGTCCAGTGCAAGAGGCACTTAAAGCCAGCTTGCTTGCAGCGAGCCGTAAACCCTTGGCTTCTCCATCGCGACCAATTCAAACCCCTAGGACCGCAGTAGGCAAAATGGCGAAACCCTCGTTCGAATAAATGCTCGAAAGCAAGCTGTGCGATGGCTTGATCGTCTGTCTCGATCCATGGAACGTTTGGTACGCGTCGAGCCGAACTTACGTCGACCACGGGCACCTTGAGATTCGACACCGATTTGGCGATCCGATCGGTTTCAATCCGAGCGATGGCTCCGTCGATGCGAGTGTTTTTGAGCCAAGCCGGTGGTGCCGCACCGCGCTCCTGCTCCGGAAGATAGACAGACCATGCGTCATGCTCGCGGTGATATTTGACGATCCCTTCGAGTAGACCGCGAGCATAAGCGTTCGAGGTTTCGATCAGCAATGCGACACTTTTGCGACGTTTCACGAGGGATCACAAAGCGCAAGGCCTAATAAGACTAGATTGTCGATGTACGTGGCAGGAGCTGGAATATGTTCGAGAACCAATCGACCATCTCCTCCGGAAATCACGACGGGTGCTTGGCCGGACTGTGCGTCTTCTGCGCGATATCTTTCGACCAAGTATCCAACCCCACCGACCAGCGATGCATGGACACCGGCTGCAATCGCCTCCTCGGTGTTCTTCCCGGGCAGTCTAGGAAGCCGATCGATCGAGTCGGTAGGAAGCCATGGCAACTGATCGGTACCGGCCGCTAGGTACTGCAGAGCCAGTCCTACTCCTGGAAGAATCGATCCCCCCTGAAATCTTCGTTGGGAATCGACCCAATCTACCGTCAGCGCAGTCCCCGCTTGCACGACGATCAGTGGCTTGTCGAGCCCCTGAATTTTACTCCAGTGGATAGCCGCTTTGGCTGCGAGCAATCGATCGATCCCTACCTTGTCCGGATAATCGACCTGGATGTTGATTCCCACACTGCGCCGGTCAACGATCTGCACGGAACTGCTGTTATGGCGATCTGATCGCTTGGAGTTTTTCTCGATCGCGCCAAGAAGCCGATCCAAGGCCTTGCGGTTGACGCTGGCGATGCGCCAAGGCGATGGATCCTTCGATGGCTTGAAGTGTGTCACTTGATGCACAAGCCAGTCATAGCCTTGATCATCGTCGATGTGCGTCCAGAGTCGATGCTCCGAGGCGTCTGGGGGCTTGCGGTGCTTGCTGATCTCCTGGCCGATTGAGCTCCACGAAAGCTTGTAGACCGGACTAGAAATTGTTGCAAAATCGAATTCTTTGCGACCTTCGCAGTTGATTTTGCAGGCCCTCAGGCCGCTGTTTCCAATATCGACAAGGAACATATCGAATCGATGAGGTTTACTTTGCGGGAGATCGATACTCCGCTAACAAGTCGGCGATACGCTGGACCAACTGCCGGAGTCCAGAACCCGTTACGGCGCTGACTAGATGGATGTCTTTGCGCTGGAGTTCCTCCGAGAGAGTGCGGTGAATCTCCGAAGCTCCCGGGAGTTCGGCTTTCGTGACCACAACGATCTCAGGACGTTGTGCCAGCTCCTGGCTATAGTGCGAAAGTTCGCTGCGGATGGTTTTGTAATTGAGAATCGGATCGGTCCGATC
>JAGWZB010000387.1 GCA_018969045.1 Planctomycetota bacterium | reverse complement strand
CAGACGTGCAGCAGGCGGCATATTGTGTCGAATAGCGGGCTCGCCCCCCAAGCTTGGTGCAGCCAAACCCAATGCGGCTATCACGCTCAAAAACTTTACCTTCTTCATGCGATTCCCCTCGGAATGACTTGGGTCAAGCCAGCTTCGCGCTAGGCAGTTACGACCGATTGTTTCCACCTGGACGCGAACCGTCCCTCAAACCTACAATCCAGCCGACTTGGCTGAAACCTGCAGATCCAGAAGGAGCCTCAAAAGCGGAATTTGAGGCGCGTCTTGAATCTATGTTCGGCACGGAGCTTTCGTTTTCTTTGACAAAATCGGTACGACTCGACCATGGAACCAAGGATTTCAGTTGCTAGCATTTTCAAAGCGGTCGCGTCGTTACCCGTTTTGATCGCCGCATCGCTCTTGGTGATTTGGATGCTCTGGAATCGACCAAAACCCTCGATGGCTTCGGCAGATACGATTTCGCAGGCCCCCTCCCCTGCCCCGAAGCAAAATCAAATGCCGGACGTTTCTTCGGCCCCCAGTGGACCCTCCGATGCGATCACTCCTGTGACGACCGATCCGAATCAATTGGTGCTTGCAGCGGTTCGTCAAGCGGTATGGGGACCGTCCATTTATTGCCGCGTTCAACAAACCACCAATGTGTTGGGCCAACGGGCATTGCTCATCGGAGAGTTGCGATCCGAAGCGCTATCGAGTTCACCCATGCGACGGTTGCGATACACGGCTCGAGTGGCCGTTGGCGAGACGGCTTTCGACCTGCTTCAAGTCTCCGATGGGCGGATGATGTGGACGCGATCGAGTCCAAACGCACCACCCAAACGGATCATCCTCGATCAAGTACTCCAGAGCATTCCAAGCAGCATGCAGTATCCTGACACCAGGCCTGAGATCCATCTGCTATTGGCTGTTGGAGGCCAAGCGGAATTGCTGCGTGGACTTTATCACAGGTACAACTGGTACAAGGCTGTCAGTGGTAAGATTGCCGGTGCAGATGTATGGCAGCTTGTCGGCAGGCTCCGCACTGAGCCGACTCGTATCGCTGGCAACGCACCGATCGACAACATGAACAGCGACATCGGCAGTCCGAGCAAGAACCTGCCGACCGAAGCTCGATTGACTCTGAGTCGGTCGACCAAGTTGCCTTACTTCCCGTTTATCGTCGAGTACTTCCAACGATCTTCCAATACGACCAGTTCCAAGAGTCCATTTGAGCTTATGTCGCGAATCGAGTTCAAGGATCCCACGACAGAGATTCAGTTTAGCGATAAGGACTTTGAGCGGTTCAGCGAGACTGTCGAGGAGATCAAGGACGAGACTCAGGATTACTTGCCGATGTTCCGACTAAGTTCAGAGCCATTTAGGACCTCGCGATAGTCACTGGCGACTTAATCCTGCTTGGGCCATCGATTCAATTGACGTTGTCGTTCTTTTTGAAATTCCGCGATCGGATCGACGGTAGGATCGATTTCCTCTTCCATAACCTTAAAAAAACTAGCTCCCAAGACGCCAAGTATCCCAGCGAAAATAGCAAGAGCTGTAACAAAGGTAAACATGGTGATGCATCTGCCTATAGAGGTTACCGGAGTGATATCACCGTAGCCAACAGTGGCAACTGTTACCATGGTGAAATAGGCCGCATCGAACAAATCCCGAAACTTATCCGGCTGCGCTTCGTATTCGGCTTCGAAGATGGAAACCGTACAGAATAGCCCAACAACCAGCTGGGTAAACAGCAGTGGCTTCCAAGCTGGCCAAGCACGATAGAAGCCCAACGCCACCAACTGCAATGAGCGATTGTAACGAAAGAATTTGAGCAACTGGAAAATGCGCAACGCCCGAAGCAAATGCCCCCATTCGGGTGGTACAACCAAGCCAAACCAAAACGGAACGATCGAAATGAGGTCAACCAGACCGATCGCAGAGTGAGGATAATGCCATCCATAGTGATCTTGGGCGTCGTCCAACCATCGCATTAGGTATTCGATCGTAAAGCAAACGGCGATGATCCCCTCGCCCAAAACGAATCGGGGATCGCGATGCAGATAGTCTGCAGTTCTGAGCGAAAGCTCGGTCAGATAAAGACCTGTTCCGAGCAAGATCAGGAGTTTGAGCGCGGGATCAGCGCGTTGAAGGATGGCTCGAACCTGCATCATGGAATCGTTCCTTGAATTTGGATTAAGCAGAGTGATATTGGTTCTGATGAAATGGAGGTGAAAAGTAAGATGGCCGTTTTTGGAGATTTTCTAGGCTTAGAATCCCCTCTTTCCGGCAAGAAAATATCTTTTTAGATTTTTCGCGCCTTGTCATCCGTTATTCTGTGCCTCAGACACACTAGGCATCTTTGCGAGGTCCGGTAATTCAAAGGTAGGATAGAGTGCGAGCATGGGACTATTTGACAAAATACGTGGCGAGTTTATCGATATCATCGAGTGGATCGATGACTCTAGGCACACTTTGGTCTGGCGATTTCCTCGCTATCAAAATGAGATCAAGAACGGTGCCAAGCTGATCGTCCGACCCGGACAAGTTGCGATCTTTGTCTCGGAAGGCAAACTGGCGGATGTATTCGAAGCGGGAACTTATGAGTTAACCACCGCCAACCTTCCGATTCTCACAACGCTCAAAGGTTGGAAGTACGGTTTCAATAGTCCATTCAAAGCGGAAGTCTATTTCTTTAGCTTGAGACCTGTACTGGATCTCAAGTGGGGCACGCCCAACCCAATCATGTTGCGAGACGCGGAGTTTGGACCGATTCGCATCCGGGCTTTTGGGTCCTATGTGCTTAAGGCCGCCGATCCCAAAGCCTTGCTCACAGAAATCGTCGGCACCAACGCTGCGGTTTCCACCGAAGAAGTCACCGAGTTGATTCGATCGATCATTGTTGAATCCTTGACCGATTTATTAGGCAGTTCGCAAATCGCAGCCTTGGATATGGCTTCGAACTATCGCAAGCTCGCCGATGAGCTCAAAAAGAAGGTTCAAGAGCGAATTGATGACGAGTATGGTCTGGAGCTTCAGCAGTTGATGATTGTGAATATCTCTTTACCTGACGAGGTCGAGAAGGCTCTTGATCTGCGTACCAAGATGAATGTGATTGGGGACATGGGTCGGTTCCAGCAGTACCAAATGGGAGAGTCGATGGTAGCGGCTGCCAACAGCCCTGCTGGAGGTGGTGCGGCAGAAGGCATGGGGCTAGGCATTGGACTTGCCATGGCCAATAGGATGACACCTTTGGGTAATCCAGGACCGCCGATGACGGCGCCTCCCCCCCCTCCCCCGCCTGCGGTTTGGCACGTTGCCAATCAAGGTCAAACCTTGGGGCCTTACAGCATCCAGCAAATGGTCGAAGCCATTGGGCGAGCCGAGCTTCAAGCAACCAGTATGGTTTGGACAGCAGGCATGAGCGATTGGCAACCTGCGTCCAAGGTTCCTTCATTGGCGGGATACTTTCAAGCCCCTCCGCCTCCCCCGAAACCTTAGCCATAGGGACTCTTGCATTGGCACACCTCCAGGACAAGCAGCCGGTGGATTCGATAAGTCCAGGTATGCTAGGTTGTGAGTGGATTATAGATGCGTATGGTTGTGATCCTGATCGGCTTCGCGACCTTGAGGTTATGATCGGCTTGTGTGAGACCATTGTCGAGCAGTTGGAGCTCCACGTGGTTGGCAAACCGGTATGGCATCAGTTTCCAGGTCATGCGGGGGTAACGGGTTTGTATTTGCTAAGCGAATCTCATTTGGCATGCCACACATACCCAGAGGTTCGCGTTGCTACGCTAAATCTTTATTGCTGTCGTTGGATCCAAGAAAGGCCATGGAATGAGCTGCTTAGCGAGATTCTAGGAGCATCGCATTGTGACGTTGTGAGCCTAACGCGTGGACGAAATGCCAACTTGAATTCCAGTCCAAGCAAGGAGTCAGATCGATGAAGTCTCGAACGACGAATTGTCCGGCCTGTGGGGGTCCGGTGACATTTCAGGTTAGTTCATCGCTGGTTACCGTTTGCAGTTTTTGCAATTCTCTGGTGGCCCGAGGGGATAAACATCCTCAGGACTGTGGAAAAGTCGCTGATGTGGTCGATTTGAACTCACCGATCCGAGTTGGGATGACAGGCAGTTACCGCAACAAGGCTTTTTTTGTGACAGGACGTGTTCAGTACA
>JAGWZB010000386.1 GCA_018969045.1 Planctomycetota bacterium | reverse complement strand
TGTTTGGCTGCGCATCGGCAGGATCGATTTCTTTGAGTAAAAAATGCGCCAAATCACGAGCCTCATTGTCATCCAGATGCATATTGGGCATTCTGCCTGATGGGCGAACGTCGTGAGGCTGCTTGAGAAAAAGGGCCAATCCGTCGAAAGAATACTTTTTGGACAAATTTGGCAGCGGGACCGATGTTGCCGTTAGACCGCTACCATCGGCGTTAGCATGACAAATCGTACAACCGATCCGTTGATAGATTTGACTGCCCCTTTGAACCGCTTGGGCATCCGAGCGGGTATGCTTGCGACTCTTTCCGGTCGATTCCAAGTAGGCTGCGATTCGTTTGCTTACTTGAGCTTTCTGGTCATCACCAACACCATGGAGCAGATCGGGCATCGTGGTTCCGACTTTGCTTGCGTGCAGATCGCTCAGCATCGACGCGATATATCCGGCTTTCAACCGACTGCCAACTTGCTCGAGCACCGGTGCATTTTTTGATTCGAAGACGGATTCGAATTTACCAGGAGCATGGCAACTGGTGCATCCAAGCTCGCTGATGAGGATACGTCCACTGAGCTGCTGGTCGGCTTGCGAGCTGCTGGTGGCGGCCAATCGCTCGTAACCTGAAATCCTGGGTCGCTGTGCGACCTTCTGGGCATCCAGCGGAACCAGCCAGATATTACGATAGGCGACAGGGTTTCCGTGATCTTGCAGATAAAGGGGTCCGTCGCTGGGACTCTCACCGACGGGAGCCGCCGTTGTGGGGCCAGGTACTTTTTGGTCGCGATGGATGGGATAACCATTGAGCCACACGGTGAGTTGTGCTTCGGAAACTTTTTTGCCTTTGGTATCCCAACGTGGAGCAGTGAACTCGACGTCGTAGGTCTGCCAACGCATTGGCGGGAGGCAGGCGTTGAAATCCGCTGGCTTCACACCATAGATCGCACCACAGGTATTGCCCTCGTTCTCAAAACCGAAGGAGTCAAGGACTTGGGTCTCGTAACGACCTTGATGGTAAACGCCGCTATTTCCGCGCCCTTGGCCCAACGCTTGAGGCACAAAAGGGGTTCGGAACTCAAGGTGTAGGCGATAGTCGCGAAAGTTGTTTTTGGTAGTACAACCAGCCAGCAGCAAATCTCCCTCGATCAATTTTGCCCCGTTTGCCCAATTGCGATCGATGCTTGCCTGCGTGCCATCAAATAGCACGACAGCGGAACTTGGCGGCTTTGCTCCAAGGGTTGGACTGGTTCGTTCCAGGCGAACCGCTCCTTCGAGCATGTCCTTAAGTTCATCCTCGTCTACTTCGAGGATCTGGACAGGTCCTCGATCCCATCCTTGGCCGGGCAGTCCGCCTTGGTAAGTTGTTACGCGGAATTTCTCGCCCGCCAGAGCGGCGACTTGGATGCCGCGACCACTCTTGGTGTATTCGCCCTGCAGATCGATTGGCTCATCGGCACAAGCCGTCTGCACAAGACCTAACATCCCAAAGCAATACAGTAGCCCTAAGCGAAACAACGACATGGAATAGGCTTTCGACCGGTAGTGAATGAACATCGTCCGAGGAATTCAGTCTGCAAGGCAAGCAAAATGTGAAGTGGTTCGTGGAAGTAGCATAGTCGATTTTTCATCGGAAAAAACGGGGGGAACCTAGGAGTTTCCGTTAGCGTCTTGATCCTGGTGGTTCATTCCGAGCTGCTTCATTTTTCGGTAGAGATTGGATCTTTGCATTCCCATTCTTTCGGCAGCAAGGGTCATGTTTTTGTTGCACGCCTTGATTTGTAGCTCGATGTACCGAGTCTGAAAATCATCGGTGGCCTCTGCCAATGGTTTGGACAGATCGACCCCTTCGGAGCCTGGGGAACTGTCGGATCGTGGGGATCTGACAAAGTCGATTTGCGAATCATCGATTTGCTCAGTGGAGGTCAGGTAAGCGATCCTCTCGATGATGTTTCTGAGTTCACGGACGTTTCCTGGCCAGTCATGTTGGACGAGTCGTCTTTTTGCCGAACCGCTTAGCACCGGCTTGCTACGACCGATTTTGTTACAAAACATGCTCAAAAAGAAGTCGGCCAACTGCAGAACATCCTCACCGCGTTGCCTCAGGGGTGGCAACGTCATCGTCACGACGGTCAATCGAAAGTAGAGATCTTCTCGAAACTTCTTCAGACGCACCAAATCGACAAGGTTTTGGTTGGTCGCCGCGATGACGCGGACATTGACTGGAATCGCAGCTGAGCCCCCGACTCGCACGACTACCTTTTCCTCTAAGACTCGAAGCAATTTTGCTTGTCCTGCCATACTCATATCCCCTATCTCATCAAGGAATAGAGTTCCACCAGAAGCCAGTTCGAATTTCCCCAAACGCGTTTCCTGAGCGTCGGTAAACGCTCCCTTCTCATGACCGAAAAGTTCGCTTTCCAAGAGCGTCTCTGTGATCGCAGCGCAATTGACTGCAATAAAAGGCTCAAAGCGTCTCTTGCTCTGATAGTGAATTTGGCGTGATACCACTTCCTTGCCTGTGCCGTTTTCGCCCAGAAGCAGTACCGCCAAATCCGTTTCACCAACTCGAGCGATAGTAGATTTGAGGTTGATCATCTCCTCAGAGGAGCCGACCAATTGAACCTGCTGCAGAGCGTCTTGGGTTAAGCGATCGCGCGTTTGGATCAAACGCTGCATGGTTTGCGTATTGGCTAATGCCGCCGAAGCGTGTCGAGCTAACTCGATCAACTCATCTTCATCCTGCTGGTCAAACTTGCCGTCGACGTGGTTGATCACCTCAAAGACACCCATCGGCTTGCCCTTAAGATCCACAAGGGGAACAGCAAGCAGCGAATCGGTACGATAGCCGCTGCTCGAATCCACCTTTCGATCGACTTCGTCGGTCGGATCCGAACGATCCCAGCGCCTGGACTGTTGGCTCTTGAGGACCGCTCCGGCGATCCCTTTGTCATCGGCGATTCGTAGCGGTTTGCCTTCCATACCCAATGCCGGGTGTCCAACGAGCTCCCGAGATTGCTTGTCCCATAAAAAAATACTTGCGCGATCGCTGCGAAGCAGCCGAGTCGCTGCCTGCGCGATGTCTTGCAAGAGTCGATCCAAATCTTGATGGGAATGCCAGTTGGCGGCCACTTCGAGGATCTGACTCAGTCGAACCACATCCCGCGTTTTTCGATGCTGTCGATTCCATAATTCAACGGCTTGGCCCAACAGACCAAGTTGCTCTCGGAAACTATCTTGGGAGTCAGGAGTATTCGAAGCCACAACGGGGTTGGTAACACACAGGATCAGATCCACTCCAACACCCAAGCAGTAGAGATTCCAAGTGTTCGAGGATTGATGCTTGCGGCTATCCAAACACTCTGCCAAAAACGCCTGGTCCGGTCCTTGCGTTACCGGTTTACCAATCGCCAAAACTTTCTTCCAAGCCCCTTTGGACGGACTCATCACCCAAATGGTTGACCAATGGCTATTGGCCAGCATCCAAGAAAGAGGTTCCTGAAGCAGTTGCTCGATAGTCCTAGATCGCTCGATAGCCGCAAAAATCTGATTGGCAAAGGAGATCGATGGCATGACCTACCATACCAGGGCGGGTTGGAGGAGACTACTCATTCTCAAGTTCCGCGTTGGGCTCCGGTAGCATCCAACTCAAGACCAACCCGATCAACGCATAAGCACCTGCGACGGCGGCTCCAGCGATCGCAATTTTTGATGGGTCCGGTGGCTTGGACGCTGAGAATGTAAGCGTTAAAAATGCAGCGAGAGTACCGAGGATTCGACCGCCGATGTTGGCGGCAAAACTTTCGCCTGTTCCTCGAAGGTGCAGCGGGAAAACGCGAGGGATGTAATTCCCCCAAAAACTGAACTGCGCCACGGTCAGAAGACCCGCCAAGAAGATCCCAGCCTTGATCCAAATCAAGGAGTCCTCTGACTTAAGCGATGTACTGATCCAATAGAAAAGCAATGGAACGAAAACCGCTGCGGGTATCAGGAATATCCGTAGAAGCGACTGACGAGAAACAATCACCAAGGCTAGATACGCCAAAATAACTCGACCAACAAGTCCTCCGACCTCCTGAAAAATCGTCACCTTAGCAACTTCCTCGTCCCGGAAGTTGGCTTTGATCCCGCTCTTGCGCCCCGGAGGAAGAGCTTTTCCGGTTTCGGTCTCCAAGGAGGCGATCATCGCATT
>JAGWZB010000028.1 GCA_018969045.1 Planctomycetota bacterium | reverse complement strand
AATAGGGTATTTCCTAAATCACGAAGCTTGTGCATGGCTCGGATCAATTTGTCGTTGTCGCGTGGGTGCAATCCGATGGTGGGTTCATCCAAGACATAGAGAACTCCGCAAAGTCCTGTTCCAAGCTGGCTTGCAAGTCGTATCCGTTGCGATTCGCCACCCGAGAGCGTGTTGGCCGTTCGGCCGAGCGTCAAATAGGGCAAACCCACATCGATCAGGAATTCAACCCGCTGGGTGATTTCTCGAAGCAATTCTCCGCCGACTTGGGACTGGTGCTTGGATAGACTGATGGTTTTGATCCAAACCAGAAGTTCATCTAGCGGCATGAGCATCAGTTCCCCGATACGTCGGCCAAACCACCGCATCGAGGATGCCTTGGGATTGATCTTGGATCCACCGCAAACCCTGCAATCCACATCGGCCAAATGCTCTTGGAGTCGATAACGGACATCATGACTGACCTTGGAAATCAGTTCTAGCGTGGGAATAATCCCTTCGTAACGAAAATGGAACCAAGGATCCTGGGCTGACAAATCCGCGTAGGATCGAGTCTTTGCGACTTCCTCTAAGTCGCTTCGATAGACCGGGATTTGGACTTGGTTTGCCCCCTGAAAGAACTTATGCAACTGAGTATTATTCCACTGCAAGAAAGGTTCCTCGACGGGGAGTTCCAGATGCCTGCCCAAGGCACGGAAGATGGCGATGGCCAATCGATCTTCGCCCGGTTGCCATAACTTCAGTCCACCGTCCAGGAGGCTCAATCCGCCGTCGATAAAATGCATAGGGTCGGTCCCTTTTTGAGTACCCAGACCGCTGCATGCTTCGCACCAACCTACCGAGGAGTTGAAGGAGAAAGAATGCGGAGTCAGAGGCTCAAAGGAGATTCCGCAGGCATGGCAAGCCGAGTGGAGCGAATAGGTTTCTACCGTCCATCGATTCTCAGCGCGGGCATCATCCACCAAAGCCAATTGGGCGATGCCCAATCCCAGCCCCAACGCCGACCCTGCACTCTCAGCGAGTCGTTTTCGGTCGACCTGATCGAATTGAATACGGTCGACGACCACTTGAAGCTGTTGAACTTGTTTTGCGGATATTCGCAAGCTATCGTCGATCGAATGCGTTTTTCCGTTGATTCGGATCCGGGTATATCCTGATCGCACGAGGTCTTGGAGAAACGAATCGATGGTCTGATTTGCATTAGGTGATACCGGAGCTAGGATCAAGCATCGTTGTGGATGATTGGGGTTTGCGATCGCATCGGACTTTTTTTGCATCCACCGATCGAGGATCTGATCGATCGTCTGCGACTCAACCGGAGCATCGCACTGTGTGCAATGCTGCTTGCCCATCCTGGCAAAAAGCACGCGGAAGTAATCATAAATTTCGGTTACTGTTCCGACCGTTGAGCGAGGGGTATGGGACAGTCCTTTTTGTTCGATCGCGATCGAGGGGGCCAATCCATCGATGCGTTCGATGGGAGGCTTTGGCATTTGCCCGACGAATTGACGAACGTAGGGACTAAGGCTTTCGACATAGCGACGCTGCCCTTCGGCATAGATCGTCTCCATGGCAAGGGATGTTTTGCCGCTACCGCTATGGCCGCAGAAGACGGTCATCGCATGTTTTGGAATCGATGCCTCGATGTTCTTGAGGTTGTGTTGGGTTGCTCCTATGACATGGATATCCTGGAGGGCCGGACCGGTCAAACTTGCGGCTTCGGAGGATAACCCTGTGCCAGCGGTTTTCTTCTTAGGGGTACTGCGTTTCCTTTTCGAAGCGGGTTTGTCACCGTGGGACGCCAAGTGCTGTTTCAGGGCGATCCCGGTAAAGGAAATCGATTCCTCGGAAACTTGTTCTGGTGTGCCGCAGCAAAGTAGGGTTCCTCCCCCTGCACCTCCTTCAGGTCCTAGATCGATCACCCAGTCGGCAGCTTGGATCAAATCGAGGTTGTGTTCAACGACGACCACCGTGTTTCCTTTATCGACCAAGCTGTGTAGGACTTGAAGCAACAAGTCGATGTCGTGAAAATGCAGGCCCGTGGTCGGCTCATCGAGCACGTACATGGTTTGGCCTGTGCCTCGCTTACTGAGCTCCCGCGAGAGCTTGATCCTTTGCGCTTCGCCTCCGGAGAGACTCGGTGAAGGCTGTCCAAGCTTGAGGTATTCGAGTCCCACATCGGCAAGCGTTTTGAGTTTGCTGGTGATTTTTGGAAAGGCGTCAAAATGCTCGAGCGCTTGCTGCGCATCAAGGTCCAGACAATCGGCGATCGACATGCCTTTAAAAAGGACTTGTAAGGTCGATCTGGAATAGCGTTTGCCTTCGCAGACCGGACAGGGGACCCAGATATCGGCCAAAAATTCCATGTCCAATCGGAGTGCACCGTGGCCTTCGCACATCGAGCAACGTCCAAGTTCGGTGTTGAAGCTGAAGGTTCCGGGGGCGAACCCTCGGCGCTTGCTCTCTGGCAATTGGGCGAACAGATCTCTGATTTCGTCGAAGAGTTTGATATAAGTTGCTGGATTGCTACGGGGCGTCCTGCCGATCGGGGTTTGATCGATCTCGATGAGTTTATCCAAGTGTTCCAATCCGACGATTTTCGAATGCTCTCCGGGTGTGTCTTGGGCTCCGTTGAGGGCATTTCTCAGCGCCGGTGAGAGGATGTCCGTAACTAGCGAACTTTTGCCAGACCCGCTTACCCCGGTCACGGCGATCAAGCACCCTAATGGGAAATCGACGTCGATGTTACGTAGGTTGTTGTGTCTGGCTCCAAGAACGCTTAGCGTCTTTCCAGATCCTTTGCGGCGCTGCTGGGGGCGGCGGATCACTCGCGTGCGACTTAGGAACTGACCGGTTAGACTCTGCTGGTTCTCAGAGACATCCTCGAGCGATCCGATGGCGATCAGTTCCCCACCTTTGACTCCTGGTCCTGGCCCAAAATCGACCAGAATATCAGCCGCCCGCATGGTGTCTTCATCATGCTCTACGACGATGAGGCTGTTGCCGATGTCGCGAAGTTTTTTAAGCGACCGGAGAAGTTTTTCGTTGTCTCTTGCATGCAGTCCGATCGAGGGCTCGTCCAGAACATACAGCACGCCGGTCAAACCTGCCCCGATCTGACTAGCAAGGCGAATGCGTTGAGACTCCCCACCCGATAAGGTCGGTGCGGCTCGATCCAGCGAGAGATAACCAAGCCCGACGTCTTGCAAAAAACTCAGTCGACTGCGCACCTCTTTGAGCGCCTCGGTAGCGATGATTTCTTGCGTGGTTGTCAATTCCAGTGACGCAAAGAAATCAATAGCATGATCGATCGACATCGACGAGCACTGTCCGATCGACTTCCACGCGGTTGTCTGATCAAACGCCATCGACCCTGTCTTGAGTTTGATCCAGCGGGCTTGGCGGTTTAGCCGTTGTCCATCGCAACCTGGGCAAGTGGTCTGCTGCAAATAACGTTGGTAGCGGTTGCGTACCGTTTCGCTGGTGGTGGATCGGTAAATGAACATCAGATCCGTTGCGATACCGTCGTAGAAGCGATTTCCGATGGAAGCTTGCCGTACGATCGGACCAAAGTAACTGTCGGTCACGAGCATGAACTTGCGAATGGGCTCTGGGATATCTTTCCAAGCCATTTTCGTGAGATCTTTCGGGAATTTATGCCTTTTTTGAATCGTATCGCAAAGGGTTGCTAAGGCTCGTTTGAGCCATATTGGCATCAGATCCCATTTACCTAGAGGCTCGATGGCCCCTTGTCGAATCGATAGAGATGGATCCTTGACCAGTGAATCCTCGGTGAAGAAGGACGCTTGGCCGAGCCCTTCGCAATCTGGGCAAGCTCCTTGGGGTGAATTGAAGCTCAGGAGTTGAGGTGTGGGTGTGGGGTAGGATGTACCGCACTTGGAACAAACGTAATGCTCCGAGTAAATCACATCGTTGGCAGGATCGCATGCCCAATCGACATCTGCATTGCTAGTGTCATTGCCTAGGAGGATCGCTGGGCTCAAGATCATCGAGCCTTCCCCCAGCTTCAGAGCTTTGTCGATCGATTCGATCAAAAGATCTAGATCGGGTGGTTCGAAAAGTTCCGGGCGGATTTGAATCCGATCAACGACCACATCGATGTCGTGCTTGTACTGCTTCTCCAAATCCGGAGGAGAGCTCAGCGCATATAGATTTGCATCGGCGCGGACTCGGTTGAATCCGAACCTGCGCATTTGAGCAAACAGATCTTTGTGGGTTCCTTTTTGGTTGCGGACCAAGGGAGCTAGGATCGCATACCAGGGGGCTGAGGCTTTCGAAGTCTTGCTCGTGGACGATTTCTTTGGCAGTAGTCCGCGGATCTTTTCAATCATTTGATCGCGTGTCTGCTGGGAGATTGGGATATTGCACGTAGGGCAAAATCCGGTACCACATCTAGCGAACAAGACTCGCAGAAAGTCGCTCAGTTCGGTGATTGTTCCGACGGTCGAGCGAGGATTATGCCCGGTGGACTTTTGGCTGATGGAGATCGCAGGAGCGAGCCCCGAAAGCAGATCGACGTCGGGCTTGGGCATCTGCCCCACGAATTGCCGAGCGTAGGTCGAAAGGCTTTCGAGGTATCGGCGTTGGCCTTCGGCAAAAAGGGTGTCGAAAGCAAGCGAGCTTTTGCCGCTACCGCTTACGCCGGTAAAGCAAATCAGTTGGTTTCGAGGCAACTCCAGGCTGACGTTCCTGAGGTTGTGCTCCCGCGCCCCGCGAACGACGATCGGAAGATTTCCCTTTGGGCCTTTCTTGATCACCGTCGAGAGGCTCCTGCCCTGATTAAATCGAAGTGTTGAACTACCGGTGAGTTAGTGGATCCCTGCATGGGCCAGATAGCGCTCTGCATCCAAGGCGGCCATGCATCCGGTACCCGAGGAGGTAATGGCTTGGCGGTAGTAATCGTCGGCGACATCTCCAGCGGCAAAAACACCTTCGACGCTCGTGATGGTTCGGTAGGGTTGAGTCCAAGCGATGTAACCATTTTCGCGCGTTTGGATTTGGCCTCCCAGGAACTTGGTGTTTGGTGTGTGACCGATGGCCAAGAACATGCCGGTGGCTTCCAGGACGCTTGTGGCGTTTGTCTCCACGTTTCGAATACGAACACCGGTAACTCCGACCTTCAGATCGTCTTGACCTAAAACTTCGTCGACGACAGAGAACTTTACCAACTCGATCTTGGGGTTTGAGAGAGCTCTCTGTTGCATGATCTTGCTGGCTCGCATTTCGCCTCGGCGCAGGAGCATGTAGACTTTCGAAGCGTACTTGGTCAAGTAGCTTGCTTCCTCGACAGCCGAATCGCCACCGCCGACGACGACCAGGGGCTTGTTGCGGAATCGAGGCAGTGCACCATCGCACACTGCGCATGCACTGACGCCTCGGTTACGAAATTTTTCTTCGCTGGGGATACCTAAATAATTGGCGCTTGCCCCGGTTGCGATGATCACGGTATGGGTCTGATAAGTTCCGTTCTCGCTGGAATTCAACACCAAGGGCCGCTTGGAAAAATCAACACTGACGATGTCGTCGGTGATGACGCGTGTGCCGAAGTTGGTGGCTTGCTGACGCATGAGTTCCATAAGTTCTGGGCCGGTGACGGCGTGAGGATGTTCCTCCACTTCCGGAAACATGTATTTGCGGCTCGGATCGATCGCCGAGTCGATGAACTCTTTGAGCTTGCCCGACGGAAAGCCGGCGTAGTTCTCGACTTCGGTGGTTTGGGCTAGTTGGCCCATAGGGAAACGACCCATGACGCGGTTCTCTTCGGTCATGGCACCTTCGAACAGCAGGGGTCTCAGGTTCGCTCGGGCGGCGTAGATAGCTGCCGACCAGCCAGCAGGACCGCTACCGATGATGATGCAATTTTCGACGTCGCTCATGGGAGTTGAATCTTTCAGATCGAAATACAAACAGTTGGATCCAGAGGGTGCCTAGCCCGCTCAAAACTAGCCGGATGGTTTTACCACAACTTGGCGGATTCCACCAGGACGAGAATCGGTGGTGAAATCCACCACCGAGCAAGGGTTTAGCCTTCGATTCTTTCCCCCGACTTGGACTTGCACAATTCCCGAACCTTCAAGCCGCGTTGGCTTCGGGGGCACACATCGGTGAATTTGGGTTTGCGTAGGGAGAGAGAAAATGAGACAGCGAATTTGGGGAATGGGGATTGGACTGGCAAGCATAACTTGTGCGGTGTTTTTCTTGGGGGCCATCAATCGATCGCATGCAGGCGTCGTGCTGAACCTGGAGTTAACGAGTTTGGGAACCGTGCTAAAGACCAACTATGCACTTTTCCAGCATACCGATACAAAGCATCCTCAGCAGAACGCGTTTTTGACCACACAGGACGACTACACTGGAACAAGCGGAGGGGGTGGCGCAACGGGCGGTGGTAATGGAAAGGGCAATGGTGGTGGTAACGGGGGTGGAAGTGCCAGTGGTACTGGAGATGGCATCATCGCGGCATTCAATGGGGCATCTGCCAGCGCGGGAAATCCCGAGGCGATTTTCAATGGTGGGACTCCCGACAAAACGCATACCATTTTGCTTGGGGATATTCCAACGACTAGCGATGGGATGTATCGGGTTTTCTTGTTTGATGCCAATCAAAATCAATCTGAGGCCGATGATCATGTCGACATCTCCATGATTCAACTCTTTGCATCGTCATCGAACTCGCTGACAGACATCTCGCAGTTGGCTGACCAAACGCTGATCTACGATATGTCTTTGGATGATGGTATCGAATACGTGCGGGTCGATGGAAATGTTGGGACCGGGGGAGCAGACATGTACTTTTATCTTCCTAACACAATGTTTGTTTCCAAGGGTGCGACCGACACGACCAACGTATATCTGTACTACGAATATTCGAACTTCAATGATGGACCCGACGCCTGGTCCCTGGATAAGTCAACGACTTTCAGCAACCCGACGGTTCCAGAACCTACGGCCATGGCGCTCTGGGCCTGCGGAGGACTGGGAGGACTCTTCTGGAGACGGCGTCGAAGCCGGTAGTTTGAAGAATCCGGCTCGCTGGTTCTGAATTCATGCAGCGATCTTGGGAATCGAGTAGACTGGATTGGGATACGTCACCCAATGCAAGTCTCTGAATCCTGAGGTCGCTGCTTTATGTTATGGATAAAACATTCGCAAAAAATGAATATGGCCATTCGATTCACAATCTATTGTTTCGTGATCATCCTGTTTTTTTTCGGAGGCTTCACCTTACATGCTGCCGGGCCGAATATCGTATTGATCCTTGCTGATGATCTGGGATACACCGATTTGGCTTGTTACTCAAGCCGATATTACGAAACACCCAACATCGATAAATTGGCTGAACAGGGAATTCGATTTTTGAATCATCATCATTGCCAAAACTGTACTCCGACGCGAGCAGCGATACTTGGTGGTCAGCATCCTGCTCGGACCGGGATTTATACCGTCGGTGGCATCGATCGGTTCGATTGGTCCAAACGGCCTTTACGTCCTGTTGATAATATTACGCAACTCCCATTGGATCGAGACACGATTGCCCAGCAACTAAAGAAAGCAGGCTATGTCACTGGGATGTTTGGCAAATGGCACATCGGTGACTCTGGAGATTATCATCCTAGCCGAAGAGGATTCGATGAAGCGATCGTAAGTGCTGGTAAGCATTACGACTTTGAGACCAACCCCAAGGTCGATTACCCAACAGGTCAATATCTGGCCGACTTCTTAACCGATCGCGCTGTGGGCTTTCTTGAGCAACACCACCAAAAACCCTTCTTCCTGTACTTGCCCCATTTTGGTGTTCACAGCCCACATCAAGCCAAGCCCGAGCTCATCGCTCGTTTTGAAAAGAAGGTTGGTCAAAGTGATGCACATGGCGAAGGTCACAACAATCCGACTTATGCAGCCATGATCGCTTCGGTCGATGAAAGTGTAGGTCGGATCCTCGATACTCTCGATCGACTCAAGGTTGCAGACAACACCGTCGTGATCTTTGCGTCAGACAATGGTGGCGTCGGTGGTTACGTGCGCGAAGGAATCAAGAAATCCGGAGGGGTCACTGACAATGCTCCCCTACGTAGCGGCAAGGGAAGTCTTTACGAAGGAGGCACGAGGGTGCCGCTTATCGTCCGTTGGCCTAATCGCATAGAGCAAGGAATCCGTTGCAATGTACCGACGATCCACGTGGATCTCTATGCGAGTCTTTTGGAATTGGGATCGGCTCCTAAGCCCAACCAAATCCTCGATGGTCAGAGCTTAGTACCTTTGATGCTTGGTCAAGACAGCTTCGAATCCAGAGCGATCTTTCAGCATTTTCCGGGGTATCTAGGAGCTGGAGTCGATAGTTTCAGGACCACTCCTGTGAGCACAATATGCCTGGAGAATTGGAAACTTTTGGAATTCCTCGAAGACGGTCGGCTGGAACTTTATGATTTGCAACGCGATATCGGCGAAACGCAGAATTTGGCAAATTCCGAAAGGGAAAAAACCAAGGAGCTTCACCAACGGCTCATTGCCTGGCGTTCCGAAATTCATGCACCGATGCCAACGATCAACGATGGTAAGGACTTGCCCAAGAGAAAGAAGCAAAAGGTAGACCCATGACCCCTTCGATCCACCGGAGATATTTTCAAAAGACTCTTCTTGCAAGTGGAATGCTTGCCGGATTTCAAACTAGCCATACCGTGAGTGCTGCTAGGCCGACTGGTCGCTACCGAGTGGGAATCATCGGTGCGACAGGCAAAGGTGATTACGGTCATGCGGTCGATGTTCCTTTTACCAAGTTATCCAATGTCCAAGTCGTCGCGGTAGCAGATGCCGACCCCAAGGGTTTAGAGCAAGCTGTCCAGAGGATTAAGCCGCAAAAGAGTTACTCCAACTACCATGAGATGCTCGCCAAGGAGTCGCTGGATCTTGTAGCGATCTGCCCTCGTTGGATCGATCAACACTTCGATATGCTCATGGCGGCTGCCGATGCCAAGTGCCATGTTTACATGGAAAAACCCTTTTGCCAATCGATGCTTCAGTGCGATCAGATCAGCAAGGAATTCAAGACAAGGAATCTTAAGCTTGCCATCGCCCATACTGGGCAGTATTCCCCTGTTCTTGATACCGCATTGAAATTGGTCCAAGATGGAGCGATTGGACAGGTATTGGAACTGAGAGGTCGCGGTAAGGAAGACCAGCGAGGGGGGGCTGAGGACCTATGGGTGTTAGGATCGCATATCTTCGGTTTGATGCGATCCTTTGCACTTGCCGATGCACGGTCTTGTACGGCTCAAGTTCTGCATCAGGGACAAGCGATTCGCAGAGAACATGTCGTTGAGGGCAATGAAGGTCTTGGGCCTTTGGCAGGTGATAGTGTCGATGCTCATTACGCATTCGATAGAGGGGTGGTGGGTTATTTCAGTTCGCGCAAGGCGATGGCAGCCAATCCGAGTCGCTTTGCACTGCAGGTTTTTGGTTCTAAGGGTGTTCTTGAGATCCAGAGCGGGTATTTAGCACCGGCTCAGATCCTCCAGGACGGAAGCTGGTCACCCGGACGTTCGGGAAAAAGGTGGGAACCGATCAGTTCGGCTGGGATTGGAAAACCAGAATCGATCAAAACCGCCACCTACGAGGATGGACACTTAGCCGCAATCAAGGACTTGATGTCGGCGATCCAGGAGAATCGTTCTCCCAAGTGTTCGCTTGATGATGCGGTATCGATCACTGAGATGATACTGGGTGTCTTTGAATCGCAACGGCTAGGACAAACCGTCCGTCTTCCATGCTCAACACGAGAGCATCCGTTGAGCAAATTAGGTTAGACCTGCTGAGGTTTGGCCGGTGAAAAAAGGGCTCTTGAGAAGACGTATCAACGCAACCTTGTTTTCAGAAGAACCAAAGGTCATCACGAAGGCGAATTTCTAGGGATCTAATGTGCCTTATCCATCGAAGCTGAAACTACTAGTGATCTCCAATCCGACGGCGGGTAAACAGTTCAAAAATGGCCCGAAACTACCCGAGCGAATTTGCTCAATCGCCTGTCATGTCGACTATCAAGCGACTCAATACGCAGGTCATGCCCAGGAATTGGCCAAGGATGCTTGCCATCAAGGCTACAACACGATCATTGCTGCAGGTGGAGATGGGACGATTCATGAAGTCTTGAATGGGATCATTCTCAGCGGACAACCAGGGATTCGCATGGGAGTTGTGCCCGTTGGTACCGCGAACGACTACGCTTATTCCTTAGCCCGAAGACCTGCCTGTAAGGAGCCTTTCTCACAACTTGTCGACATCGGTGCGATGACAACTGCTGGGTACCGCCGATACTTTGCCAATGTAGCCGGGATCGGTTTTCCAGGTAGGGTAGCAGAACTTGCGCGGGGCATGAAACGACTGCCAGCAAGATTGCGATATACCTTGGCGATCCTGCGCTGCATGGGTGCCTCTTACCAGACCGATCCTATTGAGCTCAATGATCTCGAATCCAGCTCGTATCTTATGATCAGCGCCGCGGTGGGCATGCGTGAGGGCAGCTATCCGCTGACACCCCATGCTCTGCTGGACGATGGGCTCTTTGACCTGCTTTTGGTCGGTGCTCTGCGTCGACGCGATATTTTTAGATATTTCCCTCGAATGATTCGAGGAGATATTCCAACAACCGATAGGCGAATCCAAACCGATCGCAAATCCAAGATCACGCTTAGAAGCTCTAAGCCCATCCCGTTGCACCTCGACGGAGAAGACCCATGGGTGAACCTTCCCTCGACACTTTCTACGGGTGATTTTCAACTCGAAATTGAGATTATACCCAAGGCAATCGCGATGGAACTAGTGACCTGAGGCTGCTTGCAGCAAGCATCGAATGGATCCTCAACGGAAGTCTCGCGATGGAATATCCAAAGGCCCGAGCGAATCTGTTAAATCATCGATGAAATTTGCCACCACATGGATAACTCCTTCGCGGCTCTCGAGCGTCCCATGGACCAACCAAGCATTCGATCGCTTGCAGATCAGGTAATGCGACTCCCATACTTTGGGTCGTACTACGATGTTGATACTGCCTGTCTCATCCTCCATCGTCACAAACGTGATCCCTTTGGCAGTCCCCGGACGTTGTCTCAGTACGATCAAGCCGGCGACTCGCACAAGTCGACCGTGGGGCAGACTGCCCAGTTCAACAGCCGTACGAACTTGCAACTCCTTGAGCTTGTGTCGATGGAACTCCACAGGATGCCCTCGAAGAGACAGACCGGTCGTTGCATAATCGGCAGCAACCTCTTCGGACTGGGCCATGGGAACCAACGAGTCAGGAATCGGTTCGTCGACATCGACGCCGGCTGCCTCAAGCAAAGGTAGGGATGTATAGGATTTGTCTTGACCAAGCGCTTGCCAATAGGCAGCTCTGCGATTTCCAGATAGCGATCCCATCGCTCCGCTATCTGCCAAAATCGCCAAGACGGCTTGGCCAAGTCGGCATCGTCGCACCAGATCGCTTTGATCCTTGTAGTTGCCCTTGCCGAGTCGTTCAGCGGCAATCCTCATGCCGTCGTTTTGATGAAGACCACGGATCATGCACAGCCCCAAACGAACTCGAAACGATCTTGCATCGATCGACTCTAGCGTACACTCCCACGCGCTTGCGTTTAGATCCACCGAGAGGACTTGGACGTCGTGTCGCTGTGCGTCGGCAATGAGCTGCGCAGGAGTATAAAAACCTAACGGCTGGCTATTGAGCATCGCACAGCAAAACACCTCTGGATGATGGTGTTTGATCCAGCAAGAGGCGTACACAAGCAAAGCAAAACTCGCTGCGTGGGACTCTGGGAATCCGTACTCACCAAAGCCTCTAATCTGATGAAAGACGGTCTCGGCAAAATCGTCTTTGAGCCCATTGGATCGCATCCCTTCAATGAGTTTCTTCTTGAACTGATCGATCACACCCGGGCGACGCCAAGCGGCCATTGCTCGTCGAAGCTCATCGGCTTGTCCAGGAGTAAAACCGGCTGCTACCACCGCCAGTCGCATGGCTTGCTCCTGAAAGATCGGCACCCCCATGGTTTTTCGCAGTACCTGCGCGATCGCTTCGGTGGGATAATCGGGTTGTTTGCCACTGCGTCTTGCGGCCAAGTAAGGATGGACCATATTTCCTTGGATCGGACCGGGCCGGACAATCGCCACTTCGATCACCAAATCATAAAAACAACGAGGTCTTAGCCGAGGTAACATACTCATCTGAGCCCGACTCTCGATTTGAAAGACCCCTACGGTGTCGGCTTTGCAGATCATGTCGTAAACGCTTGGGTCCTCGGCTGGAATGCTCGAAAGGGTCAAGTTCTTCTGATGATGTTTTGCCAAAAGATCCAGGCTGCGGTGGATTGCCGAAAGCATTCCCAAAGCAAGGCAATCGACTTTTAGGATTCCGAGTTCATCCAAATCATCTTTGTCCCATTGGATGATCGTTCGTCCGGTCATCGAAGCATTCTCGATAGGGCACAGTTCACAGAGGTTCCCTTGTGTCATGACCATGCCGCCGGTGTGTTGGGACAGATGGCGCGGAAATCCGAGGATCGATTCGACGAGAAACAAAAAGCGTTTTCCAAGTTCACTGTCCGGTTCGATCCCTACATCGCTACATCGTTGGGCAAGGCTTTCGATCCCGCTTCGCCCATCGATGATTTTCGATAGACTATCGATTCGATCATTGGTAAATCCAAGGGCTTTTGCACACTCTCGGGTCGCCGATCGGAGACGGTAAGTGGTCACGGCAGCGGTCATTCCCGCTCGATGCCGACCATATTTTTCATAGACATATTGGATCACTTCTTCGCGGCGCTGGTGTTCAAAGTCGATATCGATATCCGGTGCTTCGTTCCGCTCGCGGCTGATGAAGCGTTCGAATAGCAAATCGTAACGACTCGGATCCACGCTGGTGACTCCAAGGCAATAGCAAACTGCAGAATTGGCCGCCGATCCACGGCCTTGGCATAAAATATCACGAGAACGAGCAAATCGAACCAAATCCCAAACGGTCAGAAAATACGGCTCATACCCCAGATCCTCGATGAGCTTGATCTCATGTCGAAGCATCTCAACGATCCGCATCGGAACCCCCTTGGGATATCGACCCTGTGCACCTTCCCAAGTCAACTTCTTGAGATAATCGATAGGTCGCATGCCATCGGGCGACCATTCGCTAGGATATTCGTATCGAAGGGAGTCCAGACTAAATTCGATACGACCTGCGATAACTAGCGTATTGGCGATCGCCTCAGGGGCTCTGAGATAGAGCTGTTCGATCTGATGAAGCGTGCGCAAGGATCGCTGGGCATTCATCGGGCGAAACTTCGCGACTTGATCGATCGTCGTTCCCGTTGCGATCGCTTGGAGGCAATCCTGAAGTATCATTCGCTTGGGGTGATGGTAAAGCGAACCGCCAGCAGCCACCAATGGAACTAGGCTTTGACGGCCCAGTTGCTGAAGCATTTGAAGTTTCGCTGCATCGTTGGACTCCAAGTGCAAATGACAAACCAAGTACCCTCGATCCTGAAATAATTCGCCAAACTGGCTTATCCACTTCAGCCAGTTCTTTGGTTCGTTGGGGTCAAAGCGATGCCCCGGGGTGCACCAAGCCTGACTGGGGATCGGAGGTATCTGCAAAGCAGACGGATCGTGTGTCCCAGGGTCTTGGTCAGCCGTTTGACTTGGATCCGGGTCCAAGATGCGCGAAGAGTCACTCTCAGGCAGGTGGGGAACCAAGCCGGCTAGCAGGTGCTTGGAGTTCGCTGCGATGTCATGCCAAGACAATACAGAGAATCCTTTGGGAGCCCTGAGCCGACCGATGCTCAGCAATCGGCATAGGTCGCCATAGCCTTGCCGATCGATGGGCCAAACGACCACCGGTGGGCCATCGATAGGGTTAAGCTCGCAACCGACCACAAAACGCAACTGCTGATCCTTGGCCGCCGTGTGGGCTCGGACGATGCCAGCAAGGGTATCTCGATCGCTGATTGCAAGCCCTGAATACCCCAAGAGCTTGGCTTGTTGGACAAGTTCGTGGGCGTGCGAAGCTCCTTCCAGGAAGGAAAAATTAGACTTGCAGTGGAGTTCAACGTAGGGGGCCATATCGGATCAATCTTGCCCAAAACCGCAGGATTCTAGTTGGGGAAAAAGGCCTGGACCTGGGTATTGGTGCGAATCGGGATTTGGGAGATTCCGGTTGTTTTTTTGGGGACTCTGCGGTTACAATTCTAACAGGTGCTACGAAACGCATCGTAGCGTGCGTATCCGTGCAGCGGGCTTCCGATTCTAGGCAACCAGGAAGTCTTCTGCCTGGCTCGTTTCGAAAGGAGGTGATTAGTGAATTCTTGTTCTACTAGCCAAAGGGGTGGGGCGTCTTAAGCATGCCGGCGGGCTGCTTCAGACATGCAGCTCCAACCCCAGCTTGTGGATGAAATGAATCACCATTTCTCCAAAACAGGCTAAACTTGACGGTAACGAGCCCGGATCCTAAGCGGAAGTTTAGGATTCGGGTTTTTTGTTTTGAGCACGCCCCAGCAGTTTCATCAGTTCATAACCAGAGTCTTTGGGAAAGTTTGTTCGAAAAGATGTCCGATTACCTAGTGGCCTTGCTCGTCGGTATCGTTGAAGGATTAACGGAGTTTTTGCCTGTCAGCTCAACGGCTCATATCGTTTTGACCCAGGCACTTTTGGGAATGAAACTCGACGACCCGTTTTGGAAAATGTTTACCGTCGTAATCCAACTCGGTGCAATCCTCTCGGTCGTGGTCTACTTTTGGCCTCGAATACTTTCGTTTGCCCGTTCTTTTCTTACAAGCTTTCAGTCAGGCAGTCCAACCAGCGCGCTGGATGATGGGCCCCAGAAGCGCTGGTGGCAACACCCACTGGCTTTGGTGCTGATTAGCTTTGTTGTCACTGCGATTCCATGTTATCTCATGGATGAACTCATCGGCGAGAATCTCGAACGGCCACTGGTGATCGGTTTAGCGATGCTCATCGGCGGCATTGCGATGCTTTGGATCGACCGCGTGTTTTCGCCTAAGGCTCATACGCATGCGATCGAACAGATGACGATCCGACAAGCGATCTTCATCGGAGCGGCCCAGATTCTTGCTGCCGCTTTTCCCGGTACTAGCCGTTCGATGGCTACGATTGCCGGTGGACAACTCATGGGCCTATCGCGCACAGCAGCCTTGGAGTTCAGCTTCTTTCTTTCGATCCCCGTGATGCTTGCGGCAAGTGGCTTTAAGCTTTTGCAGTTTGTGATCAAGAGCCCGGTCCAGATCGGGACCAACCAATGGATCACGTTAGCCATCGGCTTTGCGACCAGTTTCTTGGTCGCTCTGGCGGTCATCGCTTGGTTTATGAGCTGGGTGCGTTCCAAAGGGTTCGCACCTTTTGCGATCTACAGGATGATCGTCGGTGCCGCGGTCATCCTGTGGCTTGGGAATCGCTAAAGAGTCCAGTCACTACCGACCCTTGGCATCACGCTTGGCCTGAACCCGCTTGCCTTTACCCGATACGTGCCCGGCGATGTTGCTGGTGCGATTCGAGAGCTTCACGCGGTTTGCTTTGGCCTTGCCAGCAAGCTGGGCTTTGGCGGCTGCTGTCGGGGCAACGATACCAGTCTTTGCGGTAGTTTTGACCACTTTCTTGACTGGCTCTAAAGCGGGAGCAGTGCTGGCAACGGCCGCGCGTTTGGCAGTTCGCTTGGCAGCCGTTTTGACCAAAGTCTTCTTGGTCGCAGCTGTCTTGACTGCTGACTTGCTCGCTGCTGGCTTGCTCGCTGCTGGCTTGGCAGTTGCCGACTTGACCGCAGTTGCTTTGGCAGCAGGCGCTTTAGGCGAAGCCGCCTTGGCAGCTTTGTTCAAGGTCTTCTTCACGCCCTGGAGCTCCGTGCGAGCTGCTTGTCGAGAAACCCTTGCACTTGCCGTGCGCTGCTTGGGGGTCAGCCTCTTGGGCGCTGCCGTCACGGTTGTGGTGGCCGAAGCTTTCACCAATTGGGCTTCGTAGGCTGCAAGGGCATCGTGGATGGCTTGTTGCTTGGCATACGATCTTGAATCGAGGTTCGGCTCTCCGGTTTTTCGGCTCTCGCTGCGGGATTGCCCTCGCGAAAGTTTCTGCCATTTGTCCGAGAGTTTTCGCGCGTTGGCAGCGTTCTTCTTCAGCTGAACCACAGAGAGCTTTTCGATCGACGGCGAGTGGCTCGCGGAAATCAAATCATATTCAGCCTTCGTGCACATCGAACGAATTTCATCCAAAGACAAGCTCATATCAAACGCTCCAATGAAGTACAAAACAAGGTATCAAAACAAAAAAAGCAGGACTCACAGACACCCTAAGCAACCACGTGAGTCTGATCTGTAGTGTAGATCAAAACAGCCAATAGAAAAGAGGACAACAACGGGCAGACGGCTCATGCTGCTTGAATCGCTCTTCCTTGGAATCGCCCCTGGGATCCTACAATTGGGTACTCAATTGCGCTGGATCGTATCTAGGCACTTCTCCAGTTCGATGATTTGGTTGAGCACATCTCCGTTGTATTGAAAACAAATCACGTAGATCAGGTGGTCGTTGTGTTTTAGATTTGCGCTATAGCCAACGATCTCCCCAAGTGGCATTTGGACCAAGGTGCGAGTCACGTGGATCGGTTGGTTAGGTGACCCCCTCGTCTTCAATTCTCCGTATTCGAGCACTTTCCAACCTGGTTGTGTACTGACGAAACCCTTGGTGAAAGCTTGCATAGCCTTCATCGGATCAAAGTCCGGCCTACCTGCGAGCTTAGGATCCTCGACTCGAGTGATCGCCCAGATTTCATTAGGATCGCCTTGTTGGCTGCGAGACAGCCAGGACGCAGCTTTGATGCTCATTCCAGGCGGAGGTGGTGGAGCTTTTGGACCTTGGACAAACCGGTCTGGCAACTCAAAGCTGTAGTCCTCAAAAACAATCTTCTGCATCTTGCCTGAAGGCTTGTTGGTCGGGACGCTTGGACCCGAGGAACGTGCTTGCCCAGGCCCACCGAACCCAGCAGGCCCTGCAGGTGCTCCGGGCTGCGTTCCAAAACCATCGCCTGGCATACCTAATCCTGGTGGTCCGCCAAATCCTGCAGGCCCACCTAAACCTGGAGGACCACCCAATCCCCCGGGACCCATCGGAGGTAAAAGCGCCGACAACTCCTCGAGCACCTTGTCGAACTCAGCTTGGCTCTTGGCATTCTTCAGATTGTTCAGAGGTGCGTTGGCAATCAGAAGCACTGCCGAAAGTCCCTGCTGAATTTGATCCGGATTCATCGTAGCAATTCCAGCCTTGGCTTGTGCCATCGTCGAATCCCAGTTCTCGACCAACTCTTTTGGCAACCAGCGTCCTTCGCTTAGGACCAAGTTGATCGGAGGGGGTGGAGGCGGAGCCCCAGGTGTTTCATCAACCAAGAGAGTCGCGGTCGTCGACGACGTTTTATCGATTCGATAATTTGGCCCAGATAACGTAAGACTCTTGGCTTGTTCGTACTGAGAACGGATCGGATTGTCTTTCGGTAAGGCAAGAATCATCTTCTCGGCTGACTTCGAAAGCTTGGTCGTGTATCCATCAAGCAGTCCTCGCATATCCCCTTTTTGCATCCGCTTGCCATCGAAGAGATCTTTGGAGACTAAATTGTCGGCGAAATCAACCATCCCGGGATAACTAGGCTCGATCTGTGTGACCAAGTCGCTCGGGATTTGCAGTACGGAGCTGTTTAAGATGAACTTCTGCTGCTTGCGCAAAATATCGATGATCGAAGTTCGAGTTCTACGGAGCATGTCAAAGCTTCGGGAATCCAGCTTGCTGGCAAAAGCCACCATGAGTTCCTCGAGTTGCTTTTGTTTGGAGGCGGGCATCGCATCCCAGAGGACGATGTAGTTGTCCTTGGATGTTTGCTGATAGATCAAATCGACGAACTCTTTTGGATCCATGTTGTCCTGAAACTTTGTCACAGGATGACTCGCCGATGAATTGGCCGCATCGGGACCATCATTCGCCTTAGGGTCCGAATTGGATTTCCCTGGACTGCTTGAACCGGGGCTAGGGCTGGGGCTTGAGTTCCTGGGACTCGTCGTTTTCGGACTGGACATCCCACCTTTGGATTTCGCTAACTCCAAACTTTCGGGGCTAAGTCGGTCGAAGGGGATTTTGATCTCTCGACCGTCTAGCCGTTTTAAGACAACTTGTTCCCCTTCGATGCGTACAAACTGGGCATCGACTTTAAACCGACCTGTGTTGTCAGCCCATTGAAGATATTTTTCTTGAGCGCGTAGGTCGCATGAAAGAAACACTAGCCATGCAAAGGCTAGGTACACCGCTGGCAATCGGGCTGTTGCGTCCATTCGTCGCCTGGACGTGTTGTTAGGGAGTTGGAACATGGATGAGGCACCCCAAAAAGTCGTCAAAAAATTGCAAGTCGATAAGCCAATACGCTCGTATTAGGATACGTTGCACCCTAGGTCTTCTCAATCGGTTTTGCAATATCTTTGCGATCTATACCCCGGAAAATCCTTCGGCCAGGACTCTATCTGGGTTACAATCGTGGACCACTTGACCCATGCAGTTTCTTTCAAACCCATCCATTTATGAAACACCGATTTGCATCAGCAAGCTTCCTTTTTGTTCATTGCTTCATTTGGGTTTGCCTGGTCGTTATGGGCATCCAATCCAACGGTTTTGGGCAGGATGTGCCGGCCAAGCTCATTTTCGACACCGACATGGGCAACGACTGCGACGACGCGTTGGCTCTAGCGATGATCCACTCCTTGGAGTCACGAGGTGAATGCCAATTGCTGGCAGTAACGATCACCAAAGACCATGAGCTTGCGGCCCCCTTTGTCGACTGTGTAAATACGTTTTACCGAAGGGGCAACATCCCGATCGGAGTTTGCCGCAACTCAGGCAAAACCACCGATGCTGGGAAATACAATCAAGTCGCAAAGATCACCGATAATGGCAAATTACGCTTCGATCATGACCTGCTTTCGGGCAACGATGCTCCGACGGCCGTCGAAGTACTTCGTCGAACTTTAGCGGCCGCTGAGGATGCTTCGGTTGTGGTGGTCCAAGTTGGTTTTTCGACGAACCTAGCGAACTTGCTGGTATCTCCGGCCGATGCTGTGCATCCCTTGCCTGGACGCGAATTGTTCGCCAAAAAGGTCAGGCTCGTTTCTATCATGGCCGGGGCCTTCACCAAGATCCCTAATGACAAAGGTCAGTTGGTCGATCACCGAGAGTACAACGTCGCCGAAGATGTCGCATCGATTAAAAAGCTCGTTGAGTTGTGCGATGTACCTATTCTCTGGAGCGGATTCGAGATCGGGCTGAATTTGACCTATCCTCACCAAAGTATTTTGAAAGACTACCGCTATGTGCCCCACCATCCAGTTGCGGAGGCTTACATCGCCTACATTCCACCTCCACACGATCGTCCCACATGGGACCTGACAAGCGTCTTAGCCGCTGTGCGTCCGGATCGAGGGTATTTTCAAGTCAGTAAACCGGGTAAAGTCACGATAACCGACGATGCGCTGAGCCTCTTTGAACAAGACCCACAGGGCAAGCATCGTTATCTGATCCTCGATCCTGCAATGGCTCAGAGAACACGAGAAGCATTGGTGCAGCTTTCTAGCCAGCCGCCCTGTCATTAGCTGTTAGTCAACTTGTCCCTAGATCAAGCCGATGTCGATACCAGAAGATCAACTTTGGAGTTTCCTTGACGATTGGGGTTTACCCTTTCGGCTGAGTTGCCAAGAGCTGATGGATCAATATGGCTCGGAACCCGATCGGTGCTTCGAAGGATATCATAGTTGCAGAGTTCCTTGCACAAGTCCTCTGAGTTCGCTGCTTGCAGAACCCTGGCAATTCTATGTAGGTCCTTCCACGATTCGATCTCAAACACCGGGTGTTTGGATCGGATACATTCGCTTATACGACAACGCCTTGGCCAATTTGAAGATGGTTTACGATCGCTTGAGACCGGCTTTTGGCGAACCGTCGGATACCTCTTGTAGCAATACCAAAGAATGGGTTTGGCAATTTGGACATGCCCAAGTCTCGGCGGTTGTTTTTCCACCTGAATCCAATAGCCACTGGGGCCATAATCCCAGGCATGATTTGATTCCCGGTTCGAAAACGGAATGTTCGATTCGCATCAGCGATTGCTGGAGAGAAGCAATGCCTGAGTGCCATCAAGCAAAGTACCAAACTTCCGCGCTGATCTGGAAAGGGAATCGAAACCATTCCTGGGATTGGATTGGCAGTGGAACCGCGATGCAAATCCCCGACAAGTTGCAAATTTCTTATCCAAATCTGGGCTTGCTAATCGAACCAACAACCAACGATCTTTACTTGCGAGCCTTTGCAGATGTCTGTTGGTGGATACGCAAAGCTCAGGTTAGCCGATTGGAGTACGTTCATTTACTGCCAGCCAAGGGACCCGGGGGCTCTTGGCTTTCAGCAGGTACAGAGGATTCCCTGCGAGACTTAGAACCAATGTTTCGAGGTCCACTGATTGTTGCTACCAACGCTGAGCACCCAGAGGCGATCGAGGCATCGCAGCGTTTGGCGGAGCTATTGCAGATACCTTTGAGCGTCACCGAAGACTATGACTGTTAAGTGGAAAACCTACTGCGGATTTTCTTCCCGTAAGCGTGGTTACATCGGTTGGGTTGATTTGGCGTCGCTTTTGGGACCCAGGACCACTCGGAAGTGTCCTGTAGGAAGTTTTTCGACCGGTTGGCCTGAGGCGTCTTTGGGCTCAGGTCCGATGGGTTTGTTTTCAAAGCCGACAGTCACCGCCTTGCGCTGCTGGGGCTTAAGGTCCATGTAGATACCATCCTTGAGATTGAATTCCGATTGGGACTCAAAGTACATTTGGGTCACCAATTCGGGACGGTTCGGGGCGACAAGTCGGTAGTGGATATGGGGTGTACGACCTGGGTATTTGCCCGGTTGGATGGTGCGAAACGAAAACGCTCCATCGGGACCAGTTAGGATACGTGCCCAGTATTGGAAGTTTGGATCGATGGGCCGGTCGTTCTTGTCTTGGGGGTGGTTGTATCGTCCGGTATCACAAGCTTGCCAGACCTCGACGATGACTTGATCCAAGGGTTTTTCATCCATGTCGACGACCACGCCGCGAACGAGGATCTGCTGACCTTGGGCGATTGGGCTTTGGGCATCGAGCCGCGTTAGGTCCGTGTCGTAGTACTTCTGCTTAGAAATCTCTGGGATTGGATAGAAGGGACCCTTGGTCGCCGAGGCAGTAGGGGGCTCCCAGGCGAGGGTTCGCCCGATCAGCCCTGAGCCCAGACCGCTTGCGATCGCGGCACGCGTAAGAAAAAGCCTTCGATTGCTAGATGAGAACATCGCTGGAACCTTGTGGATTAGTACTCTAAAACGAGAATCTTCATGGAGATTGTACCATTTATTCCGGTAAATGCGAAAATCCCCTCCGAGGATTTCAAGGAACCCCTACCCAAGTTGTAGTCTTGCAGAAATATTTCCGATGACCAAGCCACCGGAGTTGAATGGATTGACTTAAGCGGGCGAGAAAAGACTTTTTATGTCGACCACATTGGAATATCGACCATCGGTCGGGCTTGGCGCAAGGCCGGAGGTCTTTCCCATGCTAGAGATTTACGCCGATAAGCCTGTGAGTAATCCCGATAGAATTTCTTGGTCTCGACCTTACGCGTGGTCAACGATCATTCCGGCTGTGCGGAGACAAGAATCGATCGAAGGTGCATTGATCGGATGCGCTCTTGGGGAAAGCTTTGCAAGGCTCAGTTCCTCGGCCCGCAAGCGGATCTTTGGAAGCACTCAGCCAGTCGATCCAGGAAGGTTGGTTCCGTCCCATCGAACCGAAGGGATGCTCGTGACGGTCCAAGCCGTATTGCTTTCGCAGGCAATGTCCGAGCAGTTTGTCGCTTCCTTGACACAGCGTTTGAGATGGTACCAGCGGTTTCAGCCGATCGCTTGTGCGAAGTACTGGATCGGGTCGTTGGTGGGACCAGACCGATTCGGCGCTCGGTTGGGTGATGATCCTCTGATGCGCGCACTGGTCTTGAGCGTGATCATGCAGGGCCATCACGATGGAGCCTTGGACTGGATCCAGGAATCGACGCAAATCAGTTATGCAAATCGTTGGGTAACGCAAGCTAGTTTTCTGGTGGCTACAGCCACCCAAATCGCACAGTTTCAAAGAACTGCTCATCAAGCCAGCGTATCGGGATTGCTTGAAGACCTCAAAGCAGCAACCGGATCCAAGGAGATCGAGAACCGTATCGATGCGTTGATCGATGCCAAATCCAAAAATCAATCGGTGCTTCAGGCAAGTAAGATCCTAAGTGGCAAAGATCGATGGCAAGATCATTTGGTCGACAATGCGTTGCTTGCGATCTACGGTTATGTTCGTTACCCAGATCGCATCGAAGAGGGCCTAAGGGATCTATCGCAACTTCATGGTGATCTTCGAGGAGTGATGCCCATCTACGCCGCTCTTGCAACAGTTCATTCCTCTGTGGGCAAGATTCCTAGCCGATGGGTTGAGCGATTATCGCTGTATCCATACTCAAACCAGTGGGTACAGCAATACGTAGACCGATGCGCCGACTGGCCTCACGGTCCCGAGGATATCCAAGCGACCCGCTGCCTGCCTTCGCATTTGACCGGTCAATGGATCCGCAATCTCTTGCGAGGATTTAGCTGAACTCTTTCAAGACCGTCGCTTTGAAACCACGGGCTAATTTGTTGGCGCGGCGGTCCATCACGTCAGATATTCTCAACGCGATTGGGTTATAATGGTCGACCTGCCCATTGTGCCCCTTCTTGCGAATTGTATGAGAAAATGACGAAGCGATCCTTCAGTATGGCTTATTTGCGGATGCCGGTCTTCAGAGCACGAGCCTTAGCGCTGAAACCTTCATGGCTTGCGCTGTGCCTGGTTTTATGGTTGCTGGCTGGTTGGAGCTTAAATGCCCAAGAGAACCCGGATCGCGTCGCGCAACCGGGAGTGCCTAGCGGAAAAATCACCAAAGGCCAATGGACCCAGAGTGCAACCTATCCAGGTACCTCGCGAGCTTATAGCCTCTATATTCCGGCCCAGTACAACCCCTCAGAACCTGCGAGTCTGATGGTCTTTATGGATGGATCTGGATATGCCCAAGCCGACGGGGCGTTCCGAGCGCCGATCGTTTTGGATAACTTGATCCACCAAAAACAAATGCCAGTGACAGTGGCTGTGTTTGTTAACCCAGGTTCGATCGCGGCTAGCAACCCAGGCAGCTCTGACCGCAGCAACCGTTCCTTCGAATACGATTCCCTCGGGGACCGATATAGCAAATTCCTCGTCGATGAGTTTCTGCCGGTCGTCCTTAAAGATCTCAACATTTCAAAGGACCCCTCTGATCGAGCGGTTTGCGGGATCTCTTCAAGCGGCATCTGCGCATTTACGGTCGCATGGCAGCGGCCTGATCAATTCGGGAAAGTCCTCAGCCATATCGGTAGCTTCACCAATATCCGTGGCGGATGGGCTTATCCGGGCCTGATTCGAAAAACAAAACAATCGCCAAAAGCGATTAAGGTCTATTTGCAGGAAGGCAAAGAAGACTTGAATAATTTGCATGGGGATTGGCCTCTTGGTAACCAAGACATGGCAGCCGCCTTGCAGTTTGCAGGATACAACTACAAACTTGTGATGACCGAAGGTGGCCATAGCGGCAAATACGCTGGAGAAGACCTTCCCAACGCGCTTCGATGGCTCTGGGCACAAGACTCCGAATCGACCAATATTCCCATCGTCGAAACCAAACCGAAATGGGAACCTCATCCCGATGCCATCGCCCGAGACGATGTTCCACATGGCAAAGTCGAGAAAATGGAAGCTTGGGAATCCACTGTTTTCCCAGGCACGACTCGGGATTGGTGGATCTATGTCCCGGCCCAGTACAACGAAAACCAACCGGCTGCCTTGATGGTTTTTCAAGACGGCGAGCGAATGCAAAATATCAACGGTCGCTGGCGCGTTCCGATCGTCTTTGACAACCTGATCGCCCGCGGTGATATGCCTCCTACGATCGCTATCTTTCTGAACCCTGGACACGACAAATCTCAACCGCTTAACAACAATCGATTCTCGAATCGAAGCTATGAATACGATAGCCTCGGAGACCGATACGCCCGATTTCTCCACGAAGAAATTATCCCTGAAGTCAAGAAACGCTATCGCATTTCCGATGACCCGAACTTGCGAGCCATTGCCGGTTCAAGCTCCGGAGCCATTTGCGCTTTTACCGTCGCATGGGAACGACCAGACTCGTTCCGTAAGGTCTACTCGACCGTTGGAAGCTTCA